>CASFBD010000040.1 GCA_949292885.1 uncultured Bacillota bacterium
CTGCAACGTGCCAAGGATTGCGGGTTCAACCTGCTCCGTCTTTGGGGCGGCGGACTGGAAGAAGAAGAGTATTTTTACTCTGTCTGCGACCGTCTCGGATTGCTTGTCTGGAGGGATTTTTTCCAATCGCAGAGCGATTATACGGGCGCGGCAAGTCTGGACCCTTATTTTCTGGAGCGTTTGCGCGAGAGTGCGGAAAGCACGGTAAAATTGCTCAACAGGCATTGCTGTCTTGCTTTTTACTGCGGCGGAAACGAGCTGAAAGGGGAAAATTTCACTCCTGTAAAAGCCGATCATCCCAACATTGCAATGCTTGCAAAAATTGTGGAAGAACAGGCCCCCGGTGTGTTGTTCTATCCTTCCTGTGCAAACGGGCCCAATTTCAATTATAAAAAGAATGAGGGAAATTGTAACCATAATCATAACATTCATGGCCCTTGGACGTTTGCGGAAAATCATTTTCTGTATTATAATGAAGGCGACTGGCTGTATCAGGGAGAGTTCGGCGTCAACGGGCTGAGCGATATTCAGACGATACGGAAAGTGTTTTGCGGGGAAGAGAATTTTAATTATAAAGATCCGGAAAATATGCTGCAGCTCAATCGCAATATTTTCTGGTGGAATTCCTACCCGCGCGACAGACAGTATTTTTCCCGCCTGCGTACGGTTCAAGAGCAGGTGTTTGCCTCGCAGTTCATGCAGGCATACGGCATTTCCTATGCCATTGAGCGCAACCGCGCCCGTGCCATGCGCTGTTCCGGGTGCAATTTGTGGATGCTCAACGAGCCGTATCCCAACAGCGACTGTGCGTCCGTCATTGATTTTTACAAGCGTTCCAAGGCGGCGGCGTATTTTGTGCGGCGCGCCAACGCAAAGGTGCATTTTGCGCTCAAAGCGCCCGATTGCCGCTTTGCCCCCTCAGACTCTTTTGAAGTCACTTTGCAGGCGCTCTGCCAGAACGGGTACGAAGGGGACTGCCGCATGAGCGTGTTTTGCGGCGGCAAAGAGATCGTGCAAAAAAATTATTCCGTCCGTGCGCAAGGGTATTGTACGGATGTGGCGCAGGAAAGGTTTGTCTTTGAGGGCGAACAGACGCTTCTTGTCCTCCTGCAATGGGAGGGCGGCGTCAATCTGTATGCGTTCACTTCCTGCAAAGAAGGCGGGTTCGACTGCCTGGCGGAAGGAACGGAAGGGGCGCGCCTTACAGTCTGCGGCGGCAAGGTCGTTGCGGAGAATTGTTCCGAAAAACTGATACCGTTGTTGGAATTTTACAGCAAATCCGCTTCACCTTTCTTTTTGGAGGATAACTTTTTCCCTCTGAGGGCGGGCGAAAAGCGGGAATTAACCGTTTTGTACGGAAAAGCAGAGGATCTTGCGATCAAAAGGAGATAAAAGATGAATACTTTGAAAATGTTTGATTTAAGCGGAAAAGTGGCGATCGTCACGGGCTCTTCAACGGGACTGGGGCAGGGGATCTGCCGCGCGTTTGTTGGTGCGGGCGCCAAAGTCGTGGGCGTGGACTATGTGGAAAGCACGGATACGGCAAAGGAGCTGGGCGAAAACTTTTACGGGATCGTTGCCAACCTGATGACGATAGAGCCGTTGCAGGGCATTATCGACGCCGCGGTGGAAAAATTCGGCAGGGTGGACATCCTCGTCAACAACGCGGGCATCATTCGTCGGGAAGACGCTATTGAGTTTTCGGAAAAGAACTGGGACGATGTAATGAGTATCAACGCAAAGACGGTGTTCTTTTTCTCACAGCTGGTCGCAAAACAGTTTTTAAAGCAGAAGAGCGGTGGGAAGATCATCAGTATTGCGAGTATGCTCTCTTACCAGGGCGGTATCCGCGTGCCGAGTTATACTGCAAGCAAGAGCGCGGTAAAAGGCATCACGATGAGCATGGCAAACGAATGGGCAAAGTACGGGATCAACGTCAATGCGATTGCGCCGGGATACATGGCAACCAACAACACGGCACAGCTGCGTTCGGATAAAGACAGGAGCGAGGCGATTCTGGAGCGCATTCCGCAGGGCAGATGGGGAACTCCCGACGACGTGATGGGCACGGCAGTATTCCTTGCGAGCAGTGCAAGCGATTATGTCAACGGATTTACCGTCGCGGTAGACGGCGGCTGGCTGGCAAGATAAGGAGAAAGTTATGTTTGTTCCCGACTACAAAAATATTGTAGACTGCGCGCTGAACAAAAAGCCTGCGCGCACGCCGCTGTACGAACACGGCATTGCGCCGGAGATCATGGAAAAAATGGGGCAGGAAGGAATCTTGCGCGACCTTGAACAGGGCGATCTTTCCTCTTATTTCCGCAAATATTGCGCGTTTTTTCTCGATCACGGTTACGATACTGTCACGTTTGAAGGATGCGTGACGGAGATTTTGCCGCATGGCGGCGCTCTGGCGCATCCTCGTCCCGGGTATATCGACGGCAGGGAAAAATTTGAATCGTATCCGTGGGACAGTGTCGCCGACCTGTATTTTCAAAAATTTTCTCCCGTATTTTCGGCGCTGGCGGCACAGATGCCGCAGGGCATGAAAGCCATCGGCGGTGTGGGAAACGGGGTGTTTGAAATTGCGCAGGATCTTGTCGGGTACGAAACGCTCTGTGTCCTGAAATACGACGACGAGCAGCTTTTTGCAGACATCTTTGAGCGTTGCGGTTCGCTTTTGTATACCATCTGGGAGCGCTTTCTCAATCAGTTTGCAGACGTTTATTGCGTCTGCCGCTTCGGGGACGATCTCGGCTATAAAAGCAATACGCTGCTTTCTCCCGACGATATACGTACATTTATTTTGCCGCAGTACGAAAAGATCGTAAAACTTATTCACAGCTATCGTAAGCCTTTTCTGCTTCACTCCTGCGGAAATATTTTTTCCGTGATGGACGACATCATCGGAAAGGTAGGCATAGATGCCAAGCATTCCAACGAGGACCAGATCGCGCCTATGTCCGAATGGGTGGAAAAGTATGGCGCGCGTATCGGAAATTTCGGCGGGATCGACACGGATCATCTCGTACGCATGGAGCTTAAAGACCTGGAAACAGAAACGCGGCGCATTTACGCGCTTGCGCAGGCCAAACAGGGCGGGTTTGCCATCGGCAGCGGAAATTCCATTGCCTGGTATGTGGATCCGCAGAGGTATTTGAAAATGGTGAATACCGTACGCCTTTTGCGAGGGGATGAGATCCATGAATGAACATCTTCGCAAAACGGGTATTATACCCGTTTTGAAAATAACGGACGCCTTGTACGAGGGCGGGCTGGACATCCTGGAAGTGACTTTCCGCACGGACGCGGCGGCGCAGGCGATCGAAAAGATTTCGGCGGCAAGGGAAAAAGTTGTTGTCGGGGCGGGGACGGCCTTGTCCGTCGAACAGCTCAGGCGCGCCATGGAAAGCGGGGCAAAGTTTGCAGTCAGCCCCGGGTTCAACAGAAAGGTGGCAGAGTACGCGCTTTCGCAGAATTTTCCCTTTTTTCCGGGCGTGATCACGCCTACGGAAGTGGAGGCGGCGCTGGAACTCGGGTATCGGACGCTCAAATTTTTTCCTGCGGAAAGTTTCGGCGGGGTAAAGACGCTGAAAAGTTTGTCCGCGCCTTATTCCATGGTATCGTGGATGCCGACGGGCGGGATCAACGCGCAAAATATTGCGGACTATCTTTCGTTTGAAAAGGTGATCGCCTGCGGCGCAAGCTGCATGGCGGAGGAAAAACTGATCGCGGCGGAGGATTATGCGGAGATCACGCGGCGCGCAAGACAGCTGTGTGCCGTGCGTGACGAGGTGCGGAAATGAAGACTGTAACATTCGGTGAACTTCTGCTGCGGCTTGCACCGCAGGGCAATCTGCGCTTTTTTCAGGAATCCTCCTTTGAGGCGACCTTCGGCGGGGGGCGAGGCAAACGTAGCGGTGAGCCTTTCCAACTTCGGGCAGGAAGCGGAATTTGTAACCGCTCTTCCCGATAACGACATTGGTCAGAGTGCGATCAACGAACTGCGTAAATTCGGCGTAGGTACAAAAAACATTTTGCGTCAAGGCAAGCGGATCGGCATTTACTATTGCGAAAAAGGGGCGGCTCAGCGTCCCGGCAAAGTGGTGTACGACAGGGCGTTTTCCTCTGTCAGCGAAAGCAGGGCGGAAGATTACGACTTTGAACGCATTTTTGAAAATGCAGACTGGTTCCATTTTTCGGGGATAACGCCGGTATTGTCGCAAAATTGCTATGACGTATGCTTAAAAATGGCGCAATATTGCCGCAAAAAGAACATTACTGTCAGCTTCGATCTTAACTATCGCAGTAAACTTTTAAGTCTTTCGCAAATGAAAGAGTTGGTTTTGCCTTTGCTCGAATACACGGATGTTCTGATCGCCAACGAAAATCAGGCGGAACAGGTGTTTGAACTGCGTTGCACGGAAAAAGACGAATATGCGCGCAACCGCGAAACGGCGGAAAAACTGTTTTCGGCGTACCCTTGCCGCCTGGTTGCGCTCACCGAGCGCAGGACGTTCACCGCGGACAGAAACGGCATTTTTTCCTCGCTGTACGATGGGAAAGAACAGGTGTTTTCGCGGCGGTACGACATGGACATGGTCGACCGCGTAGGCGGCGGCGACGCGTTTACCGCAGGGCTTATTTATGCGCTGAAAAGCGGTAAAAGCTTGCAGGAGAGCGCGGAGTTTGCAACGGCGGCAAGCTGTTTAAAGCACAGCATTCAAGGCGATTTCAACCGCGTGAGCGTTGAAGAAGTGGAAGCACTCGTGCGCGGCGGCACGGGCAGGGTGGAGAGATGAAAGCAATAAAACTGTATCTTTTGGACGCGCAGGGGAATCAAAAATTTTGTGCGGAAGGAGACAGCATCGAAAGCGTTTACGAGGGCGAATATACCGAGGGCGACGTTTTTAAAGTCTGTCTGTATGACGGAAATTTTCTGAAATTTCAGCCGGACGAGAGCATGGCGGAGAGCATTGTGTATCTTCCGGACGGGATGTTCGAGTTTCCCGTTCCCTTCGGATACGAGAGAAACGCCTGTTACGGAAAACAGGCATTTGCGGGAGACAGGCATTTGCTGCGGGCAAGTGTTCCTTCGCGTGAAGAGGTATTCGGGGAGCGTAACATTGCGCTCAACGCCTGCGACAGACATAAAACGGACAAGTATTTTCCGCACGCCCGGGCAAATTTTGTAACGAGGGAAGATCCTTGTTTTTTTGAACGGAATGCGATCGACGGCATCTGTGAAAACAAGGGACACGGGGAATATCCCTTCCATTCGTGGGGCGGAGGGCTCCGTGAAGACCTCGAATATCAGGTGGATTTCGGAATGACGGCGCAGATCACGGCGGTAACGCTGTATCTTCGTGCGGATTTCCCGCATGACACCTATTGGAAACAGATGAAACTGTGCTTTTCAGACGGAACGGAAAAAACCATAAGCCTGAAAAAGACGCAGGAAGGGCAGACGTTTACCTTTCCCGCAATATCAAGCAAATATGTAAAACTTTGCGGATTTAAACAGCAAAGACTGGAAGACGGAAGTTTGTCGTTTGCGGCACTGTCGCAAATACAGGTACAAGGAAAACTGATCAAAGAGGAGGATAAAGGAATGGAAGTGCGTGACGCATCGAGCGCAAAGGACGTAAAATATTACACGACGGACAGGCTGCGGGAGGAATTTCACATTGCAAACCTGTTCACAAAGGACAACATTCGCATGGTGTACAGCCATTACGACCGCATTGTGGTCGTGGGGATGATGCCCGTAAAACTGGAACTCAAACTGGACGCGGGCAAAGAGCTTGCGGCGGAATACTTCCTGCAGAGGCGGGAACTGGGCTGCATCAACATCGGCGGAAAAGGGACGATCATCGTGGACGGGGAAAAGTACGAGATGAACCCCAGAGACGGAATATATATCGGCATGGGGCATAAAGATCTGCGTTTTGTCAGCGAAAACGAGGAAGATCCCGCAAAATTCTACATTGCATCCTGCCCCGCGCACTGCAGCTATCCCACGGTGAAGATCGACATTACCAAGGCGAAAAAAGTACCCTGCGGAAGCGCGGAGGACTGCAACAAGCGCGTGATCAACCAGTACATTCATCCGGAAGTGATGAAGTCGTGCCAGCTTGCGATGGGGCTGACCATGCTGGAGCCGGGTTCCAACTGGAACACGATGCCCTGCCATACGCACGATCGGAGAATGGAAGTGTATCTGTATCTGGATATGGGCGAAAACGACGCAGTGTTCCATATGATGGGAGAACCCAAAGAAACGCGTCACATCATCATGCACAACGAAGAGGCAGTCATCTCTCCTTCGTGGTCCATACACAGCGGCGTGGGGACGAGAAATTATTCTTTCATCTGGGCTATGTGCGGCGAAAATCAGGAATTTACCGACATGGACCATGTGGATACGAGGGAACTCAGATAAGCGGAACGTGTATAAGGCGCGGACTTTTCAGTCCGCGTCTTTTTGCAAAATTCGGCAAAATATTTTTCAGGGCTGGCAGGTATGCGATGGAAAATACTTGCGTTGCGCGCGCTTTCGCGGTATAATCAGTGTCTGTCAGAAAAGGAGTCTGTTTTATGGAAGAGGTTTTGCACGTCCTGTTGCACGCCGCATTGGACAGTCTGAAGGTCTTTCCCTTCCTGTTTCTCATGTATGTGCTCATAGAACTGTTGGAAAATAGGACCAACATCACCAAAAATAAAAATATTTTGACGGGGAACCTTGCCCCGCTTCTGGGTTCGGCAACGGGTATCATTCCGCAGTGCGGGTTTTCCGTGATGGCGGCAAAACTGTACGATAAGAGATTGATCCGCGCGGGAACAGTGCTTTCCGTCTTTCTTGCCACCAGCGACGAGGCGATCGTGCTTTTGCTCACCAGCGGCGAGGCGGGAAAAACGGTTGCCGTCATGCCCGTCATTGCCATCCTGTTTGCCGTTGCGGTGGGCGTGGGGTATCTGTTCAACTTTATTTTCCGTAAACAGCCGCTCAGTATTCTGGGGGAAGGGGAGGAGATCCACGGCACCCCCTGCGGGCACGACCATGAAGAGGATTCCAACTTTCATCGCTATTTCCTGCACCCGCTGACGCATGCCTTGCAGATCTTTGTCTATATTCTCATCGTCAACATCGTTTTCGGGTTTGTCATGCACTATGCGGAAGGCGCGATCGAAAGCTTTTTGCAGAGCGGAAAGTGGTATCAGCCGCTTATTTCCGCGGCGATCGGACTCATTCCCAACTGCGCGGCGAGTACGGTGATCACGCAGGCGTATATCCTCAACGGACTCACTTTCGGCGGCTTTATCGCGGGTATCTGCGCAAATGCGGGGCTGGGTTTTACCATCCTGTTCCGCAACCGCAAAAACATCCGCCGCGCGCTGTTTTTGCTTGGTGTGATGTATGTCGTCAGTGTGGCGGTAGGGTATGCCGCCCTCGGTATCATGCAGGCGGCGGGTTTATAAATTGCATCTCAGACAGCCCTTCGGGGCTGTTTTTTGTTGCAAAATTCACAAAATGTATTGAAATCAGGGGGAGAATATGGTATGATAATGAAAAAAGAACTCCGCCCCGCAGAGGGGCGGCTTGCAAATTTCTATCCGGAGTGAAATCTATGACAATCAGAGAAGTGGTCAAACTGCTCGACGCGGAGATCCTGTGCTGCGCAGAGCACCTCGATACCGAGATCCATACCGCCTGCGGTTCGGACATGATGAGCGACGTTCTTGCGTACGTCAAGGACCAGTCCGTGCTCCTGACCGGGCTTTTGAATCCGCAGGTCGTGCGTACGGCAGAGATGATGGATATGCTGTGCATCGTATTTGTGCGCGGCAAGCGCCCCGAACAGCCCGTCATTGATCTTGCGCGCGAAAAGGGGATCGTCCTGCTCACCACAGAAAAGCGGCTGTTCGTCGCGTGCGGAATCCTCTATACAAACGGGTTGGGCGGCTGATATGCAGTGCATCAGGCTGGAATACGATGTGGACGGCGAAAACTTTGCCTCGGCAGGCAACGCCAGCGAGAGCGTCAAGCGCACCTTAAAGCAGATGGGCGTTTCGCCCGCATCCGTGCGCCGCGTTGCCATTGCCATGTACGAGGGGGAGATCAACATGGTCATCCACGCGCACGGCGGCAAGGCGGAAGTGGAGATCTATCCCGATCGCATCGACATCTATTTGAAAGATAAGGGCCCCGGCATTGCGGACATCGACCTCGCGATGAAGGCGGGCTATTCCACCGCAACGGAGAGCATCCGCAGCCTCGGGTTCGGCGCGGGGATGGGGCTCCCCAATATGAAAAAATACAGCGACGAGATGAAGATCGATTCCACTGTCGGCGTGGGTACTACCGTGTATCTGCGCGTCAATCTGGAATGATTTTTTGCATACGTCTGCGGAATTTGTGTTCACGTTTTTGAAAAATACATATCGGCGAGGATGTCATGGCAACGCTGAAAACCGTCGTTTTGGACAGCGAAAAGTGCATCGGCTGCATCACCTGTATGCGCCGCTGCCCCACAGAGGCGATCCGCATCGAAAACGGCAAAGCAAAAATTATATATGATAAGTGTATCAACTGCGGTGAGTGCGTCCGCAGCTGCAAGGGGGGAGCAAAGCGCCCCGTGTACGACAGTTTCGACCTTGTTTCCAGCTATGCTTACAAGATCGCCCTGCCTTCGCCCTCTCTGTTCGGGCAGTTCAATAACCTGGATGACCCCAATTATGTGATAGAGGGGCTTTTGGCGCTCGGTTTTGACGAGGTGTTCGAGGTGGGCCTGGCGGCGGAACTTGTCACAGACTGCACAAAAAAGGTCATGCAAAACTGCACGCTGCCCCGTCCCGTCATCAGCACCGCCTGTCCGGCGGTGGCAGAGCTTATTCTCCTGCGTTTCCACGAGCTGACCGACCATATGCTCAACCTCTACGCGCCCGCCAAAATTGCAGCAAAGCTCGCCAAAAAACAGGCGCTGGAAAAGGGGATCCCCGCGGACGACATCGGCATTTTCTTTATTTCTCCCTGTCCCGCAAAGGTGTATTCGCTGCATAAGGAAGAGGTCGCCAACGAAAAGTACATTTCCGGTGTGCTTTCGCAGAGCGACGTCTATTTCCGCCTTGTGGAAAAGATGAATAAGATCAAAAATCCGCGCAAACTGGGCAAGTGCGGCTATTCCGGGCTGGGATGGGGTTCGTCTGGCGGCGAAAGCAATTCTCTCGGGCTTGGCAACTATATCCACTGTTCGGGCGTGCGCAACGTGCTGGGGCTTTTGAAAGAGATGAGCGACGGCAAACTGGACGGCGCGGATTTTGTGGAACTGAATATGTGTCCCGGCGGGTGCGTGGGCGGCGTGCTGAACGTGGAAAATCCTTTCATTGCGCGCAACCGTATGCGCCAGCTGGCGGATAAAATGAAGATCCCGCCCGCCACCATGGCGGAGTACGGGTTGGACGAGAGCTTTTTCTTCTGGGATAAGGCGCCCGAGCCGTCCACCTCTTTCCAGCTGGATACGGACAGGTTTGCCGCCATGCAGAAACTGATGCAGGTGGAGGATTATCTCAAAAAACTTCCCGGCATCGACTGCGGCGCGTGCGGCGCGCCCACCTGTCGCTGCCATGCGGAGGACGTTGTGCAATACGGCGGCGTGCTCAACTGCGTGAAACTGGAGGAAAGAAAATGACGGTTTCCGAATTTGTACAGGCAAGCGGTTTTGCCGTATTTTGTCGCGGCGAGGATCGTAAGATCGAGAGCGGTTACAGCGGCGATTTTTTAAGCAACATTATTTCCCGCGCGCCGGAGGGGTGCTGCTGGCTGACGGTGATGAACAATGTCAACGTCGCGGCGGTGGCAACGCTCATCGACTGTGCCTGTATCCTTCTGTGCGAGGGAACGGAGCCGGACGAGCCTATGTTTCAGAGAGCATCCCAGCTGGGGATCTGGGTGCTCGGCACAAACATGAACGTATTCGAGGCGGGGAAAACAGTCGCAAAACTTTGCAACGTATAGGAAAAATTTAGACAAAAGCGCAAGGGGGAGGAAATGAAACTGTACTACGATCTTCACATTCATTCCTGTTTAAGCCCCTGCGGCGACGGGGACAACACTCCCAACAACATCGTCAACATGGCGCTTATCAAGGGATTGAACGTGATTGCCCTGTCCGATCACAACACCTGCAAAAACTGCCCTGCGGCAATGGCGGTGGGCAGAAAAAACGGACTGGTCGTTCTGCCTGCCATGGAACTGACCACCAGTGAGGACATCCACGTTCTTTGCCTGTTTGAGAGGTATGAAGATGCGCAGAAACTGGAAGATCACATTTCCCGCACCCGTCAAAAGGTCAAAAACCGCCCGGAAATTTTCGGGCGGCAGCTCGTTCTCAACGAGGAAGACGAGGTGATCGGCGAGGAAGAAAACCTGCTGATCGTAAGTTCGGGCGTTTCCGTGGAGGAAATTGCGCCGCTTGTCTCTTCTTTGGGCGGGATAGCCGTTCCCGCGCACATCGACAAGCAGGCAAACGGTCTCATCGGCATTCTCGGGGCGTTCGATCCCGGGCTGGGTTTCGGCATGGTGGAGTGCAGGCAGGATGCGGGCGTAAATCTTCCGCGCCTGTGCAACTCGGACGCACACACGCTGTGGGATATTTCCGAAGCAGAGCATTTTATCGAGGCGGAAACGTGCAGTGCGCACGGCGTCTTTGCGGCGCTCAAAAAAATGAACGGAGGAAATGAATGAAAAAAAGGCGCAAACTTGCCGTTTTGGCGATACTCTTACTGTTGTGCGCTCTCTTTGCGCTGCCCCTTCCCGTTCACGCGGACATGGGGCCGAAACCGTCACTGCGCGTGCGTTTTGAAAATCTCGGGGAAGAGCTGTGTTACGGCACCCTGCTTTCTGAACAGAAATCCACGGGCCCGCACCATGCCTGGAACGGTGATCCCGCGTCCGCTCAATATAAGGAAAATCCCGGCTACGAGTACGCCGATTTCGATTACGAAACCTGGCTCGCCTTTGCGGAGTATGAGGACGAGGGCGGCTATTTCTTTTTGCAGGTCGGCTGGACGGTCAGCGATACAAAGGAGATCGCCTGGACATACTATCCGCCCCAGAAATTCAAGATTTTGCTGTATTTTCCGGAAAAAGACGTCTTTGTTTCCAGCGGGATCTGTGAGCGGTATGCCTTCGATTCCTATTATACAGTGGACATGGACGGGCTGAACATCGGTTCCGTTTCGGTAAGCGCGGAAGTGCTTTCGCCGTATCGCTCGTACGATTACGTCAACGAGGTGCTCTCTCTGCTCGCGCGCACCGTGCTCACCATTTTGGTGGAGATCGTCATTGCACTGCTTTTCGGGTTCAGGGAGGGGAAGCAGCTGCTTTTTCTTATCGTCACCAACTGCATCACGCAGGGGGTGCTCAACGTATTGCTCAACCTCGCCAACTATTTTTCGGGACAGTGGATGTTCCTGTTTTTGTATGTGGTGCTGGAATTTGTCGTCTTTGCACTGGAAGCGGTCGCATACGGCATCGGAATAAAAAAAGTTTCCGAACGTCCGCCCAAAACGTTCGTGTGTGTGGTGTATGCGCTGGTTGCCAACCTTGTTTCCTTTGTCGCGGGACTGGGGCTCGCTTTTCTCATTCCCGGCATCTTTTAGAGACAGAGATCTTTCAAACTGCTTGCTGATCGGAAAGTTTTTTCGGGAAGGAAAACTTTTGTCGGAATTTGTCGGCGGCGCTCCGAAAGGAGCGCCGCCGCTTGACTTTTGCCGTAAAAAAGGGTATGATAAAATCCAATCCAAAGAGGTGCTTTTATGAATACATACCTGAGCAAAAGGGCGCAGGGAATCGTTCCTTACGTCGCCGGCGAACAGCCGAAAGATAAAAAATACGTCAAACTCAATACCAACGAAAACTCGTATCCGCCCAGCCCCAAGGCGCTGGAAGCGTACAAAAACGTCAGCTTTTCCGATTTGCGGCTGTATCCGCCGCTTGCCATGGACAAGCTGAAAAGCGCCGTTGCCGCGGCGGAAGGGGTTTCGCCCGAAAACGTGTTCTGCGGAAACGGAAGCGACGAGATTCTTGCTTTCTGCTTTTCCGCCTTTTTCGATCCTGACGGGAAAGGGGCGGCGTTTGCAGACGTGACCTACAGCTTTTATCCCGTGTTCTGCGAATTTTTCGGCATTCCGCAGGTCGTGGTGCCGCTGGAAGAGGACTTTTCGCAGGATCTTTCCAAGCTGCAAAAGACGCCTGCGCAGGGCGTGATCATTGCCAACCCCAACGCGCCCACGGGCATGGGCATTGCGCGCGACGCGCTGGAAAAGTTTGTGGCGGAAAGCGGGCGCATCGTCATCGTGGACGAGGCGTATATGCCTTTTTACGGGCAGAGCGCGGTGCCGCTGACAAAAAAATATGAGAACTTGCTCATCGTCAAAACTTTTTCCAAGGGGTATTCGCTGGCGGGGCTGCGCTGCGGCTATGCGATCGGGAACAGGGAACTCATTTCCGCTTTGGAACGCTGCCGCGACAGTTTTAATTCCTATCCCGTGGACAGTGTCTGCCAGGCGGTGTGCGCCGCCGCCATTTCGGACGGAGCGTATTACAGCGAAAAGAACGCGCTCGTCGTTTCCGAACGCGAACGGCTGAGCAAGGAGCTTGCCCGCCGCGGGTTTGTTGTTCTTCCTTCCTGTGCGAACTTTGTTTTTGCAAAGAGGGCAGGTTTTTCCGGCAGGGAAGTGTACGAAAAACTGCGCGAGCGCGGCGTGCTCGTGCGGCATTTCCAAAAACCGCGTATTTCCGATTTCTGCCGCATCACGGTGGGTTCTGCCAAAGAAAACGATGCGCTTCTTGCCGCGCTGGACGATTTTCTCGGCTGATCCCACGCAACACAAAAGAGGAAAAATACTTTTTTATCGGACGATGCCATGATCGAACAACAGCTTTTGCCCCTGCTCGGCGATACGCGCATTGAGCGGGTGCAGGACTTTTCCTCTTTTTTCTTGTCTGAATTTCCCGCCGGCACGCGCGTTGCCCTTCTGTTTTCGGAAGGGGAGCGCCCTGCCGTGCTCAATCACATGTTTTCCGCACTTTCTCCCTTTTCTCCGCTGTGTGCGGAGGTAGGCGGAGGTGCGATGGGACTCTTTTCCTTGCCCGACGATATACGCGCCGTTGTGGCGCTGGGCAACCGCGCCCTTTCGGCTGCGCGGTTTTTTGCCACTTTGCGCGGTGTGGAATGTGTGGCTGTGCCAACTTCTCCTTCGGCGGAAGAGTGTTTTGTCAAGACTGCGCCCCCGCCCTTTGCGGGATATCCGCTCCGTCCGCCGCAAAAGATCCTCGTATGCGGCAATTTTTTGCAGACGGACTGTGCCGCGGCGCTGGCGCAGACGGCTCTTTCCGCGCTTTGCGCGGAGGAACTGCGCGTGCACGCGCTGTTTGCCCGGCGCAAGCCGCTTGCGGCGTTGGAGAGCGCCGCGCAGAGCGCTTCCTCTCTATCTCTTTCGGCAGGGGAGGACAGGGAAGAACTTTTTTTGGCTTCCGCGCTGTTTGCTCTTTCCCGCACGGAGAAGTTTGCGTGCATGGGGATGGTCGAATTTTTGCGCACACGTATGCCGCAAAATGCGACAAAACACGCCTTTTCCGTGTTGAAAACGTGTTCGGAAAACGCCCTGTTTTTGTTTGAAAGGGCGCAGGTACGCCCCTTTTTCGTGCCCGACTATGCGGCGCGCCTGCGCCTGTGCGCCGAACGTACGGGCATTGCCTATAAAAAGCTGTATGAAAACGTACACGTGCCGACAGGGGAGGAAAGTTTCGAGCGTGTGCGCATTTTTGAGCAATCCCGCCGCCGCATGGCGGATTCCGCGCGCCTGCTGTGTGCGTACGTGCAGAAGATCGCCCGCAGCTACTTTGCGGAAGGGGAAAACGCGCGCGCGGACACTGACGAGGCGTATTATCTCTCTCCCGAACTCACACCGCTGCTCTGTGCGCCCGTGCTGGAACGGGAATTCGGGCTTTTGTGTGCGCCCGCACATATGTCCGCTGCCGCAAAGGAGAAAGATCCCGCATAAAAAAGGCAGTTTTGCCCTCGCGGGAAGGAGAACACATATGAACGAAAACGCACATCTTTCCGCTCTGGTTAGGAATACACAGGTGTTCCTGTTGGACATGGACGGAACGGTATATCTGGGAGAAACACTGATCGGGGACATGAAACATACCCTTGCCGCCTTCCGCGACGCGGGCAAAAAAATTGTGTATTGCACCAACAATTCTTCCAAAACTGCTGAGGAATACCAAAAAAAACTCATCCGTCTCGGTGTCTGGTCGGAAGATGATCTCGTGTACACGTCGGGTATGGCGACGGCGGAATATCTGGCGGAGATGTTTCCCCGTAAAAAGGTGTATCTAGTGGGAACAGATGCACTCAAACGCGAATTTGCCTCTTACGGGGTGGAATTATGCGAAAAAGGGGCAGATGTGTGCGTCCTCGCATATGATACGTCGCTCA
>CASFBD010000041.1 GCA_949292885.1 uncultured Bacillota bacterium
ATCCGGTGAACGAGGGCATGGAGGTGTTCACCAACACCGAAAAGGTGCGCAAGTCCCGCAAGACCACCCTCGAACTTTTGCTTTCCGATCATAAAAAGGAATGCCTTTCCTGCGTTCGCTCTACAAATTGCGAATTGCAGAAACTTTCCAACGAATACGGCTGCGACGAAAACCGTTTCAAGGGTGTACGCACCGAGTGCGAGCAGGATACTTCTACCTCCTATCTCGTGCGTGACAACGAAAAGTGCATTCTCTGCCGCCGCTGCGTAGCGGTGTGCAAGCACGTGCAGGACGTTGCAGTCATCTCTCCTGCCCGCCGCGGTTTCAACACGCACATTGCGTGCGCGTTTGAGGCAGAACTTGCCGACGCTCCCTGCGTCGCCTGCGGTCAGTGCGTTGCCGTCTGCCCGACGGGTGCTCTGCATGAGCGTGAGGAGATCGATAACGTCCGCGACGCCATCAACAATCCCGAAAAAGTGGTCGTTGTTGCTGCGGCTCCCGCCGTCCGCGCCGCCATCGGCGAGGAATTCGGCTATCCCATCGGCACCAATACCGAAGGGAAAATGTTCACGGCAATGCGTATGCTCGGATTTGACAAGGTGTTCGACGTCAACTTCGCCGCCGACCTCACCATCATGGAAGAGGCAAACGAGCTTATCGACCGCGTTTCCAACAAGGGCGTCCTGCCCATGTTCACCAGCTGCTCGCCCGGCTGGATCCGCTACGTCGAATACTATTATCCCGAACTTCTTCCCAATCTTTCTTCCTGCAAATCGCCTATGCAGATGTTCGGCGCTACCGTAAAAACCTACTGGGCGCAGAAAGAGGGGATCGATCCCAAGAATATCTATGTCGTCGGCATCATGCCCTGCACGGCAAAGAAATTTGAAAAGACGCGCGAGGACGAAAATGCCAGCGGCTATCCTGACATCGACGCCGTTCTCACCACGCGCGAGCTTGCCAAAATGATCAAGACGTCCGGCATTATTTATAACGAACTGCCCGACGGAACCTTTGACAATCCGCTCGGCGAATTCACGGGCGCGGGCGTCATTTTCGGCGCAACGGGCGGCGTTATGGAAGCTGCTTTGCGTACCGCAGCGGAAAAGATCACCGGCAAACCGCTCGATGCCATCGACTTCAAGGAAGTGCGCGGCGTAAAGGGCATCAAGGAAGCGGAATACGATCTGAACGGCACCAAAGTCAAGGTTGCCGTCGCAAGCGGACTTACAAACGCGAAAGAGCTCTGCGAAAAGATCAGAAAGGGCGAATGCGACTACACCTTTGTGGAAGTCATGTGCTGCCCCGGCGGCTGCGTCAACGGCGGCGGTCAGCCCATCCAGAGCGCGTATGTGCGCCGCAATACCGATCTGCGTTCCAAGCGCGCGAAAGCTCTCTACGACGAGGATAAAAAGTCCGTCATCCGCAAGAGCCACGAGAACCCTGCCATTGCAAAGCTGTATGAGGAATTCTTCGGCGCGCCCGGTTCTCACAAAGCGCACGAGATCCTGCATACGACCTACGTGAACAGGAAAAAGAAGTAAAATTCATTTTTAGAATTCGGCATGAGTCCGCGCGGCTCATGCTGAGTTTGTCTATGCCCGTCCAAACGGGGATGGGCGGCGGAAAATATACCAGGAGAGGACAGCATGAAACTCAATCAGAAAGCCATCGTTTATATCCCCGACGGGGAGGAACAGGCGGCGGCGCTCCGCCGCACGACGCACCTCTGCATCTCGGCGCACCAGGACGACATCGAATTTATGGCGTACGGTCCGATCGCAGACTGCTTCGGCAAAAAAGACAAATGGTTCACGGGCGTGGTCGTTACGGACGGCGCCGGCAGCCCCCGCTCGGGACTGTATGCCGACTACACGGACGAGGACATGAAGGCCATCCGCATTGTCGAACAAAAAAAGGCGGCATTTGTAGGCGAATACAGCGCTCAGCTCCTGCTCGGTTATCCTTCTTCGCAGGCAAAGGATAAACAGGATAAGGAGATCGTGGAACAACTGGTTCACATCCTGCGCGCAACACACCCCAAATACGTTTATACGCATAACCTCGCGGACAAGCATGATACGCACGTCGGCGTTGCTACCAAAGTCATCGCCGCCCTGCGCCTCTTAAAAGAGGACGAGCGCCCCGAAAAGGTGTTCGGTTGTGAGGTGTGGAGAGATCTCGACTGGATGCCCGACAGCGAAAAGGTGTTCCTCGACTGCGGCGGCCATCCCAATATCGGCAGATGCCTCTCCGCTGTGTTCGACAGTCAGATCGTCGGAGGAAAAAATTACGATCTTGCCGCCGAAGGCAGAAGGCTCGCCAACGCCACGTTCTCGGCAAGCCATGCCTGCGATACTTATACGGGGCTCAATTATGCCATGGATCTCACACCGCTGATGCTGGACAAAGATCTGAAAATTGCAGAATACGTCACGGGTTATATCCGCAGGTTTGAACAGGAAGTTCGCCAGACGCTCGCTAAATTTACGGAGGAATAAAAATGCAGTACAAAGATACGTTGATGTGGCAGGAACTCAACCTCGCACCGCAGGTGCTGGAAACGCTCGCTCAGAAAAATAAGGCGGTGTTGGACAAGCTCGCTGCGGAAATCGCAAAAAAACAACCCGCAAACATTTATACGGCGGCGCGCGGAACGTCCGACCACTCCATGATCTATTTCAAATACCTGGTGGAAAGCACGTCGGGGCTTCCCGTCGCTTCGGGAGCGCCTTCCGTGGTCACCATGTACGGAGCTAAACTCAAACTGGAAAATTCTCTCGTGGTCGCGTGCTCGCAGAGCGGTAAGGCGGCAGATGTCATGGAGATCGTAAAAAACGCCAATGAATGCGGCGCAATTACGGTTGCCATTACCAACGATGAGCAAAGCCCGCTGGCAAAGCTCGCGCAGTTCCATCTGTGCTGTTTTGCGGGGGAAGAAAAGAGCGTTGCCGCCACAAAGACGTTCAGTTCTCAGCTGTATCTTGCACAGCTTCTTGCGGATGTCCTCGCCGGCACGCAGGACAAGTTGCTTTCCGGGTTGGGCAAACGGCTTGCCGAAGATGCGAAGAAGATCGATACTGCAACGGATGCAATGGTGGACGCATTTGTTCACACGGACGAGTGCTTTATCCTTTCGCGCGGCGTTTCGTCGGCCATTGCTTTTGAGTGCGGACTGAAATTGCAGGAAACCTGCTATATCCGCGCCAGGGCATACCACAGTTCCGATTTCTACCACGGTCCGATGGCTATGGTCGGAGAGGGGACAAAGGTCATTCTGTTTGCATCCAAAAACGGACTGGATGCCGCTTCAGAAGGAATGCACAGGGAAGATTATCTTAAATGTGCGGACAAGATGGTCGAATTGGGTGCCGATCTGTACGTTGTCACGGATGACGCGGCAAGTTTCGCGGGCAAGAGCGTGCACGTCGTGGAGATCCCCGGCGGTGAAAACGAGGCTCTTACCATGTACCGTTTTGCCTTGACGGCGCAGATGCTTGCCTGCAAAGTCAGCTGCGGCAAGGGCAGAAATCCGGACAGCCCCCGCGCTTTAAAGAAGGTCACGGTCACGAAATAAAGGGAACGTATCCCTGTTTTGAGAACAAAATAAAGTTTTTTACAAAAGAAGAAAATACGCATCGGCAGAAAATTTCTGTCGATGCGTAAAAACTCTTTGCTTTTTTTACAAAGTTTGGTATAATAAACACAACAGAATACGTGTCCGTAGCGCAATTGGATAGAGTGACAGCCTCCGACGCTGTAGGTTCCGGGTTCGATTCCCGGCGGGCACACCAAAAGAAAGGCAGGGTTAACCCTGCCTTTCTTTTGGTGTGCCCGTAAGTTTAAAGCGAACGGCAGGCGTCAAACTGCGGATAAGGGCGCATCTTGCGCCCTTTCTGCCCATCTCGCGCGTCGGTTACATACGCTTTGGTACGCGCCCTCGCGCTCGCGGCGGAAAGAATACAATCTGCAATCCTTCTGCACGGTTTGAAAAGGGCAGACAGAACAAAAAATATGCGCCCGTTTAAAAAAGTTATAGGATAAAAAGTTCCTTCATAGTGCCTTTCTTTGTTGACAAAACAAAGCAAAGAGTGTATACTATGTAACAGGTTACTTATTTCGGCGGGAGGGGAGAATCATGGCGATCGGAATGCCGTTCGGGCTGAAAATAGCCATCATCAACAGGGCTTTTCGTAAAAGAATGGATGAGAAGGCTGCCGCAATGGGGTTGACTTCTGTTCAGTTGCGTGTACTTGGCTCGGTCAGCCGCCTGGAAGCGTCCGGGCAGTCGGAGATCCATCAGAACGATCTGGAACGGATAGAACAGGTGACGCATCCTGCCATGACAAAACTTTTGCAAAAGCTGGAAAGCAAGGGGTTTATAAAATGTGTTCCTTCCGCTTCCGATCGTCGGTATAAAAAAATAACCAGTACGGAAAAATCGTCGGAAATCTATAAGCTCATCCTTGCGCAGGACGAAGAAGTTTTTAACGAACTTTGTAAAGACCTGTCCGCCGAACAGAAACAGATTTTTTTGCAATCGGTTGGCTTGATTTTACACAATATTTCAAATTGAACGCGTTTCAGGCGGTGATCCGGGTCAATGTCTGGCTTACTGCCTGTTTTTTGAACTAAATACGTAACTTATTACCTAATAGGAGGCAAGGATATGGAAGAAAATTCGGAAGGGAAAAAGAGTATTTTTGCGACGGAACCGATCGGAAAGCTGGTTGTGCGGTTTGCCATTCCGTGTGTGATTGCGTTGGTCGTAAATGCTCTTTATAACATTGTCGACCAAATTTTTATCGGATGGGGCGTAGGATATATCGGCAACGGAGCAACTACGGTGGTTTTTCCTATCACCATTATAGCTTTGGCGCTGACAGTTCTGATCGGTGACGGCGGGGCGGCTTTTCTCAGTTTAAAACTTGGGGAAGGGGATACGGAAAGCGTAAAGCGAGGGTTAGGCAATGCAGTTGTTATGGTAACGGCCGCCGGCATACTCATTCTGGTGGTTTTTCTCGTCTTTATCGATCCCATTCTCACCCTTTTCGGCGCAACGGAATTGAACCGTTCGTATGCGCTGGATTATGGATACATCATCGGGATCGGGCTGCCCTTTACCATGATCTCTACGGCGCTCAATTCCCTGATTCGCGTGGACGGGAGCCCTAAATTTGCAATGTTTTCTATGTTGCTGGGTGCGATCATCAATACAATTCTCGATCCGATCTTTATTTTTGTTTTTAAAATGGGGGTGCAGGGAGCAGCCATTGCAACCGTTATCGGATAGGTCGCTTCTTTTATCGTGTCGGTGGCATATATTCCGCGCTTTAAGAATATGCGGTTCAGTTTTTCTTCCTGTCGTCTGAAAGGGAGGGTGTGCGGAAAACAACGTCCAGGGAAGCCGTTTGCGGCGAAAGCTGGCTGTCTGTAAACAGGGCATAGGCGATCTGTGCAAAAAAGAGGACAAGAAAACAGAGCAGAAACTTATCGGCGACATTCAGACTTTTTATCAGGCTTATCTTTTTCATGGCAGACTCCTTTGGTACAGGAAATTAAGAAACGTCCCTTTATTTTATGCACATGAATCAAGGAAAGGTTCCGCAAACGGCTGCGGAACTTTTTTTCATTTCGGGGCATACGGTGATAACATAAATTGCTTTTTCGATACATAACCGCCGCCCTTATCTGAGGGCTGGTTTGGTTATGTAATTTTTTTGAGGTAAAAACAAGTGGCATTTTTACAGCGCTATTCCAACATCAAGAACGGCGGTATCGTGTTTATAGGAAATACGTTGGGATTGAGCAAAGCCGCCAATGCAAATACGGCGGGACTGCTCGGTTCGATCGGTGCGTTTACAAGTCTCGACCTCTCCTTAAAAGTAAACGATTTTCCTGCCGGAACCACTCTGGATTATACGAAAAACGGTTCCGCCGCGCCGCTCTCTCTTTCTGCGGGCAGTAAGGTGCTGTATGCGGAACTGATCTGGGGCGGATTGTACCGTTCAGCTTCGAGAGACATTTCCTCGCTTATAAATAACACCGTTGCGTTCAGAACGCCGCAGGGGAATTTTCCGATCTTTCCCGACCCTCTGACCAAACAGGAGTTTAACGTCACAAACAGTGGGGTGACCATCGGTTTTTATGTGCGCTCTGCAAAGGTAACGCCATATGTTCAAAGCGCAATGAACGGCAGTTATTCTGCCGGATCCGTCCCCGCATTGATCGAAGCAACGGATTCGCAGACGCTGGAAACCAACCATGCAGGCTGGACGCTTGCCGTGGTGTACGAAAACTCCTCCCTTCCTTTGCGTAATCTCACGTTTTGGGCAGGCGGTACAGTGGTATCTCTTACCGCGGGCAGTACGGACGTGACGTTGACGGGATTTTTGACTCCGGAAGCCCTTCCCGTTTCGGGGAAAATGTTTATTTCCGCGCAGGAAGGGGATGCTGTCATTCCGGGAGATCAGATGCTCTTCGGAAAGACGGTGTCGTCGTTACAGACTGTTTCCGGGCCGAACAATCCCGTCGGAAACTTTTTTGCTTCGCAGATCAACAATGAAAACGGTACGATCGAGAGCGGAGGAACATTCGGAACCCGCAATGCAAACGCTATGGCGAGTACAAATACCATTGCCTGCAGGCAAGGCTGGGACATCACGGCTGTAGACGTTTCATCCCTGCTCGGAACGGGCATGACGACGGCGGCGGTACGTTTTACGACAAGCGGCGATCTGTACGTCCCCAACGGACTCGCTTTGCAGATCGACAGCAAGGGCGCACAGGTGCGCGTGGAGAAGAGTGCGGACAAATTTTACGCGGCGGTGGGGGAAAAGGTAACGTACACGCTGAAAGTGACCAATACGGGCAGCCTGGCTGCGGATACGGTGAAACTCAACGACATCCTGCCTCCCGAATTGACGCTCGACGCCGGTTCCGTAGCGATCGACGGCGTGCCGTACGGCGGAGCGTTCCCTGTTACGTTCGGGCCGCTGGCGGCAGGGGCAAGCGCTGTCGTAACTCTTACGGCAACGGTGAGTGCTCTGCCTGCGGTCAATCCCGTGTCCAACACCGCCAGAGCAGATTATACGTTCAGCCCCTTCCCGGGGTATACGGTGGCAAGTTCTTCTCTTTCCGAACGCGTGGAGCTTACAATCGTGTCTGTGCGCATGAATCTTATAAAAACGGCGGATAAAACGTTTGCGTCTTCGGGAGAACTCATCACGTATACTTCCGTGGCGTCCAATCAGGGGAATCTTACGTTAAAAAATCCCGTATTCCGGGATCCCATTCCCGCAGGAACCTCTTTTGTGGCCGGTTCTGTCACAATCAATGGGATCGCTTATCCCGCGTATGATCCTGCCGTCGGATTTCTGCTTCCGGCGATCGCTTCGGGTCAGAGCGTCACCGTAACTTTTCAAGTAAAAATAAATTGAGGAAAAACTATGATCATCAACAACCAATCCAATGTCAATTTCGATTACGTTCTGCCTGACGGATCTATGAAGGCGGGGGAACAAAACAGCAACATCGTGCAAACGGAAGTGCTTACTTCCGCAGTTTCCCGTGTAAAAAGCTCGGATAAGACGTTTTTGAGCGAAAACGAGAATGCTGCACAGAAGGTCGTCATCACCAACAATTCCGCAACGACGCTGAAAAATATGTTTTTCAGTGACAACATGAGTTCGGGCGCAACCCACGTTGCCGGCAGCGTTTTTGTCAACGGCGTCTCTCAACCCACGTACGACCCTGTTGCGGGCTTTGCCCTTGACGACCTCCCCTCGGGCGGAAGTTCTACGGTAGAATATACCATTCTTTCCAACGATCCGAAAACGGATAATTTTGTCACAAACACAGGCGCCGTATCTTATATGGTAGAAGATCCTCTGCGCGGCCCCGTCACCTATACAGAGCCCACGAACGAGGTCTCCCTGGCGCTCATTTCCAACCGTATGTCGGTTGAAAAGAGCGTGGATAAGGGTTACGCCATTGCAGGGGAAGAGCTTTTGTATACCTCCGTTGTTACCAATACGGGCAGCCTGAACAAGACGAATCTTGTGTTCAAAGACGCCATTCCCGCCGGGACGACGTTTGTCGGCGGAAGCGTGGAAATAGACGGGACCTCCTATCCCGCGTACGATCCCGCGGCGGGAATCCCGCTTAAAGATCTCGCGCCGGGAGAAAGCGTTACCGTGCTCTTTAAAGTCAAGGTGCAGTGATGAAAACGATCACAAACATTTCCGGCGTCACGGACGGCGAAGGGGTTGTTTTTTTCAGCAATCCTGCCGTTACGCGCGTAAGGAATATTGTAAAAGTCAAACCCTATCATTACGATCTGTCCTGCTGCTCCTGCCAATCGGGGCGATCCTGCTGCGGGTGTTTGTGGCTGATCGTTTGTATTTGCTGTTTATAATAAAAGGCGCGCGGTTTTCGCGCGCCTTTTTTGAGTTTTCGTTGACAAAAAACGTAATATCATAGTATAATTACCGGAGAAAAAAGTTTATTCCGGCAGCGATGGGTGCAGATTTTTGAAAGGGGAAAAGACTTTTTTGCAAGGGGGCGTAAGAATGGGAAAATATATACTCGCTGTTCCGGTCATGATTTTTCCGTATTCTCTGTTTTTGGGAATGTATTGCCTGTACACGCCCGCAATCATGGAAAGGGTATTTTTCAGCAACGGGTATCTTCTCATTGCCGCAATGCTTTTGTGTGCGGTTGTCGCGTTTGTGTTTGCCCTTGCGCTTGCCGTTGCGGGACTTGTCAGAAAATACGATGCGTTGAGTTTGGCGCGGCTGAACATGATCATAAAGCTTTGCCAGATCCCGGCTTATGCGGTGATTTTTGTGCTTGGCGTTCTCTTTTTTGCTTCGGTGTTCGGGATAGGCTTTACCGTATTTTTTGTTTTATTTGATTGCCTGGCGATCTTGATGAGCGGGTTGACGGGCGCCGTTTCTTCTCTTCGCGCCTATGCGGAGAAAAAGGTGATAAAGAGCGAAATGATCGTCTTTGCCGTGTTGCAGTTTATTTTTGTGGCGGATGTGGTGGCGTGCGTTCTGCTTTATTTTCATTTGAAAAACAGGACAAAACAAAACGCATTTGCATAGAAAGATCGTATGGTAATGCGGTAAATGAGTGTCTGGTTTAAGTTCGGTTTTGATGAGATCTTCGCATCGGGCGGAGATCTTTTTTTAAAGATTTTGTCACAGTTTTATGGGTACGGTCGTATAATTTTTTTACAAAGGCGCATACTTCCCTCACAAAGGGAGGTGTAGAATGCTGCAAAAGGTTGTCATCTGCGGCGTGGACACGGCGGGACTTCCCGTCCTCACGGCGCAGGAGAGCGACGAACTCATGCGCCGCTTGAAAGAGGGAGACGAGGCCGCGCGCCGCAAGTTTATTGTAGGAAATATGCGCCTGGTGCTCTCCATCGTCAAACGATTTTGGGCAAAAAACGCCAACGCGGACGACGTGTTTCAGGCGGGATGTATCGGGCTCTTGAAAGCGGTGGAAAATTTTGACATTAACGTCGGGGTGCGCTTTTCTACGTATGCGGTCCCGATGATCATGGGGGAGATCAAGAGATTTTTGCGTGACGGAAATTCCCTTCGCGTATCGCGCAGTATCCGCGATACTGCGTACCGCATTTTAAAGACGCGCGAACAGCTGGAAGCAGAAGACAAGGAGGCGACTATCGCAAAGATCGCCGAAGCCATGCAGGTGCGCGAACGGGAAGTGGTGTACGCGCTGGATGCCATTTCCGATCCCGTGTCGCTGTTTGAACCCGTCTGCAACAAATCGGGCGATTCTCTCCTTTTAATGGATCAGATCGGCGACGAGAAGAACAACGACGAAGTCTGGACGGAGCGCGCGGCACTTGCCGAGGCAATGAGCAGGCTTACCGAAAGGGAACGCAAAATTCTGCAGCTTCGTTATTTCGAGGGAAAGACGCAGACGGAAATTTCGGACGAGGTGGGCATTTCGCAGGCGCAGGTATCCCGCCTGGAAAAGAACGCCATTTCCGCCATGCGGACAAGCATTGCCGCGGAGGCATAAGAACAACAGTAATTTTGAGACAAAACGTGGCGCCCGGATTTCCGGGCGCCACGTTTTTTATTGTAAATGCGTCACTTTTTTCATGGCTTCCTGGCGTGCGCGGTATTCGGTGGGAGTCATTCCCGTCACGTGAAGGAAGTTTCTGTTGAAGGATTGCGGGGAATCGTACCCGCACGCCGCGGCGATGCTGATGACGGTGTCGGCACTGTCGGCAAGCAGGCTCTGCGCCAGTCCGATGCGGTAACCGTTGACCAGCTTGGAAAAGTTGGTGTGAAAAATGTTTTTAAAACAGCCGGAAACATAGTTGTAGCTGTATCCGATCTGACGGGCAAGCTCTTTCAGGGAGGGTTGTTCGGTAAAATTTTCCTTGATATAGGAAAGGATCTTTGCGGAGAGATCGCGCGAGCGTATATCGCAGTCGGTAAATTCCGTGTGCCGAACAAGTTCGGATAGGACGAGGTACAGGCAGGATTTGATCCTGTAAAAATCCGTTTCTGGGTCGGCGAGAATGCGCACGGCGTCTTCATGCGGGGCAAAGGAAAAGACGGGGGAGAGGGCGGTTTTCAGTTTATAACTTTCGTAAAAAGTGTGAATATAGGATGCGGAAAAAACAAACAAAACTGTACGGGAATGTGTTGGAGTATCATAGGAGTGCACGACAGACGGAAAGAGCAGAGCCGCCTCTCCGCCGTGCAGCAGGTATTCTTTTGCGTCCGCGGACAGCAGGATTTCCCCCTCAAAACAGTACAAAAACTCGAAAGAATCGTGAATGTGCGCGGGAAAAGTTAAATTTTCGTCTGTCTGTCGGTAAAAATAATTGTTGATGTTGGATCTGTCCGATTCGTAGCGGATCATAGTTCTTTTGTCCCCTCTTCAAACATCGTAACTTTTGTTCATAATTGTATAACTTTTGGATTGTATTGTCAAGCCGCGTGTTGTAAAATAAAAACAAGAAAAAATCGCGTCGGGTAAGCCGCGCGGAAAAGAGGAGCAAAATATGAAGGAAATTTTCAAGGGGATCCCCCAAATCAAATACGAGGGGCCGGAAAGCAAAAATCCGCTGGCGTTTAAGTTTTACGATGCGGACAAAGTGGTGCTGGGCAAAAAGATGAGCGAACATCTTCCTTTTGCCATGGCGTGGTGGCACAATCTGTGCGCGAACGGCGTAGATATGTTCGGCAGGGGCACGGCGGACAAGAGTTTCGGCACGGAACCCGGTACGATGGAACACGCCAAAGCCAAAGTGGACGCGGGCTTTGAATTTATGAAAAAGCTGGGCATTCGCTATTTCTGTTTCCATGACGTCGACCTCGTTCCCGAGGCGGACGACATCAAGGAAACCAACCGCCGTCTGGACGAGATCTCCGATTACATTCTGGAAAAGATGAAGGGTACGGATATCAAGTGCCTGTGGGGCACGGCAAATATGTTCGGCAACCCTCGCTATATGAACGGTGCAGGCTCCACCAACAGTGCGGACGTGTACGCGTTTGCGGCGGCGCAGGTGAAAAAGGCGCTGGATCTCACCGTCAAGCTGGGCGGCAGGGGATATGTGTTCTGGGGCGGCAGAGAGGGATACGAAACGCTGCTGAACACAGATGTTGCTTTTGAACAGGAAAACATTGCCCGTCTGATGAAGATGGCGGTGAAATACGGCAGGAGCATCGGCTTTACGGGAGATTTCTATGTGGAACCCAAGCCGAAGGAACCCATGAAGCACCAGTACGATTTCGACGCGGCGACGGCGATCGGATTTTTGAAGGCGCACGGGCTGGATAAGGATTTCAAAATGAACATCGAGGCGAACCATGCCACGCTGGCGGGGCATACCTTCGAGCACGAACTGCGTATCAGCGCCGTCAACGGGATGCTCGGTTCCATCGACGCGAACCAGGGCGACCCCATGCTCGGCTGGGACACGGACGAATTTCCCTTTGACGCGTATTCCGCTACCTTCTGTATGTACGAGGTGCTCAAAGCGGGCGGGTTGACGGGCGGATTCAACTTCGACGCCAAAAACCGCCGTCCTTCCTATACCGCGGAAGATATGTTCGAGGGGTATATCCTGGGCATGGACACCTTTGCGCTTGGACTTTTGAAAGCGGCAAAGCTCATCGAGGACGGCAGACTGGAACAGTTCGTCAAAGACCGTTATTCCAGCTTCCGCAATACCGAGATGGGCAAAAAGATCCTGTCCGATTCCACCTCTTTGGAAGAGTTGGCGGCATATGCGGATAAACTGGGCGCACCCGAGCTTCCGGGCAGCGGCAAACAGGAATCGCTGGAATCGGTCGTGAACAGCGTCCTCTTCTCGTAAAAATATGAATACATACATCGGTGTCGATCTGGGCACGAGCGGGGCAAAGTTCCTGCTCGTGGGGGCGGACGGGCGCATCCTTGCGCAAAATACACAGGAGTATCCCGTGTTTTACCCGCAGAGCGGGTGGAGCGAACAGAACCCGGAAGATTGGTATTCTGCCGCAATTTCGGGTATACGTATGCTGCTTTCCGGTCAAAATGCCGCGGACGTGAAGGGGATTTCCTTTGGCGGTCAGATGCACGGATTGGTGGCACTGGACAAGTCGGACAAGGTCATTCGTCCCGCCATTTTGTGGAACGACGGCAGGACGGAAAAGCAGACTGAATATCTCAACGAAGTGATCGGCAGAGAAAAACTGTCCGCCTACACTGCGAACATCGCGTTTGCGGGGTTCACCGCGCCCAAAATTTTGTGGATGAAGGAGAACGAGCCGCAGAACTTTGCAAAGATCGCAAAGATCATGCTTCCCAAGGATTATCTGGCGTACCGCCTTTGCGGCGCGCACGTCACCGATTTTTCGGATGCGAGCGGAATGCTCCTGCTCGACGTGAAAAACCGCTGCTGGAGCGCGGAAATGTGCGGGATCTGCGGCGTGAAGGAGGAATGGCTCCCCGCGCTGAAAGAGAGCTGGCAGCCGTGCGGTACGCTGAAAGAGGAGATCGCACAGCAGCTGGGACTGAGCAAAGACGTCGTCGTCTGTGCCGGCGCAGGCGATAACGCCGCGGCGGCGGTCGGCACGGGAACAGTGAAAGACGGTTCCTGCAACATCTCTCTCGGGACGAGCGGTACGGTGTTCGTTTCTGCGGATCGTTTTTCCGTGGACAGGAAAAATGCACTGCACAGTTTTTGCCATGCAAACGGAAAGTACCACGTCATGGGCTGTATCCTGTCGGCGGCGAGCTGCAACGCGTGGTGGTCGGATAAGATCTTGCAGAGCAGCGATTACGCCGCCGAACAGGCCGGACTGGAAGAAATGCTCGGTAAAAACGATGTGTATTTCCTGCCCTATCTGATGGGGGAACGCAGCCCGCACAACGACGTCAATGCGCGCGGCGCATTCATCGGGATGCGTCCCGATACTTCGCGCGGACAGATGACGCTCGCGGTGCTGGAGGGGGTAGCGTTTGCCCTGAAAGACTGCGTTGAGATCGCAAAGAGCAACGGGGTGAACATCTCTTCCACCCGTATCTGCGGCGGCGGCGCCAAGAGCGCGCTGTGGCGGCAGATCGTGGCGGATGTGCTTGGCATCGGTGTGGAGCGTCCCAGCGTGGAAGAAGGCCCCGCGTACGGCGCCGCCATGCTGGCGATGGTGGGATGCGGTGAGTATCAGAGCGTGGAGCAGGCGGCGGAAAAACTGGTGCGTGTGTCCTCGGTCACATTGCCCGATCCCGCGCGCACGGAGCTGTATCGCAAGCGTTACGAGATCTTTCGCGCCCTGTATCCCGCGCTGAAAGAGAGCTTTTCGCTGATGAACGCATAAGGATAAATTGCAGGCGACACGTCGTCTGTATAAAGCGCCCGGCCGGGCACTTTTTTGTTTTGGAAAAAGGAGAAATTGCCCGGGCAAGTTTGCGCAAAGTTTAAAAATTTTTCTTGACATTTTACGGAAAAAAGGGTATAGTTTTAAAGAAGTAAAGAGGGGAGGCGGTGCGTCCGCCCTTGCCCGAAAGTATTTCAAAGTAAGCAAGAGAGGTGGAGCATGGAAAACGTTCTTCTGACAGGCGGCGCCGGGTTTATCGGCAGCCATACGCTCGTGGAGTTGTTGGACCGCGGCTATCGTGTCGCTGTGGTGGACAATCTCAGCAATTCGTGCGAGGAAGCGCTCGCCCGCGTGAAAAAGATCACGGGCAAGGATTTTGCTTTTTACAACGCAGACATCCGCGACCGCGCGGCGATGGATAAAATCTTTTCCGAAAATAAGTTTGATTCTGTCATTCACTTTGCGGGGCTGAAAGCGGTGGGCGAAAGCTGCCAGAAACCTCTCGAATATTACGACAATAACATTTACGGCACATTGGTGCTGTTGGAGACCATGCGTGCGCACGGTGTCAAAAAAATCGTGTTTTCCTCGTCGGCAACGGTGTACGGCGACC
>CASFBD010000042.1 GCA_949292885.1 uncultured Bacillota bacterium
TGAAAACGTCTGCGCAAAATGCTTATTGAGGTAGTCGAGGTAAATATATTCCAGCCTTGCTTTGCGGAGAAGTTTCAATGGTTGAACGTTTTCCTTGAACAGTCGGAATACGGAGGTAACGACCTGCAGATAATCTTCCCGCGTGCGTGCAAAAAAACGTTGCTCAAACTGAAAACTCTTGCGGTTGTGTTCAAAATAGAAGAGAATGACCTCCTCCTTGTTTTTAAAATGCCTGTAAAAAGTCACTCTGCCTACACCTGCTTTTTTTACAATGTCCGTTACGCTGATTTTTTCGTATTCGTATTCCTGCATCAGCCTGAACAGCGCCTGCGTGATGTAGTACTTGGAATATTCTTCCGGAGTGTAATCCACGGTACATTTTCCTCCTTTTTGTTTCAATAGGGGATACACATTCCGCCCATTTGTTTCTTTGTCCTGTTTTTGGATTGACTTTTTTTCCGTTTTCTTCTATGATACAACTGTTCCATCAAGGTTGTCAACCAAAAGCGCGCAGGAAAGGCAGCCGAAATCGGGAACAGGAGGTAAAAAATGTCGGAAAAGGATTTTATCACATATGAGTATACGGCAAAGACGGGAAAGGCGGAGGAGTCGGCAAGGCTTGCCGATCTTTATGAAGCGTTCGGTTGGGAGATCGTTTCTTCTGCACCGTCGGCGTTGTCTTCGGTCACGCTATCTCTGCGCAGGGACAGGAAACTGAAACACCGCGCAGAGCTTCGCAGGCTGCAGGGACAGGCAGAAAACGTTTTTCAGACGATCAGACGCCTGAACGGGGCAAAGACCTTCGGGGCACGCGTTTTCAGCTATATTTTCGGTGTCATTGCCGCCCTCGTGCTCGGCGGAGGGATGTGTCTGGTCATGTTGAATGCGGGCGGCGTTGCGGGCTTTGCCGGCGGGATCGTGCTGGGGATCGCGGGGATTGTGCTCTGCTGCATCAATTATCCGCTGTATAAAAAACTTTCTCAAAAGAACACGGCGCGGCTCTTGCCCGTCATTGAGGAAAACGAAGAAAAGCTTTCCAACCTGTTGGAACAGGGCAACGATCTGCTCAGCACAGAACTTATTTAAAGGAACCGCAACGGACTATGTCACAAAAAAAGGAAAACGTACACATTTTTTTTAACAATCTGCGCAAGGATTTCGCCTATCGTACCTTTATCTTTTCGGGGCTTTCCTTTTGTGCCACAGTCCTGTTTGCCGGTTACAACCTGTTTCTCGGTATTGTGTACGGTGCTGCCTGGAATATTTGTATCTGCATCTATTTTGTCTTTCTGGCTCTTTTAAGGGCGTACGCCATTCTCTCTGAACACAGAACCTTTGTCGCAAACGAAGAGGAGAAACAGGAGAAAAGGCGCGCAAGAGCTTTTTTTGTGCAAAGTGTTTCTCTCTTTGCTGTGGATCTGGCGCTGGTGGCACCTATTTCCTTGATGGTCATGCAGGACAGAACGGTGGATTATTCGACGATCCCCGCCATTGCCGTAGCGGCTTATACAACGTATCGCATTGTTTTGTCGGCAAGGAACTTTTTTAAGGCAAAATCGCAAGCAAACATCGGCGTAAAAATGCTGCGGAACATCGGTCTGATGGATGCGCTGGTATCTGTGTTATCCCTGCAATATACGCTTGTAATGACTTTCGGCAACGGTGTGGACGGAGAAATGCTTCCATTGTGCGCCTTTTCCTCGTTTGCTGTCTGGACGTTTTTGGTTGGATTTTCGGTCAGGATCGTATGGGTGGCGGTACATGAACTTCAGAGGGTGTGTAAAGCATGATATACAAAATGAAAAAAGGCGGGTTTTATACAAAACCCGCCTTTTTTCGCGTAAACATTGCAAGATATTCTGATAAAAGAATGATAAGATATGTTTTGAAATTTTAAACGGGGAGCAGACTTTTGGCACGCAAAATTGTCATCACGTCCGGAAAAGGCGGGGTAGGAAAAACGGCGATCGCCGTAAATCTCGGCTTGCGGCTCGCTGCGGCAGGAGACCGGGTGATCCTTGTCGATGCGGACTTCGGACTCAACAATATCGACGTTGTGTGCGGCGTGGAGGGCGCCGTTTTGTACGACATAGTAGACGTCATCGAGGGCAGATGCCGCGCCGCGCAGGCGCTGGTAAGGCATCCGGAATGCGCCAATCTCTCCGTTCTGCCCTCCAACCGTACGGATCCGAACAAATACGTTTCTCCGCAGGCGGTGCGGCTGATCATTGATTCGCTTGCTCCCCGATACGACTATGTGCTCATCGATTGCCCCGCCGGCATCGGCAGCGGATTTCACCGTGCGGTTGCTTCTGCGGAAGAGGCGCTTGTCGTCACTACGCCTCACGTATCTTCTCTGCGCGACGCAGACAAAGTGATCGCCGTCCTTAAAAGCTATCGTCTGAAAAAGGTGGAACTGGTCGTGAATATGGTGCGCGGCGACCTCGTTGTGGACGGGGACATTCTTTCCCCGGACGAGATCGCGCGGATTTTAAAGATTCCGCTGGTGGGAGTCATTCCGCAAGAGGACGGCGTCTTTTTGGGCGAGCGCGGCTGTGCGGGGCGAGCGTTTAAAATGTTGGCAGGCAACATTGCAAAGGGGACGAAAAAGATCTACAATGTAACGGGCAGGTACAACGGTTTTTTCGGCTCTATCCGGCGCAATCTGAAAAAAAATTTGTGATCAGAAGAGGCGGAGTCTTGTTCCCGTTGTCAGAAAAAAGAGCAGACAGAAGGCGAAATCGATCGCTGTGCAGGCGGAAAGACTCAGCGCCGCGGCGCGGCGGAAAGGGTACGGGAGATCATGTACCGTCTTTCGCAGTGATTCCCAGACGGTTGCCATGCCCAACGTGATCAGCACGCCCCAAAGCAGGGTATAAGAAAGGCTGACACTTCCCAGCAGCTGAAATTTCTGGTAGGAGTAATTCCACAGCCGCAGGTGAAGAACATCGGAAAAAAAAGTTCCTGCGGCAAGTTCGAGCGCCGCCGGCGGAAGTGCCGCCAGCAGAAAATACAGTGTCAGGATGCCCACGCGCAACGCCGTCCGTCCGGCGGGCGAAGAACGGAAGGACTTGCCCCACAGCGGCGAAAGTGCACCGTGTTGCGGCGTTCCCAAAAGGAAATCTACGGCCAGAACGGCTGTTCCGTAAATGGGGCAAAGAGGCAGGGTAAGAAAGCCGCGGTCGATCAGTACGTTCCATCGGAACAGGAACAGAGCGGTTTCCGCGCACCAGCCGAGAAAGGAGATAAAAAAGAACAGGAGTGCGCTGTCGCAGGCGCTGTTTTGCGCGGAGAAAGTTTTCATGATTGCAGTTTGTGTAAAGAACACAGCAAATATTTGTCGGGAGGAAAAAGCATATGCGCAGATTGCGGGAAAGCGCGCTTCGGGCGCGCAGCGTTCTCGAAAGGGAAAAACAGCCTCTTTCGGAGGGATGTCGGGCGCTCATTGCGCGGGACGTGGCGGCCGCATTGTCCGAATACTTCGCGCTCACGGGTGAAGTCCGCGTCAGGGTGGAGCGTGCGGAAAAACTGAAAATCACGCTGGAGGCGGAAGCGGAAAGCATTGTTCCGTTCGCATCGTTCGGCGGTGAGCTTTGAGAGGTGCGGCATATATAGGCTCAAAAATTGTGCAAATTCTACAAGATATAGTATTTTTATAAAAACTGTTGCAATTGCGGCAGTTTTTTTTTGCGAGAGTGGTATAATATTGAGGAAGTAAAAAAAGAGGTCTTAACACAATGCAGGTCATCAAGAGAGACGGCGCCGTAGCCGAATATGACAGGGCAAAAATTGCGATCGCGATCGGCAAGGCAAACGCGGAAATGCAGTCTGCGTCCGAACGTGCGACAGGGGAGGAGATCGAGAGCATTCTCGATTGTATCGAAGGGAAAAAGAAAAAGCGTATGCTGGTGGAGGACATTCAGGACATCATCGAGCAGAAGCTGATGGAGCAGGGGCATTACGCGCTTGCCAAGACATACATTATTTATCGTTATAATCGTGCGCTGGTTCGCAAGGCGAACACGACGGACGAGGCGATCCTCAGCCTGATCCATAATTCTAACAAGGACGTAATGGAGGAGAACTCCAACAAAAACGCGCTGGCGGCGGCAACCCAGCGTGACCTCATTGCGGGAGAAGTTTCCAAAGACCTCACCCGCCGTATCCTGCTGCCCGAAAAAATTTCTAAGGCGCACGACGAGGGCATTCTGCACTTCCACGACGCAGACTATTTTATCCAGCCCATTTTCAACTGCTGCCTTATCAACATCGGGGATATGTTGGACAACGGTACCGTGATGAACGGAAAACTCATCGAAAGTCCCAAAAGTTTTCAGGTCGCCTGCACCGTGGTCACGCAGATCATCGCGGCGGTCGCCTGCTCGCAGTACGGCGGACAGTCGGTGGATATCCGCCATCTCGGAAAATATCTGCGCAAGAGCCGCGAAAAGTTTGAAAAACACTTCCGCGACGCCTGCCCCGAGCTTTCGGATGAGGAGATGGGCAAACTGGTAGACGACCGCATTCAGGACGAATTGCGCAGCGGCGTGCAGACCATCCAGTATCAGATCAACACGTTGATGACCACCAACGGGCAGTCGCCCTTCGTCACGCTGTTCCTGTACCTGGACAAAGATGACGAATATCTGGAAGAGAATGCGCAGATCATCACTGAGATCCTGCGCCAGCGCTACGAGGGGATCAAGAACGAAAAGGGCGTCTACATCACGCCCGCTTTCCCTAAACTTGTGTACGTGCTGGACGAGATCAACTGCCTTAAAGGCGGCAAGTACGATTATATTACCGAGCTTGCAGTAAAGTGTTCTTCCAAGCGTCTGTATCCCGACTATATTTCCGCCAAAAAGATGCGCGAGATCTACGAGGGCAACGTGTTCAGTCCCATGGGCTGTCGTTCTTTCCTCTCGCCGTGGAAGGACGAGAACGGAAACTATAAATTTGAAGGACGATTCAACCAGGGCGTTGTTTCTATCAATCTGCCGCAGATCGGCATTCTCGCCAAGGGCGACGAGAAAAAGTTTTGGGAACTTTTTGATGAACGCCTGGAGCTGTGCCGCGAAGCATTGATGGTGCGCCATCGCGCTCTGCTCGGCACCAAGTCTGACGTTTCTCCCATTCACTGGCAGTACGGCGCTATCGCTCGTCTGGAAAAGGGGGAGGCCATCGACAAACTTCTTTTCAACGGCTATTCTACCCTTTCGCTTGGGTATATCGGGCTGTACGAAGTGACCAAACTCATGAAGGGCGTATCCCAGACGGATCCTGTCGGAGAAGAGTTTGCCGTGCGCGTCATGCAGCATATGCGCGACAAAACGGACGAGTGGAAAAAAGAGACGGGGCTGGGCTTTGCTTTGTACGGCACTCCCGCGGAATCTCTCTGCTATCGTTTTGCACGCATCGACAAGGAACGTTTCGGCACCATTGAGGACGTGACGGACAAAGGATATTACACCAATTCCTATCACGTGGACGTGCGCGAAAATATTGATGCGTTCTCTAAATTTTCCTTCGAGGCGCAGTTCCAGAAGATCTCTTCGGGCGGGTGCATCTCGTATGTGGAGATCCCCAATATGCAGAACAATCTGGAAGCGATGCAGGAAGTGGTGCGCTTTATCTACGACAACATCCAGTATGCGGAGTTCAATACAAAGAGCGACTACTGTCACGTATGCGGTTGGGACGGGGAAATTATTATCAACGACGACAACGAATGGGAATGCCCCAACTGCCACAACAAGGACCATAAGAAGATGAACGTCACCCGCCGTACTTGCGGGTATCTGGGTGAAAATTTCTGGAACCTGGGCAAGACCAAGGAGATCAAGGCGAGGGTGTTGCACCTGTAAGGCTGTATGAATTACGCAAATATCAAAAAATACGACGTCGCAAACGGCGTTGGGGTGCGGGTTTCTCTGTTTGTCAGCGGATGTACGCACCATTGCAAAGGCTGTTTTAATGCGGAAGCGTGGGATTTTTGTTACGGGCAGCCGTACACGCAGGAAACGGAAGAGGAGATCCTGACTGCGCTGTCGCACGGGTACATTGCCGGGCTTTCCTTGTTGGGCGGCGAGCCCTTTGAGCCGCAGAACCAGCGCGCGTTGCTGCCGCTCCTGCGCAAATTCCGCGAGCGGTATCCGCAAAAGAGCGTGTGGTGCTATTCGGGATATACGCTGGAAACGGATCTTCTGACAGGCAGGGCGCATTGCGAGGCGACGGACGAAATGCTCTCTTATATCGACGTGCTGGTGGACGGTGAGTTCGTCGAGGAGAAAAAAGATTTAAAACTTCGCTTTCGCGGTTCGTCCAACCAGCGCATCATCGATTTGAAAAGGACTCTGTCCGAAGGCACTGTACGGCTTTGGAAAGACGGAGACTATTGATAAAAAAGGGGGTACGTCATGCAAAAAATGCAACTAAAGGTCAAAAAACTGTTGTCGGAAGCCAAACTTCCCTCTTACGGGAGCGAGTTTGCGGCGGGCGCCGATCTGTATGCTCTCAGTGAGCATTCCGTGCGCATTGCTCCGCACGAAACAGCGATCGTTCATACGGGACTTGCCGTAGAGATTCCCGAAGGGTATGTAGGGCTGATTTTCGCGCGCAGCGGTCTTGCCACCAAAAAAGGGTTGGCTCCGGCCAACAAAGTGGGTGTCATTGACAGCGACTATCGCGGCGAGCTGCGCATTGCTTTGCACAACCATACCGAGTACGAACAGAGCATCGAGCCGTACGAGCGCGTGGCGCAGTTTGTTATCATGCCGTACGTTGCGGCACAGTTTACGGAAACGGACGAGCTTTCGGATACCGTCCGCGGCGAAGGCGGGTTCGGTTCCACGGGTACAAAGTAAATTTTTTTAAAAAACGCTTGTAATGGCGGAAAAATCTGCTATAATAATAGTATCAATCAAAAGGAGATTCTGATATGGCTAAGTATGTCTGCTCGGTTTGCGGCTACGAATACGACGAAGCGGTCGGCGATCCCGACAACGGCATTGCCCCCGGCACCAAGTGGGAAGACATTCCCGAAGATTTTACCTGCCCTCTGTGCGGTGTAGGAAAAGATCAGTTTGAACAGGCTTGACAAAAACGCGCCCTTAAAAGGGCGCGTTTTGCCTTTTTAAAGGTGTGAGTTTTTTTCGGGTAAGTCTTGACAAACGCATTTTTTTGCGGTTTAATATTTATAGACAAGAATTTCATGGCAAGGGAGGTTTTTATGAATAAAGTCATCACGATCAGCCGTCAGTTCGGCAGTGGCGGAAGGGAATTTGGCATCAAACTTGCACACGCACTCGGGATCCCGTTTTACGACAAGGACCTCATTTCCATGGCGGCGGAGGACAGCAATCTGTCCCCCGAGTTCATGAAGCATTACGAGGAAAGCGCACCGGGACTCTTTTCGCGCACGCTGTATTCTTATTATCAGATGCCTATGACCGACCAGATCTATATTGCGCAATCCAATCTTATCAAGCGTCTGGCGCAGGAGGGACCTTGCGTGATCATCGGCAGATGTTCGGACGTCATTGTGGAGGACAGTATCAAAATTTACATTCATGCCTCGCTTGAAAAGCGCATCGAGCGCAAGCTTTCCATGGATACGGGCGTGCCTCCCGAAAAGATGGAAGAGCACATCAAGGCGACGGACAAAAAACGCAAAAAGTATTACGAGTATTACACCGACCAGAAATGGGGAATGGCGGAAAACCATCATCTGTGTCTGGACAGCGGCGTGGTCGGTGTGGACGGGTGCGTGGATTGTGCGCTCAACTTTATCAAGCATATGTGTCCTTAAACGGCATAAAGGAAAGAGGGATGTTTGCATAAGCATCCCTCTTTTTTCTTAGATAGAAAGACACATTCTCTTTGCCGATAAATAAAAGAAAAAAAGGCTTTTGTGGCTGTAAAATCTGTATTCAAAAAGATTTTTCTCGCTAAATCGGATGTCATGTTTAACGTGCGAATAAAAGATACCAAAGGATGCGTTTTAATGAAAAATAAAGAAAAGACGACCTTGGTTTAGTGCACAGGGCGCAGAAATGTCAATAGTATATTATTTATTTTTGACTTATTAAGGTCCTCACTTCAGTGGGGATATTTCCTTGTTTTTAAGCGCAAAAAATATCTTGACACGCTTGCAGATTTATGGTATTATTTATTTAATCAGTTTTTAAACGCAAAGACGGGGAGGAGTACCCGCAGCTTTTGTTTCAGAGAGGGAACGGACGGTGCAAGTTCTCACAAGGGCGCGGCGGAAGGTAGCCCCCGAGCGGCAGACCCAAAGGAAACGAGTAGGCTCTGACGGCTTTCTTCACCGTTAACGGAGGAGCGGCTGCGGCACGTCCGCGTCCGAGTGAGTGCGGGATCTTTCCCGAATCCGGGTGGTAACACGGTCAATGCGATCGCCCCGAACGGCTTTTCAGCCGTTCGGGGCTTTTTTATTTCCGCCGCAGGGCGGACAGAACGGAGGTCAATATTATGAAGATCAAAGGAACGCAGCTCTTTGTCAAGGCGCTCATAGAAGAGGGTGTGGATACGCTGTTCGCCTATCCCGGCGGCATGGCGATCGATCTGTTCGATGCGCTGTATGGGGAAACGGCATTCCGCGTCGTACTGCCCCGCCATGAGCAGGCGCTTGTTCATGCGGCGGACGGATATGCGCGCGCCACGGGCAAAACGGGCGTATGTCTCGTCACCAGCGGACCGGGCGCCACAAACCTTGTCACGGGTATTGCCACGGCAAATTACGACAGCGTGCCGCTCGTCTGCTTTACGGGACAGGTGCCCACCAATCTGATCGGCAACGATGCTTTTCAGGAAGTGGACATCGTCGGGATCTGCCGTTCCATCTGCAAATATGCGGTGACAGTGCGCAGGCGGGAAGATCTGGGCAGGATCATCAAGGAAGCTTTTTACATTGCCCGCACGGGCAAGCCGGGGCCGGTCCTTGTCGATTTTCCCAAAGACATTCAGCTGGCGCTGGGCAGCGACGAATATCCCAAGGAGGTGTCTATCCGCAGTTATAAGCCTTCCACGGGGGTGCATATGGGGCAGCTGAAAAAAGCAGCGGAAATGCTCGCTTCTGCCAGACGCCCGCTCTTTCTGATCGGCGGAGGAGTGAACATTTCGCGCGGCGGCGAGGCAATGACCAAGCTTGCCGAACAGCTGGAAGTTCCCGTCGTCACTACAATTATGGGGAAGGGGGCGCTTCCCACCGATCATCCTCTTTACATCGGAAACATGGGGATGCACGGTAACGTGGCATCCAATACGGCGGTTTCCGAATGCGATCTGCTCTTTTCCATCGGAACGCGGTTTAATGACCGCATTACGGGTAAGATCAGCGAATTTGCCAAAAATGCTAAGATCGTGCATATCGATATAGACGCCGCATCCATTTCGCGCAATATCGTGGTGGATGTTCCCATCGTTGCGGACGCAAGGGAAGCCATCGAAAAGTTTGCAGAAATTGCGACGCCGCCCCGCCACGGCACACAGGAGTGGGTGGAGCGCCTGCAATCGCTGCGTGCCAAAACGCCCATTGCGATGGATACGCAGGGACGGCTCAATCCGCAGGACGTCATTGCGGGTGTCAACGAACATTTTCCCGAAGTCATCGTTACAACGGACGTGGGACAGAATCAGATGTGGACGACGCAGTTTTTGCAGCTGCGCGGCAAGAGCCGTCTGCTGACATCCGGCGGACTGGGAACGATGGGCTACGGGCTTCCCTCGGCGCTGGGCGCAAAGCTGGGAATGCCGGATATGCCTGTTGTCAGCATTTCGGGCGACGGCGGCTTTCAGATGAACGAGCAGGAGCTTGCCACGGCTGTATGTGAGGAACTCCCCGTCGTCATCTGTATCCTCAATAACTCGTATCTGGGGAATGTGCGTCAGTGGCAGGAGATGTTTTTCGGCGGCAGATATTCCTGTACTTGTCTGAAAAAGCGTAAAAGCTGCGAGCAGTGGTGTTCGTCGCCCGGTGCGCAGTGTCCGCCTTATCTTCCCGATTTTGTCAAGCTGGCGGAGAGCTACGGTATCGAGGGGATCCGCGTGACGGACAGATCACAGATCGGCGCGGCATTCGAGCGTGCAAAAGCTACGAAAAACAAGCCTACGCTCATAGAATTTATCATTGACAGGGAACTGGACATTCTGCCCATGGTCCCGGGAGGAAATTCTCTTTCCGAGATGGTAACGCAATACAAAAAGGAGGAAAGATGACATGGACAGTACGGCAAAAAAGAGATGGGTTTCGCTGTATGTGGAAAATGACGTCGGCGTGTTGGCAAAGATTTCCGGACTGTTCTCGGGAAAGTCGTATAACCTTTGCAGTTTGACTGTGGGTGAAACGGAAGATCCCACCGTGTCGCGCATGACGATCAGTCTGTACGGCGACGACAAGACTTTCGAGCAGATCATCAAACAGCTCAACCGCAGTGTGGAAGTGATCAAAGTGTTGGATTTTACAGATCTTCCCATCCACAAAAAGGAGATTCTGTATATCAAGCTTCACAGTTTGCGCAGGGATGAGATGGAAGATGTGTTCCGTTCGGCGTCTGTTTTCGGCGTAACGGTGACGGATTACGAGAGGGGTTCGCTCATTCTCGAATGCGTCAGGACGGAAGCGGAAAACGATGAGGTCCTGCGGTATTACAAAAAGCACTTTTTGTCGCGAATGGAAGCGGTTCGCGGCGGTTCGGTCGCCATCGAATCTGTTTCGAGGAGCGATCGCTAAGCACGGCGCGGCGCGGAGTTTTTACCGCGCCGCGCTTTGTTATTTTTTTTCATTTTTACGCCGTCTCGTTTACATTACATTTTGCTTGTTTTTAACATATTTAAGCCGTTGCCTTGCATTGAGGAGCGGGCGGCGGACGGCGTTTTTGCCCGGAAAGTGCAAAAGGATCTGCCTTTTTACGGAAAAGATCTGCGGACGAAAAATTTTGGTTTGGAAGACATTTGCGAAGATAAGTACGAAGATTCGTAAAATTTTTTATGGTACGTCCAGGTGTTTTTTTGTAATGTAACGTTTTGTTGCACCAAAATCACACCATTTTTGTGGATTTTTATGATAAAACCACAGAAAAGATAAGTTTTGTGTAATTCATTCACAAAAAAATTTTCGTTTCTTGTAACGAAATATTGACATAAATTTGCCAATTTGGTATACTATACGCGGATAAAAAATATTTTCTCATGGCTTCATTGACGAAGTGAAGATTCTTCTTTGAAAGGAACACAGATGAAGATATTTCACGTTGCGCCGGAGCGGAGAATTTCAGGAGGTCGTCTGTAATATGACAGGCATGGAAATTGCAATCGTTGTTATCAGCGTGTTGTTTGTCGTCGTTCTGGTCGTCGCCATTGCTTTCAAAGCGACCATGATGGTAAAACAAGCCCGTCGCTTTAAGGAAGAGATCAAACAGATCAGGGAAAGCGATAAATATTTGCTGGACATCGTGCAGAACGGGAAAGTGGTTCGTATCGAGTGCAGAGACGTGAATTCCGAAGTGATCGGCGCGGAAAAGGAGGACTGAGCCATGGAAGTTTTTTATATTGCCATTACGTGCGTTTTTGTAGTGCTCCTTCTCGCGGCCATCATAATGTGGATATTTGACGGAAAAATGGAGAATGCGCGCAAGGAAGAACTCCTTAACCGTGTTCAGAAAGGTACGGGGATGCGTCTGGAAGAGGACGGCACGCTTTATCTTAAAGTCGAGGACGGTGTGGTTACGATCTGCGGCGCAAAGGAACCTGCGGTGGCTGCACCGGCAGAGACCCCTGTTGTTGAGGATTATGAAGAAACCGCGGCCGATGCGGATGAGAAAGAGGATGAAGATTTGCAGGAACTCGTCGAAAAATACGGCGAGATCACGGACAACAGCGTTGTTTTCGAGGCGAACAAACAGCAGAAAGAGTCCTTTATCGAAAAATATGCTGCGCTGCCTGCGGATGTTCGCAATCGTTACGATACCATCGTTTCCTACATACTTGCCAATCCCGATTGCCGTAAGGTAGAGGCTTCCAACGCTGTTACGTTCAAATGTAAGACGGATAAGATCATGCGCGCCGTGATCAAACGCGGCGTTGTAGTGCTGAATTTCCTTCTTATCAATACCGATCTGGGAAGATTTGTGCGTGAAGAAGGGATCAAGGCGATCAAGATCAACCCTGTCGTCATTAAGCTGGAATCGGACACCGATCTCTTGCTTGCTAAACAGACGGCAGACATCACTATCGAGAACATTCGTGAAGAACAGCAGTACCGCAAAGAGCGCAACAAAGAACTGCGCCGCCGCCGCTATCGTCAGCAGGAAGGCGAGGACAAGGAATAATTCCGGGTATTGTTCGGATAAGAAATTAAAGTTGTTTTGTCAGTACCGCATTTCTGTCGATGCGGAATGCTGCGGACAGATAGGTAACGTGCGTACAAAAAAGGAGAAAAATTATGAATAAAAAATTTAAAAAAGCATTTACAATTACAGAACTTGTCATTGTCATTGCTGTGATCGCTATTCTTGCGGCGGTACTCATCCCCACGTTCTCTACCGTTATCAGCAAGACAAATGAAAGCGCAGCCATGCAGGAATGCAGAAACGAGTGGACGAATATGTCCGTAGAAGTCATCACGAACGAAGAAGACGCGGACGGATATATGTTTAAGATCAATAAAGGCGGTAATGATTATTATTTCATCGCCGTCGGATCCGAGTTTGTTACTGATCCCGTTACGACTGCAGGCGATGCCGGATCCTTGACGGTCAGCTACGATGAAAAGACGTATACGGCGGCGACTTATTCCGGAAGCTATGTGAAGGAAAACGATGCCGTCACCATTTACACTCTCACGGTAAGTGAATAAATAAAAGCAGAAAGTTTGTGCGTGGCTGAAAAGTCCCGCGCGCAAGCACGTTACATACCAATATCAAGCGAGAAAAGGGGGAGCTGAACGAAATACGGCGACCCCTTTTTGTCATTTCAGCGGAGATATTGCGGCAAAGTTTTCTGCCGCGAAAGGAGGGCGCGGAAAGAATGATAAAACAAGGCGGATACTCTAAATCAGACGGACGTCGCGCCTTCACGCTTGTCGAACTTGTCGTGGCGCTCGCTCTGTTTGCCATTGTTGCGGGCATGGCCGTATCTTTTATTGTATTTATCAACAGATTCAGTGACAAGAGTTCCGAACAAACGGACAGAATGTATGCGTTGACGGCTGTGCGATCGGAAACGGATTACTGGTTTTCCTATTTTGACAGTACAAATTACACTCTTTCTTTTTCTGCGGACGGACGGTCTGTCAGTGCGGCGGGGGAAGAGGGAACATATTCCGTCAGTTTTCTTTCGGAGGAAAAAAATTGGCTGCTCTTTACGTACCCGCAGGAACTCGGTCGCGGGACGCTCAATGAGAGCGAGGGCAGATGTGAAGTGCGCGTAGATGCCTATACGTTTACAGGCATTCGCTTTTACGAATATGGAAACAGCGGAAGTTCCTCGCATTCGGAGCTTCGGTTTACGATATTTCTGCGCGTGAAAAACGAGCAGATCGCTTGCGAGCTTTTGGAAGAGGAGGCGGCGTCATGAAGAGTAAACGCGCCTTTTCGATCGTTGAGATCGTCGTTACCATGGCGCTGATCGTGCTGTTTACGGCGGCGGGACTTACCGCTGCCACAGCGGCAACGAACGCGCAATCCCGCGCAGCCTGTTCGTTGCAGGCGGCCAACGCCGCGGCGGAGATCGGCGGCGCGTTCGACAGGGCATATGCCGATGGCGCAGAAGGTGCCGATCTGTATAACGCGATCGCAAAAAACATCGCTTTTTGTTTCGGGTTTGAGATCTCTTCCGAATATGAGCAGGGGGCAGAGCATACCTTTTCGCAGGGAAATCATTCCCTGCAGGCGAGCTTTGCGCAAAACTCCTGTACCTATCGTTACGAGAGCGGTTCTCTTTCGGCGGTTGCCACGGCGGAGGGAACACGGCTTACTGTTACCGTTCGGTTCGGAACGGCGGAAAAGACGCAGCAACGGGAGGTGACGGCATGAAAAAGAAACATTGCCGCGCCGTGTCGCTGGAATATGCCGTTGTGCTGATGGCGGTCGTCCTCGTCTTTGCCGCATTGCTGGTTACGCTTGCGATGTATTCACACGGGCGTGCGGACGATTATGGGGATTATCTTTCCCGCAAACAGTTTCTGGACGAGGTGGGGGAAGCCTTCCTTGACGGGGAAACGGAGCTTGCTTCAAAGTACGGCGACGGACTTGAGGAATATTCTCTTATCCTGACGCAGAACGAAACGGAACTGGTCGTCTGCCGTGTGCGCGGCGACGGCACGGCGGGCGCCGCGGTGCTCACGGTGAG
>CASFBD010000043.1 GCA_949292885.1 uncultured Bacillota bacterium
TTCGATATTCTCAATTATTTTTTGTGAGTGGAGGGCAAATGTTCAAAAAAATGCGTACGTTTGCAGAAAATGGGTACAATAACCAATGAATACGGCGCTTTTGGTCGCCTATGACGGCACAAATTTTTCCGGCTGGCAGGTGCAGGCGAACGGCCGCACCGTGCAGGGCGAACTGGAACGGGCCATCCAAGAGGCGTTCGGCAGCTTTTCGCGCGTGACGGGCAGCGGAAGGACGGACGCGGGCGTGCACGCGGCGGGGCAGGTTTGCAACTTTGCCCTCGCGGACGAAATCAAAATTTCGCCCGGGCGAATCGCTGACGCGCTGAACGCGAAGCTCCCGCCCGACGTGCGCGTGCTCGAAAGCGCCGCCGCGCCCGAAACATTCGACGCCTGCCGCTCGGCAAAGAAAAAGACCTACCGCTATTCCGTCTACTTTTCGCGGCGGGAGAACCCGCTCCTCGAGCGGTACGCCGTCCGAGTGGAAGGAAAGTACGATCTTCCGCTCATGCGTGCGTGCGCACGCCTGCTGGAAGGGGAACACGATTTTTCCGCTTTTTCCGCGACGGGTTCGTCGGTGAAAACCACGGTGCGCACCGTGTATTCCCTGTCACTCGGCGAGCGGGAGGAGTGCGGCGTTCCCGTGCTGGAAACGGACATATGCGGCAACGGTTTTTTATATAATATGGTACGCATCATTGCGGGCGCACTGCTTGCCTGCGGGTGCGGAAAGATCTCTGCGGAAGCAATTTCCCGTGCGCTGGAATGCGGGGACAGGGAGTTGCTCGGCAAAACCATGCCTGCAAAGGGGCTTACCCTCCTGCGGGCGGAATACGAAGCCGATCCGTTCGGCAAGACTGCCGGATAGGCGGCCGGGGGGTAATATGGAATTTTTTATTGTTTTCAGAGCTATCATCAATCTCAGCAATCCCATCGTGGAACTGGCGTACGGCATCAAGCCGTTGGCGATGTATTGGGTGTATATCATTTCCGCCGTTGTTTTTGCGGCTGTGTATGTCTTTAAGGCGATCGGGCTTTCGGTCATGGTAAAAAAGCGCGGGATGCAGAAAAAAATGTGGGCTGCGTTCGTTCCCTTTGCCTCCACCTGGCTGATGGGAGAACTGGCAGGCCCCGTCCGCGTGGGTAAAAGCAAGTTTGCCTATTTCGGCTTGCTCGCCATGCTTACGGAGATCTTCCTGACAGCTTGTTATGCCCTGCAATACATTCCCATGGCGTATGCCATCTCGCAGGGGATGTACGTTGTCAATACCTTTGAAGAAAACAATACGCAGTATGTCGCCATCGATTATCTGATCGGCAACTGGAATACCGTGATGAATGCGGCGTCCATCGCTGCTTACATTTTCTGGATCTTCAACATTTTGTGCTGTGCGTTTCTGTACATGGGATTTTTCCGTGCATACGCTCCTGCTTCCTATGTGTGGCTGATCATCGTCTGTATCGTTTTCCCCATGCTGACGGGCATTTTTGTCTTTGCGTTCCGCAACAGAAACTTTATCGATTACGAAAAATATATGCAGGCGCGTATGGAACAGATGCGCCGTGCCCAGCAATACGGACCGTACGGTCCCTATGGCCCTTATGGACCCGGACCGTACAGGCAGAATCCCGGTCCTTACGGCCAGAATCCTCCCCCGTACGGGCAGAACCCCAATGGCGGCGGACAGGGCGGTGCGCCCGATCCGTTCGGGGAATTTTCTTCCAATCCCTCCGCACCGTCCGCGGGCGCTTCCGGGCAGAACGATCCCTTCGGGGAATTTTCGGAAGGGAAGGACAAGAACGACGGGAACGGGCAGGACGGCTCCGCGTCCTGAAACATAAAATAAGGCATTTTCGTGTGCCGCCTTCCGCATATTTTTTGCGGAGGGCGGCAAACTGTTTTTATGCAGTGCGGACAGACCATGTTTTTTAAAAACAAGCCGAAGATCATCTCTTCCGCCACAGTGGCGGGACCCAAGGAATGCGCAGGACTGGTGGGAAGATATGTCGATTATGCGCTGGAAGACGATATGTTTTCCGAAAGCACGTTTGAGAGAGCAGAGCGGAAGATGCTGTTGTATTCCATCCGCCGCAGCCTGGAAAAGGCGGAGCTGAAAGGCGCAGACGTACTTATTTCCGGCGACCTTCTCAACCAGATCATTTCCGCGTCGTTTGCCGCGCGCGAAACGGGCATTCCTTATCTGGGAATTTACGGCGCGTGTTCAACGATGAGCGAGGGACTTTTGCTTGCATCGGTGTTGACGGACGGCGGGTATGCCAAAAACGCCGTTGCGGCAACGGGCAGCCATTTTTCGTCGGCGGAACGGCAATATCGCTATCCGCTGGAGTTGGGTTGTACGCGTCCGCCCCAGTCGCAGTGGACGGTGACGGGCGCGGGCAGCTGCGTTGTTTCCCGCGAAGGAAAGGGGCCCTGTATCACCTGCGGTACGGTGGGGCGCGTGGTGGATTACGGCGTTTCCGATGTCAACAACATGGGTGCGGCAATGGCTCCCGCGGCGAGCAAAGTCATTCTCGCGCATCTGCACGACACGGGCAGAAAGCCCGGGTATTATGACCTGATTCTGACGGGGGACCTGGGGATCCTGGGCAGCCGGATCGTCAAAGATCTGTTGTGGGAAAAGGGCACGGACGTCTTTCCCAACCACGATGACTGCGGTGCCATGGTTTACGCGCGTGCCGAGGACGAATTTCAGGGCGGAAGCGGTGCCGGGTGCAGCGCGTCGGTGTTCGGTTCTTATATCCTGCACGAAATGTCGGCCGGCAGGCTGAACAAAGTTTTATTCGTGGCAACGGGGGCTCTTCTTTCCACCGTTTCGTCGGGGCAGGGGGAAACCATTCCCTGCATTGCTCATGCCGTGGCGGTAGAAAACGAACCGTCTTGAAAAACTGTACACGTATGTTGAGATTTTGTGCATAAATCGGAGGAGCGTATGGAAAAATATGTGGAGATCGCGCTGATGTTTTTAAAGGCGTTTGCGGTGGGCGGCGCCATCTGTACGGTAGCGCAGATCGTCATAAACTTTACAAAGCTCACGTCTGGGCGCATCCTCGTCTTTTTCATGTTGGCGGGGGTGGCACTGGAAGCGCTGGGATTGTACGGGTATCTTGTGGAATTTGCAGGCGCCGGAGCAACGGTACCCATCAGCGGATTCGGGTATCTGCTTGCGCGCGGCGCCATGCGCGGTGCGGAGCGGGGGCTGTTCGGCGCGGTGACGGGCGCGCTGTCCGCGGCAAGCGCAGGCGTGACCGCCGCTATTGTGTTTGCCTTTGTCTTTGCGCTCATTTTTAAAGCGAAATCCAAAAAAAATTGAAAGGTCGCCGCTTTTGCGGCGATCTTTTTTTGTGAATGAGTGTACAAACACGCAGGCGCGTTGTATAATAGAAAGGAATTTTCCGGAAACGGCAAACGGAGGCTGTTATGTTTTTGCCCGAAAATCTGTCTTTTTACGGCGCGCTGAACGGGGTGCAGCGCGAACGGCTGCGCTCTTCTGCGCGAAAACACTTCTTTGAGCGCGGCGCACGCGTGTACGACGGTGACTGTACGGGGCTTCTGCTCGTGCAGGAGGGAAGACTGCGAGTTTTTACCCTTTCCGAAGAAGGGAGAGAAATTACGCTGTATCGGCTGGGTACGGGGGATGTCTGTCTGTTCAGCGCGTCCTGCGCTTTGCGCGGCGTGTCGTTTGCGCTGTTTGTGACGGCGGAAACGGATGCGCGTGTCTGCCTGATCCCCGCAGAAACATACAAAGCGCTTTCGGAGGAATGCGCCGCCGTGGGCTCATTTACGGCGCAGTTGATGGCGGAACGCTTTTCGCAGGTGATGTGGGTGCTGGACGAAGTCCTCAACAAAAAGTTCGATGCAAGGCTGGCGGCGCTTCTCCTTGAAGAAAGAGGATACGCGGGCGGCGACGCACTGAAACTCACACATGAACAGCTTGCCGCGCATCTGGGGACGGTGAGGGAAGCCGTTTCGCGGATGCTGAAATATTTTGAAGCGGAAGGGCTGGTTTCCCTGTCCCGCGGGACCATTCGCCTGGCGGACAAAGAGGGCTTGCGCGCCCTCGCCGAAAAAAATTAAAAAAATTTTTCTGCTGTGTAACATTGTTACGGTAAAATGCTCTTGTTTGGGATATACTGTGGGTACAAACAAACAAGGAGGACACAGCTATGGCTGTAGAAAAGATCACGGAAAGCAATTTCAACGAAAAAGTTTTGGAAAACAAGGGGACGGTACTTCTGGATTTCTGGGCGACCTGGTGCGGACCCTGCCGCATGATGAGCCCCGTCGTGGACGAGATCGCAAAAGATCATCCCGAGATCATGGTGGGCAAGGTAAACGTGGATGAAGAGGAAGCGCTCTCCCGCCGTTTCAATATCTTTTCCATTCCCACCTTTTTGGTTATCAAGGACGGGAAAGTTCAGGCGCAGACGGCGGGGGCACGCCCCAAAGCTGCGCTGGAAGCTCTGCTCTGACCGCGCTCCCTGAATGGCGCGTTAGGGGAAACGGAGCCTGCCGCACATCTGTGCGGCAGGCTCCGTTTTTTTGTAAAGTTCCGGCAAAATAAAAAATAAATGCATGTTGACTCTTTTTTTGCGCTTCTGTGCATATATTTGGTAGCGATAAACGCGCTTTTATGGTACAATGATAACAAACAAGCGTTTTTGCGGGAATTATGGATAAGAAAGAAACTAAAATTCAAGAGGAACAAACAGATACGGCAGGGGTGAAATCCTTGGGCGCAGGCGAGGAAAAGCGTGCGGGCAAGAACGGCTATTCTCCCGAGGAAATGAAAAAGCGCCGCCGTAAAAATATAATCTTTGCGGTGATCTCCGTCATCATTTTTGCTTGTGTGATCTCTGTACTGGTACAGCTGAGCAACACTTTGCAGGGCGGAAACTCGGCAACATTCGAGGAAATGATCCGCGGCATGAACGGCTGGTATCTGCTGTTGGTTGTGGCGCTGTTTGTCCTTGCTTTTTTTATCGATTCGCTCAAATATACCCTTCTCAATGCAAGCAACGGGTATCACCTCGGCTTTCATAAGGACATGAAAATGGCGCTGACGGGAAAATATTACGAAAACATTACTCCGACGGCGACGGGCGGGCAGCCCATGCAGATCTACTATCTGCACAAGCAGGGAATGACGGGCGCCAGCGCCGCTTCGGTGACAATGGTAAAATACGGCGTTCAGATGCTGGCATGGACGATTTTTGCAGCAGTCGTGATGGGGTGTCTTGCGGGAACGCTTTCCGGGATCGAGGACGAAACCATGCGCACCACGGTGTATATCTGCGGCTGGATCGGGTTTTGCATCAACGGAATGATCCCCGTCACCGTCACGTTTGTCGTGTTCTGCCCGCGCGTGGTGGCATGGGTGGCAAATCTCGGGATCCGCATCCTGCATAAGATCCGCATTGTCAAGGACAGTGAGCGATTGCAGCAAAAAGTGCGCAATTGGATGAGTGATTTTGCGGGATTTTCGCAGTTTATTTTCAAGCATCCGTTATGGTTTCTGGTGCTGTTCCTGCTGTGTATGGCGGAACCTGTCCTTCAGTTTACCATTCCGTATTTTTTGCTGATTTCCCTGTGCGGAACGTATGTCACGCCCGGTTGGGAACTTTACTGGACGGTGGTGGGGCTTGCGATGTATTCAACCTATTCCTCCGTGTTCATTCCTACACCGGGAAATTCCGGCGCGATCGAGTCGGTGTTCATGCTCGCGTTTGCGTCCATCGCATCGGGCGTGTTGTTCTGGTATGTGCTGATCTGGCGGTTTGTGCTGTATTATTCCTATATCGTGATGGGAATTGGCATGAATATTTTCGATCTTTGCGTTTCCGTAAAAAAATCCCGTGCCGAACGCAGGCGCGTTTTGCAGGAAAGTCAAAGGAAAGACGAATAAAAACACGCCTCCGCAAATGCGCGGAGGCGTAATTTTTAATCTTCGAGAGAGTATTGTTCGGCAAGGAGGTCGTATTTTTCGTACAGGTCGTCGTAAAAGTGTATTTTCAGGCGTTTGTGCACGGCGTCGCGTTCCCACTGCTTGATGTTGTAAATGTGAAAAAAGGGGAGCCAGAAAATCCCGCGGCAAAAATGTTTGACGACGGTATCCTGTTTGATCTGACGCTGTTCGTTGAATCGCATGGGCAGAATAAGCCTTGCTCTGTGCAGGCGGTGCAGAGCGGTCTGGTCGGGCATGAACATCCTGTGTTCCGCCACGTACTGCCGCACGCGCGGAAACAGTTTTGTGCGGCGCAGCTCGGGCAGATTGAGAAGAAGCACCCCGGAATTGCAGTAATCGGGGGCGACCCAAAATTTCCCCATGTAGTCGAGCGCCGCCGCATATTCGTAGCCGGCAATGTCCACATCGTACAGCTGCCCTATGTCCGAGGCCGCCATGGTGTCGATGTCCAGGTAGATGAGTTTGTCGGGCAGGTTTTCCAGTTCGGAAAGGTACAGCCTCAGCTGCGCATAGGGGGTATAGTAGTTTTTGAGGTTTTTTCCGTCCATGAGATCTTTGCGGAAAAGCTCTCCCACGTCGATGAGTTCGGCGCGGCTTTCCGCGTTTTTCTCTTTCAGCACTTGGTTGAGAATATGTATCTGATTTTCGCTGAACGGTAAAAACGCGGCGTCCTGTTCGTGCAGGTCCATGGAAAGGATATAGAGGTGCAGGGGCCTTTGCGTAAATTTTACCAACGAAAGAACAGAGAGCAGAAGCCCCGGAAAAACTTTTTTGTTGCCGCTGTAACAGACGGAAACGGCTTCGGACATATCGTACCTCCTGTGTTCAGATCTCCAGTTCCGCGTGGCGGACGGGATCGGCGAGAACGGTCTTGAAATCTGTATAGGTCACGAACCCGGCTTTGGCGCGCGGCGGCTTTTTGACGAATCGGCGTTCGCAGTAGTCTACGGGCACTTTGTTTCCCTGCTTGGCGTCCGAAAAACAGGCGCAGATTTCCGCGGCGGCAAGCAGAACATCGTCGGGCACTTTTCTCCCGTCCGTGCGGATGAGCACGTGCGAGCTGTGGTATTTCTGTGTATGCAGCCAAAGATCGTCGGGCGCGGCCTCGCGCAAAAGCCTGTCGTTTTGTACGTTGTTTCGGCCGGCAAAGATGCGGAACTTTCCCTTTTCAAAGGCGCGGAAAGGGACGGCGGGCGGATTTTTCACTTTTTTCTTTTCGGGCGGGAGAATGCCTGCGCCGCGCAGTTCTTCCTCGATCTCTGCCAGATCGAGCGCGTTTTCCGCACGCTCCAGGGCGGAGAGCATACTCAGTGTGTAGTCGAGGTCGGATTCTGCCTCCTCTCTCTGCGGCAAGACGGCGGCGAGCGTGCGCTTTTGTTTGTTGTACTTTTTATAGTATTTCTGCGCGTTTTGGGCGGGTGTGAGCGTCTTGTCCAGCGCGATCTTTACCGTGGCGGCGTTTTCGTCGTAGTAGTTGACGAGTTCGCAGCCCTCCGCACCCTTTTTGAGAGCGTACAGATTGGCGGTGATCAGTTCGCCGTAAATGCGGCTCTTTTCCATGTCGGAGCAGCTGTGTTCGCGCTCGCGCAGAAGGGCGAGTTTTTTCTCTTCCTTTTTGCGGCGGGCAAGCAAAAGACTTTCCAGCTTTCTCTTTTTTTCGGAAAAATTTTTGTTGGTTTCCCGCTCGGTGTAATAGGCGTCCGCGGCGGCATTTACGGTGGGGTATCTCTCCCCGTCAAAGCGTGCGTGGAAGTCCTTCGCCTCGCCGCCGATCCGTTCCACGGCGGGAGAAATTTCGTCGGAGAACACAAAATCGTGGATACGTTGTGCAATTTCCGCGGCATTTTCCGTGTAGGGCGGCGGGGGAAGCTGTTTTTCCAGAAGGCGGCAGGTGGGCAGGGCAAGCCCCGAAAGACGGTTGAACAGAAATTCTGCAACATCCCCTCCGCCAAAGGCGGAAAGCGCTGCCGTCACGGCGGCAACGTCGGAAGGATTGGCTTTGTCCTGCGGCTGGGGCGGTTCATATTTCACGCCGGGAAAGAGCACTCTTTTAAAATTTTCCTGCAAAGAGGAAATTTTCAGTGCGCCCGAAATAATGCCTCCTTCCGTCAGGACGAGGTTGGAATATTTGCCCATGATCTCCGCGTACAGCGTGCGGGTGGCGCACGCAAATTCGCTGCGGCAATCGAAGGTAAATGCGAGGATGCGCTCGAATCCCTGCAGGGCAACCTCCGTCAGCGTGGCGCCCGTCAGGTGTTTTCTCAAAAGCATACAGAAATTGGGCGCAACGTCCGGTGCCGTGCGGGGAATGTCCGAAAGAATGGCGCGCGCCAGCGAGGCATTGGTGTTGAGCACCAGTTTCCTCGTTTTCCCGCCCGCGTAGAAAAGAATGTCGATCTCGTCGCGGGAGGGCTGGATGATCTTGTTTACCTTTCCGCCGCACAGCTGTGCGTTCAGCTCGCGGGCGATGTGTCGTAATGTAAAGGCGTCCTGTGGCATAGCTGTCTCCTTTTGTGGTATTATAGCGTATTCTTTAAAAAAAGTAAATCAAATGCGTAAAAAACGCTTTGCAAATCTGCGCGATTGTGTTAAAATACTGTAACGAGTAAAAAGGTAAATAATAGCAGGAGAAACTACTATGAAATACGAAGTTAAATCCGCCGAAAAAAGCACAGTCAAAATCACCATGACCTTCGATGCGAAGGAATGGGAAGCCGCTAATCAGAAAGCGTACGAGCAGACGCGCGGCAAATATTTCGTCAACGGATTCCGCAAGGGCAAAGCTCCCAGGCACGTGATCGAACTCAATTACGGCAAGGGCGTTTTCTTTGAGGACGCACTCAACAATCTTTATTCCGAACATTACTACGACATCGTGGAAAAGGAAAAGGACAACTTCACCGTTGTCGGTCAACCCGAACTGTCCGTAGACGACATCAGCGAAAAGGGCGCAGTGCTCGTTGCAACCGTTCCCGTCAAGCCCGACGTCAAACTGGGCGCATACAAGGGTATAAACATTCAGAAAGTGGAGTATAATGTAAAGGATGAGGACGTGGAAGCGGAACTCAAACGTCTGCAGGAGCGCAACTCCCGCCTCGTTGCGGTAGAGGGGCGTGCGGCAGAAAACGGCGATACCGCTACCATTGATTTCTCGGGCAGCGTGGACGGCGAAAAGTTTGAGGGCGGCACATCCGAAAACTATCCCCTCGTCCTGGGCAGCGGTTCCTTCATCCCCGGCTTTGAAGAACAGGTCGTGGGCATGAACGTGGGCGAGAGCAAGGACATCAACGTCAAGTTCCCCGAAAACTATCAGGCGGAAAACCTGAAGGGCAAGGACGCCGTTTTTGCGGTCACTCTGCACAAGCTGGAAAAGAAAGAGCTCCCCGAGATCAACGACGAGTTTATCAAGGACGCGGCGGGCGCGGAGAGCGTTGACGCGTATAAGAAAGAGACGCGCGAACGTCTGGAAAAACAGGCGAAAGAAAAGGGCGACGCCGAGACGGAAAATAACATTGTCAAGGCGATCACAGAAACGTCCGAAGTGGAGATCCCCGATGCCATGATCGAGAGCCAGATGGACATGATGATGCGCAACATGGAGTATCGCCTCGGGATGCAGTACGGCGGCATGAAACTTGCCGACTATCTCAAATACATGGGCACCGATCTTGCTACTTTCCGCGAGGGATACCGCGCGCAGGCGGCTGATACGGTCAAGAGCCAGCTGGTCGTGGATAAAATCATCCGCGAAGAGGGCATCAAGGCAGAGGACGCCGAGATCGACGCCAAACTTGAAGAGTTCGCAAAGGCGGCAAACAAGACGCTGGAAGAGTACAAGAAAGACGTGGACGCTTCCCAGCGCGAATACATCGCTAACGACATTGTCATCAACAAGCTGTTTGAAATGCTGAAAGCGAGCAACAACATGACGACGGAAGCCGTCAAGGCAGAGGCAAAGAAACCCGCAGCAAAGAAGACGGCGAAGAAGGCGGAAGGCGAAGAAAAGCCCGCTGCAAAGAAGACGACGAAGAAAGCGGAAGGCGAGGCAAAGCCTGCCGCAAAGAAGACGACGAAGAAAGCGGAAGGGGAGGAAAAACCCGCCGCAAAGAAGGCGCCCGCAAAAAAAACAACCAAAAAGGCAGAGGACAAAGCGGAATAATTTCCGCTCCTCAGGCCCTAATCTATAAAACGGAGTGAACATGAACGAGATCAGAAACAACCTGATCCCCATGGTCGTGGAGCAATCCAGCCGCGGGGAGCGTTCGTACGACATTTATTCAAGACTGCTCGAGGACAGGATCATTTTCCTTTCGGGCGAGATCGGCGACGGTATGGCAAACACCATCGTTGCACAGCTCATCTACCTCGAAGCCAAGGACATGAACAAGGACATCAGCCTGTACATCAACAGCCCCGGAGGCAGTGTGACGGCGGGTATGGCCATCTATGACACCATGCAGTACATCCATTGCGATGTTTCCACCATCTGTATCGGCATGGCGGCAAGCATGGGCGCCTTCCTTTTGTCCAGCGGAACCAAGGGCAAGCGCTTTGCCCTGCCCAACAGCGAAATCATGATCCATCAGCCGCTCGGCGGTGCGCAGGGTCAGGCAAGCGACATCAAGATCCAGGCGGAGCACATCCTCAAGATCAAGGACAAGATGAACCGCATTCTCGCACAGAACACGGGCAGAAGCATTCAGGAGATCGAACGCGACACGGACAGAGACAACTATCTCTCCGCGGAAGAAGCCAAAAATTACGGGCTCGTAGACAACGTATTCTATAAAAGATAAGACTGCGGAGTTATCCGCAGGGAAAGAGGGCAACGCCGCCGTTCGTTCATACATTGTACGCAACCGCGGCGTCTCTTTGTCTTTGCCCTCGCAAGTCCCGCAGGCACACGGCCTGCGGAAGGAGGTAAAAGTTATGGAAGAACAGTGCTGTTCCTTCTGCGGCAAACCCAAAAGCCGCACAAAAGTACTCATCAGCGGCCCCGACGGGTTGGCGATCTGCGACGAATGCGTGGAGATCTGCAACGAGGAGATCCGCGCCGCGGACGAAAAACCCGCAGGGACGGTGGAACTGAAAAAGCCCGCCGAAATCAAGGCGGAACTGGACAAATATATTGTCGGCCAGGACAAAGCCAAAAAGGTGCTGTCCGTTGCCGTGTATAACCACTACAAGCGCATCAACAGCGGAATGTCCTCAAAACAGGACGACGTGGAGATAGAAAAGAGCAACATTCTTCTGCTCGGCCCCACGGGTTGCGGAAAAACGCTGCTCGCCCGTACGCTGGCAAGGATCCTCAACGTTCCGTTTGCCACGTCGGACGCCACCACCCTCACGGAAGCGGGGTACGTCGGCGAGGACGTGGAAAATATCCTTCTCAAACTCATTCAGAATGCCGATTACGACATTGAAAAGGCGCAGCGCGGCATCATCTATATCGATGAGATCGACAAGATTGCCCGTAAAAGCGAAAATGTGTCCATCACCCGCGACGTTTCGGGCGAAGGCGTTCAGCAGGCGCTTTTGAAGATCATTGAGAGCACCGTTGCCAACGTTCCCCCGCAGGGCGGCAGAAAGCACCCTCAGCAGGAATGTATGCGCATCGATACGACAAACATTCTCTTTATCTGCGGCGGCGCATTTGTCGGACTGGATAAGATCGTGCAGGCACGCAAAGACGACACCTCTCTCGGCTTCGGCGGCAAGGTGAAGAGCACGGACGAGATGGATTACCAGCTGTTTGACGACGTCAAGCCGCAGGATCTCACCAAGTTCGGGCTGATCCCCGAATTTGTCGGCCGCGTTCCCATCGTGGTCAATCTGCAGCCGCTGGATGAGACTGCGTTGGTCAAGATCCTTACCGAACCCAAAAACGCGCTCATTAAACAGTACCAGAAACTGATCGGGCTGGACGGGGTAAAACTTTCCTTCGATCCCGCCGCCGTCAGCGAAATCGCCAGCACGGCGATCAAGCTCAAAACGGGCGCCCGCGGACTGCGTACCATCATCGAAAATTTGATGACGGACGTCATGTACGAGATCCCTTCGGACGGGGACATCAGCGAAGTGAAGATCACGCGTGACTGCGTGCTCGGCAACGCAAAACCCCAGCTCATCAAAAAGAGCGCCTGAAAATTTCCGCCCCGTAGAACGGGGCGGTTTTTATACATACGTATACGTATTTTTTATACAAAAGGAGGGTAAAATGACCATTCATCACGACAAAATGGCTTACGGAAAACTCGCCTCTATGCAGGAGGATTTTTCGCAGGAAAAACTCAACGAAATGGCGGAAAAACTCAACGGGGAAAGCGAATACGACAGGATGGTGCGCGGTGAACTGTACAATCCCGTCGAGGAACAGCTTGTACAGATGCGCAAGCGCGCACACAGACTGTTCTACCGCTACAATAACAGCGAAGAGGACGAAACGGAATTGCGCGTCAGGTTGCTCGATCAGCTGTTCGGCAGCCACGGCGAACGTTATTTCTGTGAGCCGCCTATCCGTTTCGACTACGGCTGCAATCTGCACGTCGGAGAGGATTTCTATTCCAATTTTAACTTCACCGTGCTGGATACGGCGCCCGTTTACGTCGGGAAAAATTGTATGTTCGGCCCCAACGTCACCATCGCCACGCCCGTGCATCCCATGCTCTCCTGCGACAGGAATATGCGCAGGGACAGGCAGGGGAATATGTTCGATTACGAGTATTCCAAACCCATCACCATCGGGGATAACGTGTGGATCGCCAGCAACGTAGTGGTTTGCGGCGGCGTGACCATCGGGAACGATTGTGTTATCGGCGCGGGCAGCGTTGTTACGAAAGACATTCCCGCAGGCGTCTTTGCGGCGGGCAATCCTTGCCGCGTCATTCGCCCTCTTTCCGAAAAGGATAAAATGCAGCTGCCCGACAGATTTTAAAAAACGCCCGCAAACGCGGGCGTTTTTTTTTGTTGCATAGCGGACTAATTGCTGTTTAGCAGGGCTTTTTTTCGGGCGCGGGCGTGTCTGTTTATGTCCAAAAAGTCTTGCAACGTATGTCAATTTTGTAAAAAAATGCCTCACAAAAGTGAGGCAGAGTGTAAAGATGAGGAAGCTATCGCTAAATTAATGGAAAATATAAAATACAAGCTCTAACCAATCTGATGTAACAGATTTTTCGTCAGAAATTTGTATATTTGTTACCAAAGACCCGCTAATTACTTTCGAGCTTGTGTTTAGATTCGCGCGTGTAAGTGTAATTTCTGCATTTGAAGTTTGTGTGTTTTCAGTAACAGTAACTTTGCAAGTTACTAATTGAAATATAGGCGCATATTCAAAATAATTTATTGTACATCCAACAACAGCGCGATTATACCCCTTTGTTA
>CASFBD010000044.1 GCA_949292885.1 uncultured Bacillota bacterium
CTGCGTTGTGGGGGCGGTGCTGGTCGCAAACGGTAATATCGAATTCGGAACGGTCATCGCATTTACGCTGTATGTGCGTCTGTTCACTTCGCCGCTTTCCCAGCTGGCGCAATCTTTTACCAGTATGCAGACGGCCGCCGCCGCCAGCGAACGCGTGTTCGAGTTTCTTGAAGAAGACCAGCTTTCGGACGAGTCCGGCAAAACTGCTTATCTTGCTCCCGACAAGGTGCGCGGCGACGTGACCTTTGAGCACGTGCATTTCGGCTACGATCCCGGAAAGATCATTATAAACGATTTTTCCGCCGAGGCCAAGGCGGGGCAGAAAATTGCCATCGTCGGGCCTACGGGTGCGGGCAAGACTACCATGGTCAATCTGCTGATGCGCTTTTACGAACTCAACAGCGGCTGTATCCGCATTGACGGCATTCCCACAAGCGATCTGACCCGCGAAAATGTACACGATCTCTTTTGTATGGTTTTGCAGGATACCTGGCTGTTTGAGGGGACGCTCCGCGAGAACGTCGTGTACAGCAAGGAAAACGTGACGGACGAGGACGTTGTGCGCGCTTGCAAAGCGGTGGGGCTGCACCATTTTATCCGTACCCTGCCCAAGGGGTACGACACCGTTCTGGACGACAAAGCCAACCTATCCGCGGGGCAGAAACAGCTGGTCACCATCGCGCGCGCTATGATCGAGAATGCTCCCATGCTCATCCTCGACGAGGCGACTTCCTCGGTGGATACGCGTACGGAAGTGCTCATCCAGCAGGCAATGGATAAACTTACCGAGGGCAGAACTTCCTTTATCATTGCGCACAGGCTTTCCACCATCCGCAATGCCGATCTCATTCTCGTCATGAAGGACGGGGACATCATCGAAAAGGGAACGCACGAACAGCTTCTTGAAAAGAAGGGGTTCTATGCCGATCTGTACAATTCGCAATTTGAAAGTGCGTGATGCGTTTTCAAAGGCGCGGCGAAGGCCGCGCTTTTTTTATTTCGGAGAAGAGCCTCTGCCCCATGGCAAAGGTCTGCTTTGCGGAAGTGTTTTCCGCCAACGGGAGAGGGGCAGAAATCCGTGCGCAGTCCGCAAAAACAGACTGCGCACGGATTTTAAAAGATTTTTCTGCAATTCGGACGTGCCGCGCGCATATAGTAAAGCGTGAACGCAATTTTTAAAAAGACGGCGCAATCCGTGCGCCTTGCCGCTGCCCTCACAGGTACCGTCGTGGGCGCGGGTTTTTTGTCCGGTACCGAACTTGTACGTTTTTTCCCCGAACGGGGCTATCTTTCCTGGCTCGCTCTCTCCGTTTTTTTGTATGCGGGGTGTTTTATTCTTCTGTTTTTGTGCGGAAGAAAATACGGCGGCTATCAGGGAATGCTGCGCGCTCTGTTCGGACGGGCGGCGCCGCTGTTCGGCGGCATCATGACGGTAAGCAGTTTCATTATGTGCGCAAGTATGCTTGCGGGGCTTGCCGCCGCGGGGGAGGAGGGGCTTTCTCTGCCCGCGCGCCTTCTGCCGCTTGCGGCGTGCCTTCTCCTGTTCTTTTTCGGGCGCGGAAACAAGGGGCTTTTTGCAGTCAATCTGGCGCTTGTTCCGCTCATTCTTGCATTTATCTTTTTTATGGCGGGGGAGCCGTGGGATACGGGGATGCAGGGAGCGGAGGCGGACGCCTTTTCCTGTCTTGCGGGCGTGCTTGCCTATGTGTGCATGAACTGTTTTCTCGCCGCACCGCTCATCTGCGACGCGGGCGCGTCGAGCGGCGGGGGCACGGGGTGCGCCATAGCCGCTCTTGTCACGGGCGTGTGTGCGGCGATTTTGCTTGCAAAGATCTCCTCGGACGAAAGCGCGCGGGAAATGCAGATGCCCGTTCTTGCTCTCCTTTCGGGCGGGGGCAGGGTCGTTTTTTCCTGCGTGTGTGCGGCGGGGATCTTGACGACGCTGTTTTCGTCATGGTATCCGCTGGACATTCTGTGCGCAAAAAAACGGCGCGCCATAGTCTGGCGCGCCGCCCTGCTGGCGGGAGCTTTTCTGCTCTCGCTGTTCGGATTAAAGCACATCGTGCGCTTTGTATATCCTCTCATCGGCGGCGCAGGGGCGATTTTCCTCGCCGTTTGCACCGCACAGAGTCAGCTACTTTTTGACAAGCCACTTTTCGGCAAGGGCGACCAGCGCGTACATACCGGCGGCAAGCACGCACAGGATCACCGTCGCCGCCATCACGAGGTCTAAGCGGAACACCTGCCCGCCGTAGACGATCAGATACCCCAGCCCCGCTTTGGAAACGATATATTCGCCCATGATCGAACCGATCCATGCCATTCCCACGCAGATCTTCAGCATTCCGATAAACTGCGGAATGGCGGAAGGGAGTACAAGCTTTGTCAGGATCTGAAATTTGGTTGCGCCCATGGATTCGAGCAGCAGAATTTTATTTTTGTCGGTGGAAAGAAATCCGCCCAGCATATTCATGATCGCCACGATGACGCCCACCAGCACGGTCATGAACACGATGGCGGACGAACCCGTCCCGAACCAGATGATAATGACAGGTCCCAGTGCGATCTTAGGCAGGGAATTGAGCACGACGATGTACGGCTCCAGCACGCGGCGGACACTCTCGCTCCACCAAAGGAGGAGGGCGACGCCCGTTCCCACGCAGACGGCGATGGCAAAACCCGCCAGCGTTTCCCACAGGGTGGTTCCGATGTGATAAAACAGCGAACCGTCCGCGGCAAGTTCTGCGATCATTTTGCAGATGCGGGAAGGGGAACTGATAATAAAGGGGTCGACGAGCTGCAAACCTGCCACAAGTTCCCATATGCCCAACAGAGCAATCAAAAGTCCTGCCCGTGCGATCTGCACGAGCACGCTTTTTTTGCGCAGGCCTTTCAGGTACAGTGCGTGTTCGGCGGAAAAATCTGTCTGCTTCTTCATACGTTCAACTCCTTCCACAGTGTTTCAAACCAGCGCGAAAACTCCGGCATTTCGCGCCGTTTTAAAGGTACCGTATCCCCGAAATTCAGTTCATGCACCGCCACAACGTGTGCGGGGCGCGCGCTCAGTACGAGGATGCGGTCGGCAACGGAAATTGCCTCGGAAATGTCGTGCGTCACCAGCATCGCCGTCTTTTTTTCGCTGCGGATGATGTTGTACACATCGTCGCACACGTTCAGCCGCGTCTGGTAATCGAGGGCGGAAAAGGGTTCGTCGAGCAGCAGGATCTCCGGCTGTGCCGCCAGCGTGCGGATGAGCGCCGCGCGCTGCCGCATCCCGCCCGAAAGCTGGTCCGGCATACTCTTCAAAAAACCGCCCAACCCGTATTTTTCCGCAAGGGAGAGCGCCCGCTTTCTGTTTTCGGGCGTGTTCATCTTTTTGATCTCCAGGGGGAGAAACAGGTTCTGCTCCACCGTGCGCCAGGGGAAAAGTTCGTCCTTTTGCAGCATATACCCGAAACAGGGCATTCCGCGGTGTACCTTCTTGCCGCGCACGCAGACGCTTCCCGCGGAAGGGGACAGAAGTCCCGCCGCCAGCGAAAGCACCGTCGTCTTGCCGCAGCCGGAAGGGCCGATCACGGCAACAAACTCTCCCTCATAAATGCTGAAACTCATATTTTCGGCGGCGAGCGTCTCTTTTGTCCGCGTATGGTACATCATGCGCACGCCGTCAAAGGCAAGAATGGCTTCTTTCATTTGTATCCCTCATCGCGCTATGCGCTCAGTGCAGTTCTTTGTAAATTTTCTGCGAATAGCTCCTGTCAACGAGTTCGTCTATCTCAACTCTGCGCTCCAGTTCGCCTGCGTTGTCGATGATGTCCTGCAAACGTGTAAAGGCATCCTCGGTCATGGTCATGTCTTCCTGCCACGAGTCGATCGCCTTGTAGCTGTCGAGAGAGGTCTTGATGGAAGATTCCTGCGTTCCGTCGAAGTAAGGCGCCAAAAGTTTTGCCGCCGTTTCGCTGGCCGTGCCGTTGATATATTCGATGCCGCGCATCACCGCGCGCAGAAATCCTTCGATGGTCTCTTCGTTTTCGGAAATATATTTTTCCCGCGCGATGTAGCAGGTGTAGGGGACTTCTCCCGAAGCTTCGCCTACGGACGCCACCACGTAGCCTTTGCCCGCCTTTTCGTATTCGGAAGCGGTCGGCTCGAACATCGTGCAGTAATCGGACGTGCCGCCCTCAAACGCCGCCGTCATGTTGTTGAAGTTGACGTCGTAGTTCATGGAAACGTTTTGTCCGTCAAAAAGCCCGTTGTTATTGAGGATGTACTCAAAAGTCATGGCAGGCACGCCGCCCTTTCTTCCCGCCAGTATGTCCTTGCCTTGCAGGCTGGTCGACCAGTCGAAGGTATCTTTTTCATCAATGCGGGAAACGAGGAAGGAGCCGTCTTTTTTTGTCAGCTGACCGAACACCGTCGGTACGTTGTTGGAACCGCCGATCAGCACGTACAGCGCCGCTTCGGGGCCGCAGAATCCTATGTCAACGCTTCCCGAAAGCACCGCCGCCATCACGTTGTCCGCGCCGCCGCCGTTGGTCAGCTCAATTTCAATTCCCTCTTCTTCAAAGTATCCCAGCGCTTCCGCCGCGTACATGGGGGCGTAGAACACCGAGTGCGTCACCTCGCTCACGCGCACTTTTTTTGTTCCGTCCTCGTTTTCGCAGGCGGAAAGGGGCAGCAGCGCAAACAGTGCGCAGAGCATTGCCGTCAGTATCTTTTTCATTGGAAACCTCGCTGAATAAAATTTCAATACTGTATCATATGCGCCGCTTGCAAAAAATGTTTTGCCGCGCAAAAAATACCCTGCGGACAGGGCGGAAAAAGCCAAAACAGATTGACAATTTTTTGCCGATTGTGTATAATGTTTTTCACATTGATAAAATGGGGAAAAAGCGCAAATCGGCGCAAAAAGAAAATGTCAGTTCGCCGCGGGTGAGGCGGCGGAGGAAGGTGCTTTATGGAAATGCAAAAGACGTACAATCCCAAAGATTTTGAGGACAGGTTGTATCAGGAATGGATGGACAAAAACTACTTCCGTGCGGAAGTGGATCCCTCCAAAATTCCCTTTACAATCGTAATCCCGCCCCCCAACATCACGGGACAGCTGCACCTGGGGCACGCTTTGGACAATACCATTATCGACGCGCTCATCCGTTTCAAGAGAATGCAGGGATATTCCGCTCTGTATCTGCCCGGCTGTGACCATGCGTCCATCGCCACGGAAGTGAAGATCGTCGAACAGATGAAAAAAGAGGGCCTGACCAAAAACGACGTGGGCAGGGAAGGCTTTTTGAAACGCGCGTGGGCGTGGAAGGAAAAGTACGGCGGCAGGATCGTGGAACAGATGAAAAAAATGGGCGTTTCCTGCGACTGGTCCCGCCTTGCGTTCACCATGGACGAAAACTGTTCCCGCGCGGTGCGCGAAGTGTTCGTCAACCTGTACGAGAAGGGACTCATCTACCGCGGCGACCGCATCATCAACTGGTGCCCCGGCTGCAAGACCGCCCTCTCCGACGCGGAAGTGGAATATAGTGAGGATGCCTCTTTCTTCTGGCACCTGAAATACCCCGTCAAGGACAGTGACGAATCCATCATCGTGGCGACCACCCGTCCCGAAACCATGCTGGGCGATACCGCCGTGGCGGTCAATCCCAAGGACAAGCGCTATCAGCACATGGTGGGCAAGACGCTGGTTCTGCCCCTGGTCGGCAGGGAAATTCCCATCGTCGCGGACGATTATGTGGACATGGAATTCGGTTCGGGCGCGGTGAAGATCACGCCTGCGCACGATCCCAACGACTTTGAAGTGGGCCTGCGCCACGATCTGCCTGTCATCCGCGTGATGAACGACGACGGCTCCATGAATTCGGAAGCCGGGAAATATGAGGGAATGGACAGATTTGCCGCGCGTGAAAAGATCGTGGAAGACCTCAAAGCCTGCGGGGCTCTTGTCAAGATCGAACCGCACACCCACAACGTGGGACATTGCTACCGCTGCAAGAGCACGGTGGAACCCATCGTTTCCAAACAGTGGTTCGTCCGCATGGAACCGCTTGCAAAACCCGCCATCGACGCGGTCGCCCGTAACAAGATCAAGTTCACGCCCGATCGTTTCTCCAAGATCTATTACAACTGGATGGAGGGCATCAAGGACTGGTGTATTTCCCGTCAGCTGTGGTGGGGGCATCGCATTCCCGTCTGGTATTGCCAGGATTGCGGCGAAACCATCGTTTCCAAGACGGACCCCTCCGAATGCCCGCACTGCCACAGCAAAAATCTCAAACAGGACGAGGATGTGCTGGATACCTGGTTCTCCTCCGCTCTGTGGCCCTTCTCCACGCTGGGTTATCCCGACAAAACGGAGGATTTTGCTTACTTCTATCCCACGGACGTGCTGTCTTGCGGATACGATATTATCTTTTTCTGGGTTGCCCGCATGATCTTTTCGGGCATCGAACACACGGGCAAGGTGCCTTTCCGCGACGTGCTTCTGCACGGCATCGTGCGCGACGAACAGGGCAGAAAGATGTCCAAGTCGCTGGGCAACGGCATCGACCCGCTGGAAGTGGTGGACGAATACGGCGCCGATTCTTTGCGTTTCTCGCTGGTCACGGGCGTTGCTCCCGGAAACGACAGCCGTTACAGCAAGGGTAAGGTGGAATCCAGCCGTAACTTTATGAACAAGATCTGGAATGCCTCCCGCTTTGTGCTGATGAACGCGGAAGGGACGGACATTCCCGAACTTCCTCAGGTCAAACTCTCTCCCGCAGATAAGTGGATCATTTCCCGCCTGGAAAGCTGCATTAAAGAAGTTACTCTCAACATGGGCAAGTTTGAGCTGGGCATCGCGGCGGGCGCACTGTACGACTTTATGTGGAGCGATTTCTGCGACTGGTACATCGAACTTTGCAAGAGCTCGCTGTACAGCGACGACGCGCAGAAAAAGGGCGCTACGCTTTCCGTGCTGTGCTTTGTTTTGGAAAACGCGCTCAAACTTCTGCACCCGTTTGTGCCGTTCATCACGGAAGAGATCTACCGGAACATCCCCGGCACCAAGGGGAGTATCATGGTGGCGGAGTTCCCTCGTTACAACTCCAAAATGGCGTACAAAAAGGAAGCCAAGGCGTTTGAAACGGTGATGGATGTCATCAAAGCTGTGCGCAACATCAAAACTTCCGTCAATTGTCCGCCCGCAAAGAAGGTAAAGATCTTCCTTGCGGCGCAGAACAACAAGCGCATCCTTTCCGCCAATGCCGCGGCCATTGCAAAGCTGGCGGGCGCAAGCGACATTGAGTTTGTGGAAAGCGGCGCTCAGGCAGGGGAAAAGACCATGTCGCAGGTCATCGACGGCTGCACGGTATTTGTGCCGCTGGGTGAACTGGTTGACATTGAAAAGGAAAAGGAACGCCTTTCCAAGGAACTGGAACGCATCGTCGGGGAAATTTCCCGTGCGGACGGAAAACTTCATAACCGCGGTTTCATGGAAAAAGCGCCCAAAGCCCTTGTGGAAGGGGAGCGCGCAAAACTTGAAAAGTTTATCGAGATGAAAGAAAAAGTGGAAAAACAACTGAAAGATCTCGGCTGAAATTTATAAAAAAAGCCTCTGTGCGTTGATCGCACGGAGGCTTTTTTAACGATAGAAAAATAAACTTGTCCCGTATCCGAATCATAGGGTGACAGGTGCGGAAAATAAGATCGGTTTGAAAAAGTTTGCCGGCAGGGGAATAAGAAACAGGGGCGCGGAATTTCCGCGCCCCTGGCGTTTCAGATTTCCCACACGACGGGTTTTCCGTCCACATAGTGCCAGTAGTTGCCGCCTGCAGCGGGTTTTTCCGCGCTGTACTCGTAATACGGTGTCAGGCTCACGCCCAAGCCGTTCCAGTCTTTGATCAGTTTGATAGAAGAAATGTCTCCCGCCAGATAGATCGCGCTGTTGCTGCCGCAGCAGAGCCCGAGCGCCCCTATGTATTTTACCGTAGAGGGAACAATAATGTCGTCCGCATTGTCACATCCCGAGAAAGCACAGTAGCCTATGGTTTCCAGTCCCTCTTCCAGGGTGATCTCCCGCACCGCGATCTGGTTTTCAAAAGCATACTCTCCTACTTTCTTTACGGATGCAGGGAGGTGAATGGCTTGAAGAACGGGTTCACCCGAATACAGTCTGCCGATGCAGAAAGCTTCGTTTCCGATGATTTCCAGCGTGTCAGGGAAGGTGACGGAAGTGATTTTGCGCATATCTTTGAAAACGGAATCTGCAATGCTGACGGTTCCGTTTTTGATGGTCACTTCTCCCGAAAGATCGGATTTTGCCGCAACAAGACAATGTCCAAGATACAAGAGGTCGTTTTCCCAGTTGGAAGAAGTGTTGTAATAGCCTGAGTCACGCAAGGCATCGGTTCCCATGGAAGTGAGAGCGTCTGTTCCTGTGAAGGAAAGCAGGGAGGTCATGCGGTCAAAAGCATAAGATCCGATATATTTTACCGTGTTGCCCAGATCGACGGAATTGATCTTTACTTTGGATTCCACATTCGAGAAGGCCTGTCCGCTGATCGAACGCGTTCCTTCTTTCACGCGGAACGTGCCTGCGGTCATTTTAGAGGTGTCTACGCCCGCAAGGTATGTTCCGATGTAAAAAGCACCGTTTTCATAGTTGCTTTCATCTTTGGAGATCCCCGTAGAGCTGAAATTGGTGGAAGAAGAACGGATGATCCCGTCACACTCTACTTCCGTAAGAAGAGGACAGTAGCTGAAAATTCCGCCGCGGAGTAAGATCCCGTCAGGCAGCCGCACTTTGCGCAGCTTGTCGCAATAATAGAAAGTGGAATTTTTGATCTCTTCAACGCCGTCAGAAATGTAAATTTCCAAAAGATTTTTCTTGAAAACAAAGTCGTTCTGGAAACTGCTGTCTATGGTCAGTACGGGTACGCCGCCGATCTCGGAGGGGATCTTCAGATACACTTCTGCATCGTTTGTGGGAATGGCGCCATGTACGGTATTGATCACCTTGGAAAACTTCACGCCGATATAGTAGATCTTGAGATAGATCTGCTTGTTGGCATTGGCGGTGTAATCGGTAAAGGGCGTCGTCATGTCGTGGTCTATGTAATAATCGCCGTCAAATTCGTATAACGTTTCGTCAAAAACGGGTACGGGTTTTTCAAAAACATCTCCTTTGTTTGCAACAAGCGTCTGTTTGAGCACGCCGTTTTCGTACACTTCCAGTGTGAATCCGTCCTTCTTTTCCACGGTTACGGTATAGACGGCGGATTTGGTCTGTGTGCTCACTTTCAGGTAAAAGGTGTTTGCGCCCGTTTCCAGTGTGACAATATTGTTTTCGATGGGGCGGGTGCAGCTTTCATCCTCGTACAGCGCCCATTCCGCGCCTTCGCTGACCTTTACGTTGAGTTCGTTGAAGTCGATGGACTCGGCATTGGGGAGTACGGCCGTATCCTTCTTCACCTGCGTTCCCTGGATACTGAATCCGTCAATGGAAACGAGTGAGGCATCGAGGATCTTCTGCCAGCCCGCATACAGAGTCGTGTTTTCGGTCAGAACATAGGGGAATGTGACGGGATCGCCGGAAAGATCGGAAGAAGTGTACCATCCCTGGAACAGGAACCCGGTTTTTTTCGGTGACGGGTTTGTTCTGAATGGTGCCGAACCAGCCGTCTGCAACGGTTGAACCGCCGTTTTCTCCATAAGTCACGTTAAATTCCGTCTGCGTCCACTTGGCGTACAGGGTGACGTCCGCAGTCGGGGTATAGGGGAAGGCAACGGCTTTTCCCGAAAAGTCGGGGGAAGTAAACCATCCGTCAAAGCGGAAGTGATCTTTCTGCGTCTCGGGCTTTGTCTGAATGGATTCAAACCAGCCGCTTTCCACGGTTGAACCGCCGTTTTCTTCATAAGTTACATTAAATTCCGTCTGTGTCCACTTGGCATACAAGTTTTTGTCGCCGTCCGGAGCTTTGTCGAGGTAATAGGTGTTTGTCAGCTGGTCTTGCCAGGTCCCTTGGTCGAAAAACCATCCGTCGAAGCGAAAATGCGCTTTTGTTTCGGGGGAGGGGAGTTCGATTTCTTCATGGCCTTTGGTCGTGAGTGTGCTCGTCAGGGAACCATCCGTTTAAAAACTGAGGGTGAAAGATGTCGGTTCGTTTGGTTTCGGGTCTGCTTTGCACGCAACCGCACATAGTGCAACGGTGCAAAACAAAAGCAACAACAGGATCTTTGGTGCTTTCTTCATGTGTAATCTCTTCCATTCTGTAAAAATTTTTTTGACATAATTTTAAATAATTTACGGCTTTTCTATTGTGTCTGATCAAAGAAAAAAGTCAATCTGAAACGCATTGAATTTGTGTGATGTTTTGCTGAAATTTTGGTGGAGAAGGCGAAACAAAGAAGAACGGCGCATCATTACGATACGCCGTTCTCCTAAAACAAATGAGAAAAAATATGGGTAGTGAGTGTGATCTGTATGGAGTAAAACGTAGGGTGATGTTGTTCTTACACACCCTGTTTTATGTTTGTATTATATCCGATATGTATCTTTAAGTCAAGCTATTTTTCTTGATTTTTGGAAAAATAAATGATAATCTACACAACAATGAAAAATGTCATGGTACAAAAAGTATGGTAACGTGTATGTAAAATATGACACTAATCAAATTTATATGACAATTTGCACGCATTTTCGTAAGACTCTTGTGCGCGCGGAAAATGAGAAAAGGAAAAGAAAACGTATGATTCGGGTTGTCATTTTTTTTTGTTTGTGGTATAGTATCTTTTGAAAAGGAGCAAAAAAATGTTCAACATCGTTTTGGTAGAACCGGAGATCCCGCAGAACACCGGCAACATTGTGCGCACCTGTGCGGCGACCGGCTGCCGCCTGCACCTCGTGCGGCCGCTGGGTTTTGAAGTTTCGGACAAATATCTTAAACGCGCGGGGCTGGATTACTGGCACTTTGTGGAGATTTCCTATTACGACTGCTTTGATGAAGTTTTGGAAAGCAATCCCGGGGCGCAGTTTTACTATTTTTCTACAAAGGGTGCAAAGACGTACAGTGAGGTAAAGTATGCGGAAGGGGATTTCCTGGTGTTCGGGAAAGAAACCAGAGGGCTGCCCGAGGAACTGCTTGCGGCTCACTATTCCCATTGCGTTCGTCTGCCCATGATCGGGGATATCCGTTCGCTGAATCTGTCCAATTCCGTGGCGGTGGCGGTGTACGAGGCGTGGCGGCAGAACTCTTTTTCAGAGGGAAACCTTGCGGGAAAGCTGCGCACCCTTTCGCCCAAGGAATGAGTACGCGGTCAGAAAATCCGACGTCTTGTACGTTGGATTTTGCTTTTTCCTTGACATTGATGCAAAAAAAGTATATTATTATATACGGAATAAATCCATAAGGAGATAATAAAGCTATGAACAAGAAGTCTGTAACGGACGTCGACGTGAAAGGCAAAAGAGTTCTGGTGCGCTGTGATTTCAATGTCCCGATGAAGGACGGCAAGATCACCGACGAAAACAGGATCATGGGTGCGCTGCCCACCATCAAATACCTGATGGAGCAGGGCGCGAAAGTTGTGCTTTGCTCGCACATGGGCAAACCTCACAACATCTTTGACGAAAAGGTCAAGCTCAACAAGAAGGAAAAGAAGGCTGTGGAAGCCCTTCCCGAAGGGGAGCGCGCCGCGGCTACGGAAGAGTACATCGCTAAGGCGAAGAAGAACGATCCGGTCAAACTGACGCTCAAACCCGTTGCGGACAGGCTGAATCAGCTCCTCGGAAATAAAGTGACGTTTGCGGCGGATGTCGTCGGCCCCGATGCCGAAGCAAAAGTTGCCGCTCTTAAAGCGGGCGAATGCGTCCTGCTCGAAAACCTGCGCTTCTATGCGGGTGAAGAGGGCAAGGATCTCGAATTCTGCAAAAAACTTGCTTCTTACTGTGACGTGTACGTCAACGACGCGTTCGGAACGGCGCACCGTTCCCACGCTTCCACGGCGGCGATCGTCGAATACGGCCTGGTCAAGACCGCTGTGTGCGGCTTCCTCATTCAGAAAGAACTGGAAGTGATGGCGGACAGCCTTGATCATCCCGTTCATCCCTTTGTTGCCGTGCTGGGCGGCGCAAAAGTGGCGGACAAGCTCAACGTCATCTCTAACCTGCTCAATAAGTGCGATACCCTCATCATCGGCGGCGGTATGGCATATACCTTTATTAAGGCGCAGGGCTATGAGATCGGTAAATCCCTCGTGGACGACGAGAAGATCGGCTACTGCAAGGAAATGATGGAAAAGGCAAAGGCAATGGGTAAAAAACTGCTCCTGCCTGTCGATGCCGTCATCGCAAGCGATTTCCCCAACCCCATCGACGCTCCCATCGAAGTCAAGACAGTGGACATTGATAAGATCCCTGCAGACATGGAGGCTCTCGACATCGGCGAGGCGACCATGAAACTGTTTGCCGACGCCATCAAGGGTGCAAAGACGGTTGTCTGGAACGGCCCCATGGGCGTGTTTGAAAATCCCATTCTCGCAAAAGGCACCATCGCGGTGGCGCAGGCCATGGCAGACGCAAAGGACGCTACCACGATCATCGGCGGCGGCGACAGCGCGGCTGCGGTGCAGCAGCTCGGCTTTGCGGACAAGATGACCCACATCTCCACGGGCGGCGGCGCTTCCCTCGAACTGATGGAAGGCAAGGTGCTCCCCGGCATCGCCTGTCTCAACGACAAAGACTAAAAAATACGGGCAGAGCGGTTTTTCCGCTCTGCCTTTCAAAAGTAAAGAGAGGTCTATTATGAGAAAACCTATTATTGCAGGCAACTGGAAAATGAATAACACGGCAGCGGCAGGTGTTGCCCTCGTCAACGAACTCAAACCCCTGGTGGCGGATGCGGAGTGCGACGTGGTCGTTTGCGTTCCTTTCACGGACATTCCCGCTGTTTCCGAGGCGCTGAAAGGTTCCAACATCGCTTTGGGCGCTCAGAACGTGCATTTTGCCGAAAAAGGCGCTTACACGGGCGAGATCTCCGCAGAAATGCTCAAAGAATACGGCGTGAAGTACGTCATCATCGGTCACAGCGAGCGCCGTCAGTATTTCGGCGAAACGGATGCAACGGTCAACAAGCGTATGCACGCGGCTCTTGCGGCAGGGCTTACTCCCATTGTGTGCGTGGGTGAGAGCCTGGAAGAGCGCGAAACGGGCAAGACCGAACAGGTGCTTTCCGTACAGATCGAAGAGGGTTTGAAGGGATTGGAAGAGACTGCCACGGCGCAGCAGGCAAACGAAACCATCGGATTCATCCGTAAAAAGTGTGCGGAAGTTTTCTGCCCCAAGTGCGCGGAAAAGGTGCGTATCCAGTACGGCGGCAGCATGAACGCGAAAAACTGCAAGGAGCTGATGGCTATGCCCGAGATCGACGGCGGTCTGATCGGCGGCGCATCCCTCAAGGCGCAGGATTTCTCGCAGATCGTGCATTATAACAAGTAATTAAAAAGGCGGGCAATTTTGCCCGCTTTTTTTCTTGAAAAGCTCTCCGTCTGTGCCGGGAGAAGAATAGAAAACAACAAAGATTTTAGTCGCAGTAAAGTATTGATATAAAAAAGCTCCTTTGTGCCGAATGTAAGGTCGGAACCGTACATAAGTAAGGCACAAAGGAGGTCGTTTTAATGAAAATCAAGGGAAAGGCGCATTCAGTTTGCCGCATATGACATGGAAACGACCGTTTTTGTGGGCTTCCTGAAATTCTCTTTTTAGTTACGGATATTTATTGTCTGACCAGCAGAGCGAGAACGGCTTTGTTCAGGTGCAGCCTGTTCTCCGCCTGCGCATATACGATGGATTGCGGGCCGTCCACGACGTCTGCACTCACTTCTTCGCCGCGGTGTACGGGCATACAGTGCATAAAAAGGGCGTCCGGCTTGGCTTTTGCCATTACTTCTTTCGTCACACGGTAGCGTGAAAGGTTGTTCTTTTTCACTTCGTCATCTGCTTCGTTCATGGAGATGAACACGTCGGTGTAGACGATGTCCGCGTTTTTGACAGCTTCGTCGATGTCCTTGGTAATGGTGATGTTGCTGTATTGCATTCCGCGTTCCACGATCTCGCGTGCGGGGCTGTATCCGCCGGGGCTTGCGATCGCCACGTCCATATTCACTTTGGAACAGCCGATGATAAGGGAATTGGCAACGTTGTTTCCGTCGCCGATATAGGCAAGCTTCAGATTGTCCAGTCTGCCTTTGTTTTCCCAGATAGTGAACAGGTCGGAAAGAACCTGCAGGGGATGCGATCCTTCCGAAAGCCCGTTGACCACGGGAATGGTGCAGTTGGAAACGAAGTCTTCCATTTCCGCCTGCAAAAATCCGCGAAGTACCACGCAGGCAATGCCGTAGCGTTCCAGCATGACGGCAGTGTCTTTCATATTTTCCCCGCGCGAAAGCTGTGTTTCCCGCTTGGGCAGGTACAGGAAATCTCCGCCCAGCTGGCGGATGCCCAGTTCAAAGGTGATGCGCATCCGAGTGGAAACGTTTTCAAACAGCAGTGCTACCGTCTTGTTTTTCAGAATGTGGGAGTTTTCTCCCACCTGGTAGCGCTTTTTTGTGGCGCGCGCCGCGTACAGGATCTCAAAGATCTCTTCTCCCGTCAGTTGGGAAAGATCCAGCAGATCGCGGTGGCTGATCTTATATTTCGGCAGATATTTGTTGATGTCCATTCTTTTGTTGTACCGCGCGGAAAGCCCGCGCGCTCCTTTTTCTTGAATCAATAATATTATAGCAAATTACGGCAAAAATTTCAACCCCTCGCCGGAAATTTATTCACGTATGGCGGAAAAGTGGTGCTGCGTGCGGGAAAGTTGGGCAATATTAACAGATTGCCGCCCATTATTTGTAATGTTTGCCCATTGCCTTTTTTTTTAAGATGTTGTAAAATAGATACGATAGTAAAATTATATCTCAGGGAGGAAATCACATGGCAAGCCTTTTGCTGAAAGGTATCTATAAGGTTTATCCGTCCGGCGTCACTGCGGTTACGGATTTTAATCTGGATATTAAAGATAAGGAATTTATCGTTTTCGTCGGACCTTCCGGCTGCGGTAAGTCCACAACGCTGCGTATGATCGCCGGACTGGAAGAAATTTCCAAAGGCGAACTGTATATCGACGGAAAACTTGTCAACGACGTCGTTCCGAAAGACCGCGATATCGCAATGGTGTTCCAGAACTACGCTCTGTATCCGCACATGACCGTGTACGACAACATGGCATTCGGTCTGAAACTGCGCAAAGTGCCTAAGCAGATCATCGATGAGCGCGTTAAAGAGGCTGCTGCTATTCTCGGCATCACCGATTATCTCACCCGTAAGCCGAAGGCTCTTTCCGGTGGTCAGCGTCAGCGTGTCGCTCTTGGCCGTGCAATCGTCCGTGAACCGAAAGTCTTCCTGCTCGACGAACCTCTGTCCAACCTCGATGCAAAGCTCCGCGCGCAGATGAGAACGGAAATTTCCAAACTGCACGCCCGTCTCGCTACCACCTTCATCTACGTCACGCACGACCAGATCGAAGCTATGACGATGGGTACCCGTATCGTTGTTATGAAGGACGGCTTCATGCAGCAGGTCGATACGCCGCAGAACCTGTACGATTATCCTATCAACCTGTTCGTTGCAGGCTTTATCGGTACTCCTCAGATGAACTTCTTCCCCGCTACCCTCACGCAGGAAAAGGGCAAGACGTACGTCGAGTTTGTTAACAACAAGATCCTCCTGCCCAAGACGGTGCAGGCGCGTATCCGTAACATCGAAGAATATGTCAACACCGGAAAGCCCATCACGTTGGGCGTCCGTCCCGAAGATATTCACGAAGAAGAGAGCTTTATCGCCGCTTCCCCTGACACCGTGATCAAGGTGTTCATCGAAGTCGTCGAAAAACTGGGCGCCGAAACGCTCATTTACTGCAAGCTCGACTTCAAGGAAGGCGAAGAGGTCAGCTCCGTCATCGGCGATTCCTCCAACATGATCGCCAAGATCGACAGCCGTTCCGTCGTTTCCCGTGGCGAAGTGACCGAGCTCGCCATTGACGCGCGCCACATCCACATCTTTGACGGCGCTACGGAAATGTCCCTGCTCGCTCGCGATGAAGGGTATGAGATCACTCCCGAAAATGAAATTTCTTCCGCGTTTGTTCCTCTGACCCCGCAGGAAATGCAGGCGATCATCGAGAAGAACAGGGTCGTCACCAAGGAAGAAAAGGCTGCTATGCGCCGTGAAGCCCGCGCCGCTGCAAGAAAGGAAAAGGCAGAAGCCAAAGCTGCTGCAGCTGCTCAGGAAGAGGCTCAGGAAGAGACGGCTGAAGAACCTAAGGACGAAGAACAGAAGTAATTTCTTCTCAGTCAAAAAAGCTTTCCGGTTTTCCGGAAAGCTTTTTTTGATTTGCAGCCTATATTTATTCTTACGCGTATATATTTATGTCGCGCGCAAAAGCATGGTCAGGCGGACAAATTCGGATCCGACAAAAAAATTTAAAAACTTTCTCAAAAACTTTTGATTTTTGCTTGACATAAAAGGGGAAAAGTGTTATCATGTTTAAGCTGTCGATTGAGGCAGTGCTCTTCTGTAGAAGAGGGAAGAAGATTGACAACTGCATAGCAAATAAAAATAGTACGAAAAGGCAAAAGACTAAAAATTAAGTAAAGCTAATTGGTTAATACGAAAAACGTACAAAGTACGAAAAACGTACAAAGCAACGAGCCATTAGGTCTCAATGCGAACAATTAGTCGAGTTGAAATTTTAGGATTTTCATTAGTATGAAGGATAAGTAGACGAGAAGAAAGATCAAGCTACAAAGAGCATACGGAGGATGCCTTGGTACATGGCGCCGAAGAAGGACGTGACAAGCTGCGAAAAGCTGCGGGGAGCTGCAAATGAGCTGTGATCCGCAGATATCCGAATGAGGGAACTCACTGCAAGTAATGTTGCAGTATCATTTACTGAATCCATAGGTAAATGAGGGGAACCCGGGGAACTGAAACATCTTAGTACCCGGAGGAAAAGAAAGTAAGAACGATTCCGAAAGTAGTGGCGAGCGAAATCGGAGGAGCCCAAACCGCATGTAGCAATACGTGCGGGGTAAGGACCCCATAACGATACTGAGCAAGATAGTTGAAGACGGTTGGAAAGCCGCACCGAAGAGGGTAACAGTCCCGTAAGCGAAATCGTGCGAAGGTCAGGGGTATCCGGAGTACGTCGGAACACGAGGAATTCTGACGGAAGACAGGAGGACCATCTCCTAAGGCTAAATACGACCATGTGACCGATAGCGAATAGTACCGTGAGGGAAAGGTGAAAAGCACCCCGGGAGGGGAGTGAAAGAGAACCTGAAACCGTATGCTTACAAGCAGACAGAGCACC
>CASFBD010000045.1 GCA_949292885.1 uncultured Bacillota bacterium
GGTAGGTTTTCGGAAAACACTACCTAAAAACAACCGAGGTAAACTGAATAATGAAAAAATTTTCCACCAAGATGCTGTGCAGGGCGGGCATCGTAGCCGCACTGTACGCCGTGCTCACATGGGCGCTCGGCAGTTTTTCTTACGGCACGCTCGGATTTCAGATCCGTCCCGCCGAGGCGCTGACGATGCTCCCCTTCTTTTTTGTGGAGAGCGTCCCCGCTTTGTTTGTGGGCTGTTTTCTTGCCAACCTTTTGCTTGGATACAGCATTTGGGACATGACGTTGGGGCCTTTGGCTTCCCTTGTTGCCGCGCTTTTGACCTGGCTGACGGGCAAACTCATCAAAAACACGCCCGCAAAGCTGATCGTCGGCGGATTGTTCCCCGTTCTCGTCAACGCGTTTGTCGTGCCGCTCATCTTTATTCTGACAGGCAGCACCACGGCAGGGTACTGGTTCAATTTTGCCAGTCTGACCTTGACACAGGCGGTGTGGGTGTACGGGCTGGGCATTCCGCTGTATTTTGCCATCCGTTCCATGCGCAACCGCGGCGTTTCCGTGTTTCTTGACAATACCACGGGCGAACGTCTGGAAAAAAATTCTCTTTCCGAACATAAAAACTGAACTTTCCGCCATGCCGATTCCGACGGCATGGCGGTCTTTTTTGCAAAAAACGGAGGAAAGGTTTCCCTTTCCTCCGTTTTTTTTGAAACGTGCTAAGGATTTGTGACCGTGCCCGCCGCAGGCGCCAATACCAGGACAAGCACCACAATGACGGCGACGATGATCAGAACACAAAAATATGATCTTGCAAAATTTCTTCTGTTGATGTTTTCACTGTTTACCGCGCAGACAATGAGAATGATCCAGCCGATCAGCGGGATGGCAAACAGGATCTGATACCCGAAATATGCCCAAGCACTGAGCGGTTTGTACTGGACTGGGAGATCCTTTTCCGACATAACTCCCCCGTACGAAGGAGCGGGCGGCATAGGCTGCTGCCGTTCCTCTTTGAAAAAACCTACGTCTTCCGGCCTGTGTTGATAACCGCCGGGCCTTTGCCAATCTTCCATTTTTTTTCATTCCCTCCTTACACAAATTTTAACACACGATGTGTTTGCTGTCAATACATACCGCACAACGATTGACTTTTACAAAGATCCGCCCTATAATATTGTTGCAATTGCAACAGGAGGGAAGCATGAAAGAGGTGACGACGTCGCTGTTTGACGGCGTAAACAAAGAGGAATATGCGGCGATGATGACCTGCTTCAAAACGGCGGTAAAGACCTACCGCAAGGGGGAAGAAGTGCCCATGCCGACAGGCAGGGTGGGCGTTGTACAACGCGGGAACATCAGCCTTGTCAAGACGGACATCAACGGCGTGCGCACCTTGTTTGAACAGCTTGGGAAAGGCGGCGTGTTCGGAGATGCGCTGGGATTTTACTGGGCGGACGCCAGCTTTTTTCTTGTGGCGGAAGAGGACTGCGACGTCCTGTACATCGACTACGAACACATTATAAAACGCTGCCCCAATGCCTGCACGCACCACTCGACGGTGGTTTCCAACCTTGTGCGGCTGATGAGCGAAAAGACGCAGGCACTCTCCCAACACCTGGAGATTTTAAGCCGCCGCACCATCCGCGAAAAGCTGACCTCCTATTTTACCATGCTGGCGGCCGAAACTAAGACTTCCTATCTCACTTTGCCCTTTTCTCAGACCACTCTTGCCGACTACATCTGCGTAGACCGTTCCGCCATGGTGCGCGAATTGAAAAAAATGAGCGAAGAAGGGCTGATCGAACTGGATCGGCGCAACATAAAACTTTGTGCGCCGCTTTACCGCAAAACGGGGAACTGAACATGGAAAACTATGTGCGCGAGATCGCCCTGATCGGGCAGGAAAAATTTGAAAAACTGCGCGCCGCACGCGTAGCGGTGTTCGGAATAGGCGGTGTGGGAAGTTACGCCGCCGAGGCTTTGGTGCGCGCAGGCGTGGGATCCCTCGATTTTATCGACGGCGACGCCGTTGCAAAGTCCAACCTCAACCGGCAGCTGATCGCCCTGCATTCCACCCTCGGCAAAAACAAGGCGGAAGTGATGGCGGAGCGCGCCCGCGACATTGACCCGAGCGGAAACTATACCGCCTATCCCCTCTTTTTTAACCAAAAAACCAAGGACGTATTCGATTTTTCGCGCTATTCTTACGTAGCCGACTGCATTGACGACGTAGAGGCAAAGGCACTGCTTCTGACCTGCGTACGCGCAAAAAATACGCCCGTCATTTCCTGCATGGGCGCAGGAAACAAGCTGGACGGAAACGCCTTCCGCGTGGCCGATCTGGAAAAGACGCGCGAATGTCCTCTGGCGCGTATCATGCGCCGCAAGATGAAAGAAGCGGGCGTGACGGGCGTGCGCGCCGTGTACTCGGAAGAAAAGCCCCTTTCCCCCGACCGCGCCCATGCCGCGGAAGGAGAACGGCTGATCGGGAGCCTTTCCTTTGTTCCATCCGCGGCGGGACTTCTGCTTGCAGGAGAGATCATAAAAAACATCATACGCTGACCGTCCCGCGCGGCAGGCGAACACTTTACCCGCCGAGGGCGCAAAACTTTGCGCCCTCGGCGGTTTTTTTTATCTGAACCCGACAGCCCCTTATCAATACGACAAATACAGAAAAGAAAGCGAAACGTCCCCTGCCGCAAAACAAGCTCCCCTTTTTCGCGACAAAAAAATCCTCACAATCCGACAGAGAAAACGGACACGGCGCAGAGGTGGCGCAAGGGAAAAAGATCGGAAAATTTTTGTCGGTTATCCGCAATATCCGGCGGTTATCCACCTCTTTTTCTTCTTTCCGACAAAAATCCTGTTATTGTCGTTTTTTAAATAAACACAATATCTTGTGTTAAATAAAAAATTTTTTATACAATATCTTGTCAACATTCTATTGACAAGCTTATTTAAGGGTGCTATAATAGAGCCCTACCCACGAACGGAAAAGTAGCGACGGGGGAAAGGAGAAAAGTTACAATGTATCAGGTTATCAAGCGCGACGGCGCAGTTGCAGAATTTGACATTAAAAAGATCGCGATTGCCATTACAAAAGCATTTGAAGCGGTCAAAAAGCAGTTTCACCCCGGCGTGATCGATTTTCTTGCCCTGAAAGTGACGGCAGATTTTGAACCGAAGATCAAAAACGACAAGATCTCCGTGGAAGACATTCAGGACAGCGTGGAATCCGTGCTCAGCCAGGCGGGCTATGCGGACGTGGCAAAATGCTACATCCTCTACCGCAAACAGCGCGAAAAGATCCGCAACATGAAGTCGACCATGCTCGACTACAAAGCTCTGGTCAACAGTTACGTAAAGGCGACAGACTGGCGCGTGAAGGAAAACTCGACGGTCACCTATTCGGTGGGCGGGCTCATCCTTTCCAACAGCGGTGCCATCACCGCCAACTACTGGCTGTCCGAGATCTACGACGAAGAAGTTGCCAACGCGCACAGGAATGCGGACATTCACATCCACGACCTGTCCATGCTGACGGGTTACTGCGCGGGCTGGTCGCTCAGACAGCTGATCGAAGAGGGCCTGGGCGGAATTCCCGGAAAGATCACTTCCGCACCCGCCAAGCATCTTGCCACGCTGTGCAACCAGATGGTCAACTTCCTCGGGATCATGCAGAACGAATGGGCAGGCGCGCAGGCGTTCTCCTCTTTCGACACCTATCTGGCGCCCTTTGTCAAGGCAGACAATCTGAGCTACGATCAGACGAAAAAATGCATTGAATCCTTTATTTACGGTGTGAACACCCCCAGCCGCTGGGGCACGCAGGCACCGTTCTCCAACATCACGCTGGACTGGACAGTTCCCAACGACCTTGCCGAACTGCCCGCCATCATCGGCGGAAAGCCGCAGAACTTTAAATACAAAGACTGCCAGAAAGAGATGGACATGGTGAACAAAGCCTTCATCGAAGTGATGATCGAGGGCGACGCCAACGGGCGCGGGTTCCAATACCCCATCCCGACCTATTCCATCACCCGCGATTTTGACTGGTCGGACACCGAAAACAACCGCCTGCTGTTTGAAATGACTTCCAAATACGGCACGCCGTATTTCTCCAACTATATCAACTCGGATATGCAGCCGAGCGACGTGCGCAGTATGTGCTGCCGTCTGCGCCTCGACCTGCGCGAACTGCGCAAGAAGTCGGGCGGATTCTTCGGAAGCGGCGAATCGACGGGCTCCGTCGGCGTCGTCACCATCAATATGCCGCGCATCGCTTACCAGAGCAAGGACGAAAAAGAATTCTTTGCCCGCCTCGATCGCCTGATGGACATTGCGGCGCGCTCGCTCAAAACTAAGCGCACGGTCATCACCAAGCTCCTGGACGAAGGACTTTACCCCTACACCAAGCGTTACCTGGGCACCTTTGCCAACCACTTCTCGACCATCGGTCTGGTGGGCATGAACGAAGCCGCCCTCAACGCGTGCTGGATCCGCAAGGACATGACCCAGCCCGAAGCGCAGGAATTTACCAAAAAAGTGCTCAATCATATGCGCGAGCGCCTCTCCGATTACCAGGAAATGTACGGAGATCTGTACAACCTGGAAGCGACGCCCGCGGAATCCACCACCTACCGCTTTGCCAAGCACGATAAGGAGCAGTTCCCCGACATCATCACGGCAAACGAGAACGGCACCCCCTATTACACCAACAGCTCGCACTTGCCCGTCGGCTACACCGAAGACATCTTCGATGCGCTGGACATTCAGGACGATCTGCAGACGCTGTACACCTCCGGTACCGTGTTCCACGCCTTCCTCGGCGAAAAGCTGCCCGACTGGAAAGCGGCGGCCGCCCTGGTCAAAAAGATCGCGGACAACTACAAGCTGCCCTACTACACCCTCTCGCCTACCTATTCTATCTGCAAAGACCACGGATACCTTGCGGGTGAACAGTTTACCTGCCCGCACTGCGGTCAGAAAACGGAAGTGTACAGCCGCATCACCGGTTACTACCGTCCCGTTCAGAACTGGAACGACGGCAAGGCGCAGGAGTTCAAGGACAGAAAGGTGTACGACATTGCGCATTCCACGCTCAAAGGTCGCAAGCCCGAACAGGAAAAGGGACTTGCCGCCGCGGCGTGCGCGGCGCCTGCGTTGGACGGCCCCGTGCTGTTCACGCGCAACGGCTGCCCTAACTGCAAGACGAGCAAAATGATGCTGGACAAGGCGGGCGTGAAGTATAAGACGATCAACGCCGAAGAAAATGCCGAACTCACCCGCAAATACGGCGTAAAAAAGGCGCCTTCCCTGCTGGTTCCCGACGGCGACGGGTTCCGCACCTTCGACAACGCCAGCGAGATCAGAAAATACATCGAGAGCATCTGCTGATATGTACGACATCATCGTGATAGGAGCGGGCGCGGCGGGCATGACCTCCGCGCTCTACGCTTTGCGGAACGGAAAATCCGTGCTCGTGCTGGAAGGCGACAGCCTGGGCGGACAGATCGCCACTTCCCCCCGACTGGAAAATTACCCCTCTATCAAGGAGATCAGCGGCGAAGCGTTTGCCGACAATCTGTTTGAACAGATCACCGCGCTGGGCGCGGAAGTGGAAATAGAAAAGGCCGTCCGCATCGAAAAACAGGCGGACAAGACCTTCCTCGTCAAAACCGAGTACAACGAATACGCGGCAAAGAGCGTGATCATCGCCGCGGGCGTAAAACACAAGCACCTGAAAACAAAGCATGACCGCGAAGACCTCGTAGGCCGGGGCGTTTACTACTGCGCCGTGTGCGACGGCCCGTTCTACAAGGGACAGGAAGTTGCCGTCGTCGGCGACGCCAACACCGCCCTGCAATATGCACTCCTCCTCTCCGGATACTGCAAAAAAGTGTACGTGTACACCCTGTTCGATAAGTTTTTCGGGGATGCCAGCCTCGTCAAGGCGCTGCGCGCAAAAGAAAACATCGAAGTGCGCCCCAACACCAGCGTGGTAGACTTTGTCGGCGAAGAGGAACTTAAAGCCATTGAATACACGGACAAAGACGGCAACCTCTGCCGCCAGAACATCCCCGCCGTGTTTATCGCCATTGGGCAGGAGCCCGACAACGCCGCGTTTGCAAACGTTGCCGATCTGGACGAAAACGGCTACATCCTCGCGGACGAAAGCTGCAAGACAAAGACGGAAGGCGTGTTTGTGGCGGGCGACTGCCGCACCAAAGCGGTGCGCCAGGTGTCCACTGCCGTGGGCGACGGCGCCGTTGCCGCGACCAATGCCTCCCTCTATCTGGAAAGCCTGTAAACGCAAAAGGTCTTTGGCAACTGCCAAAGACCTTTTTTCCACAAAAACCGCACACGTTGTGCAAAATTGCGGCCGTCCCCTGCGGGATGCAGCCGCTCCGCAAAAAATCATGAATCTTATTTTTATCAACGGAACAATGGGCGTCGGAAAGACGAGCGTCTGCCGCGAACTTGTAAAGATCCTGCCCGACAACGTCTTTCTGGACGGGGACAACTGTCTTGCCGCGACCCCCTTTTACAACACGGAGGCGCGCCACGACCTCATTTTAAAAAATATCGCCGCCCTTTTAAATAACTTTTTGCAGAGCGGCTTGTTTGAAAACATTCTCTTTTGCTGGGTGATGCACGAACAGGAAATTGTACGGAACATTCTTTCCCGCCTGCGAGGGGAGTTTACTTTCCGTATCTTTACACTGACCTGCGAAAAAGAAGAACTTTTTGCCCGCCTGCAAAGAGACGTTTCCGAAGGACTGCGGGACGAAGGTATTTTTTCGCGCAGCGAGGAGCGCGCAACGCACTATGCGGGCTTCCCCGAAAAGATCGCCACCGACAAAAAGAGCGCGGAAGAAGTTGCGATAGAAATTGCCGCGCGGCTGGGGTGCGGTTTTTCCGCCAAAGTGTATTCCGAGCTGCCCGAAGGAGCACGCGCCCTCCGAGAAAAGGTGTTTGTCCGCGAACAGGGTTTTTGCGAAGAATTTGACCAAACGGACAAAACAGCCGATCACGTTCTGCTCTTTTACGGACAAAGGCCCGTCGGCACCTGCCGCGTGTACGATGCGGACGGCTGGCACATCGGGCGGGTGGCGGTAGAAAAAGCCTTCCGCGGCATGGGGTGCGGAAGACGTTTAATACGCGCCGCGGAAGAACGCATTCTGCAGCGGGGCGGCACCTCCTGTACCCTGCACGCGCAGACGCGCGCGCAGTCGTTTTACGAAAAGTGCGGCTACACCGCAACGGGTGCGCCCTTCTGCGAAGAAGGCTGTCCGCACGTTGCCATGAAAAAAACTTTTTCGCAAGCATAAAAAAGGCAAATGCCTTTACAGGCGTTTGCCTTTTATTTTTCACGAAAGAATGAGTTTGTAAGTCGCTTCCAGCCCTCTGTCCGGATGATACTTCCACGTCACCTCGATCTGCCCGCAAGATTCCGTCTGCTTTCCGTCCGCCGAGCTTGTATGCAGCATATCCTCCCATACGTATCCGGGGAAACCGAGTTTTTCGTTGAAAGTTTCCACGGCATCGAAAGAGTCCGTCACAAAATAATCGTCTATATCGCTCGGGTTTGTGTCTACACTGACGAACGAACCGTCCTCCGACAATTCAAAACAACTGCTCGCCAAAGGAAACTCCGTTATCACTTCCTCGTAAGCCTTGTGCAGCGGATTTGTTTTACTTCCGCAAGCGGAAATTCCGCCCAACATTGCAAGCAAAGCCAACCCCATACAAATTTTTGTCTTTTTCATTTTCTCCTCCTTTTTATCCGAATCCCCTTTTATTCCTCATCCCTTTATACGGATGTCGCGCCCTTTATCGGAGCAGACGCACGATCGTCTGATAATTTTTTTCCTGCGCCTTTTTATAGCAGAACAAAATGTCGATCAGCGGCCACAAACCCAGCGTCAGCCAGCCGAGCAAGAGTTTTCCCGCACCCAGTCCCGTATCTCCGATGGTAAACCGATCGACGCCCAGCACGCCGAAAAAGACCGATCTCAATACGATGGACAGCGTTTCGTACAGCTTTGCCGAAAGCACCGCATCCGCCGCGGCATCGCCCGAATGCAATAGCCTGTTTTTGATCTCCGCATACCTGCCCTGCGGCAGATAATCCTTAATGACGGACATCACCTCTCTTGCGCGTTCCTCGCTCATGGTTTCCCCTCCTTGTTGGCGCGACTCCGCCGCGTATTCCGCCTCTTGCACGTAAAAATTGCTTTCCTCTGTCGGCTGTTCCTGCGGCGGCGCTAAAATTTTTCCTGTCACAAAATACCCCGCCGAAAACAACGCGATCAGAATGAGCGGAAGATAGGACACTGTAGAAAATCCGTCGTCGCCATAGCTTGCCTTGTTGAGGGCAGTAAACACGATCCCTTCGATCATATACAACATTCCGAGAAAGATCGCGCCTGCCACAATAGCAATGCCCAACAGCCCGCGATTTTTTGCAAACAGGTAATATACGGACAGAAAGATCCCCGCAATGCCGGCAATGAGTATGAGGATATTGACGATCTGCATTGTCGTTGCTCCCCATTGGAAAGACGAGGTGATAAAAATGCTTTGACCGTCAAGCAAATCAAATCCGCACTCGGAATAGTAAGGCCCTCTGCTCTGCAGGACAAAACTCAGGCTCAGGAGCACGAACAGCGAAACGAGGAACAGGCACGCTGCCTGTACAATAACTCTGACAGATAATTGTTTCATATTTTCCCTTTTTTATTTGATTATATCATTTCATTTTCAAAAGAGTCAATGGCATAGCTGACAGAATATGTCATGACTGCATCATGGGATGTGTTTTTGTTTTCTTCTATTCAAAAAGGCGCGGACAAACCCGGAAATACAGTGCGGCATTCTCCCTTTTTCGTCACAAAAAAAGATGCACCCCGAAAGCCTGTCCGACTTTCGGGGTGCATTTCATTTTGGATAAGAGTTTTCGGGGGTGCGGTTATGCCGCCGCAGAGACAAGACGCGCCGCCGTGTCTACTTTGATGGCTTTCACCTCATAATCGGCAATTCGGACCAGCACGGCGGGGCGCGGCAAATTGCCGTAATTGTACGCTTTGGAAAAGAGAACGTAAGTAATGTTCATTTCCGCGGCAATCTGCTTTTTGTTTTTTCCGCGCTCATCTGTCAGTTCGCGGAATCTGCTTTGAAAGATTTGCGAAGTCGGTATTTTTCAGCAAAACCTCCTATCATTCGATAGAATAAGACATGGTTCAAAGAATCCGAGTCTTTCCTTTTACAGCATAAACCTTTCGACCGTTACAAAAGTTTCTCACTCAGTCACTCTCCATTTCATAGATTGCGCAATGACATACGAGGTGTTTTTTAAATTTTCCATATTGATAAAAGTATCGTCTGTCCATACGATCCGATGATTTTCGTCAAAAAATACAGCGGTATCGAGAATGTCGGATTGATTATCCCTTATCTGCCATTCTGAAAGACCTTCAAATTCAATTTCTATAATTTTATCATAAATGCTTGTGACCAAGATCCGAAGAATCAGCTTTGTCTGCTCAAAATCAAAACAATATTCATCACCGTTTACAGAGATTCCGTTGTTAACGTACTGAATTCCAAGAATATATCCGTCATGCAAAGAATTTGTTTGATCAAGGAAATCTTTTATATCTTGTTCCGACTTTATTGATTTAAACATAATCCCCCCCCTTGTCAAATCAACAAAATTATTATATTACAGGTTACAATATAATGCAAGTTGATTTACCGGGATAAAAGAAAACCCGACTTTAAAAGTCGAGTTTTCCGAATTATCCGGATTCCTGTGAAAAGAGAGAAAGCCGGCTCTTTTGTATTATTTTTTTTCTTTTTTATGCGAATGGCAGCAGCCGCCGCAGGACGAGCAATCGCAGCCGCAACTGCTTTTGCCCTTTTTTTTGCACCAGATCTGGTATCCGATCCCGAAAGCGACCAGCCCCACCGCAAGGACGGCAATGACGACAGTGACGATGGTTCCCGTTGCGGAAAGAAGCAAAAACTGCATACGATACCTCCTTTTTTTGACAAAATCAGTTTTTTGCGCCTCACCTGCCGCAAGGGCAGGATTTTGCGCGGTTGCGCAAGGCGACATACGCCGCAAACAGGGCGGCGAGCAGGAGCAGGATGAACACCGTCCACCACCAGGTCAGCACAAGATACACCGCCGTTGCGGTGAGATAGGAAGTGAGCATCCAAAACGCCAGCGTATAGCGGAACTTGCCCTTGGGCGTTTCGCCCCGCACTGTGGCGGCCGCGGCAAAGCAGGGAATGGTGAGCATATTGAATACCGTGAATGCGATGAGCGCCTGCCAGGTAATGCCGGTGGCCTGCATCAGGGCAACGACGGGACCGATGCCGCTTTCGCCGTCGTCCCAGCCGGGGATGAGCGCGCCGATGGCGGGCGCTAGCACGTAGAACGTGGAAATGACGTTTTCCTTGGCGATGAGCCCCGTGACGGCCGCCACCACGAACACCCAGCCGAATTTGCCCAGCTGTGACCCGAAGCCCATGGGGGTGCAGAGCCACTGCACAAAGGCGCCGATGTCGTGCAGAATGGAGTTCTGGATCTCCGTCATCTGCCAGTTCCAGGAGAAATTGGACAAAAACCAGATGACAACGGAGCTTGCCACGATGACGGTGAACGCTTTTTTGATGTAGTGTTTGAGTTTATCCCACAGATGCACCATCAGACTGCGCAGCTGGGGCAGGTGGTAGGACGGGAGTTCCATGATGAAGGGAGCAACTTCCCCTTTCATGGTGGTCTGGCGCATAATGGCGACGGTGAGCACCGCCATTGCCATGCCGAACAGATACAGCGCGAACACGAGCAGGTCGGCATTGATGCCCGCGTACTGCGCGGCGATGGCGCCGCACACGGCGGCAAGGATGGGCGCTTTGGCGCCGCAGGTAAAGAAGGGAATGACGCGGTTGGTCATGATGCGTTCTTTCTCGTCGGCGAGGGTGCGCGTGTTGATGGCGGCGGGGACGGAACAGCCGAAACCCATGATCATGGGAATGAATGCCCTGCCCGAAAGCCCGAATTTGCGGAACGCGCGGTCGAGAATGAACGCCACGCGCGCCATGTACCCCGAATCTTCCAGTATGGAGAGGAGCAGGAACAGGAACAGGATCTGCGGGATAAAGGACAGAACACCCGAAACGCCCGCCCAGATGCCGTCGTTGACGAGTCCCTGCGCCCAGTCTGCGGCGCCCGCCGCGGAAACTCCGCTTGCAATGCCGTTTCCTGCCAATGTGCAGACAAATCCCATCAGATTGAACAGGATAACGCCCGGCGCGGCGACGCCCGCCGAGGAGAAAAAGACGGCAACAAATGAATCAAGCACACTGTTTCCCGTTTCCACGTCAAAGCCGATCTTAAAAATTGCATTGAGATAAAACAGATCTTCCGCAAACGTCAAGTGAAAGAGCGCAAACAAAATGACGAGAAAAATAGGGATACCCCAGACGCGATGGGTGAGGATGCGGTCTGCCTTATCGGACGCGGATAATTTTTCCGACCTCTCCGAACGGCTGACCGCCGCCGAAAAATGCTGTGTGATGTAGCCGTAACGCGCATCGGCAATGAGTGCCTCGTAGTCGCCCTCAAACCCGTCGGCGCACTTCTTTTTGAACGCTTCTACCGTCTGCATTTCCTGCGGATGCGCCTTGACTTCGGGTTCATCCCCTTCCGCCAGCTTGACCGCGTGAAAGAGCGGATGCGCCACCCCTTTCCCGCGCAGGGCGATGGTAATATCGTCGATGAGATGAGCCAGCGGCGACTGCGCCAGCACGCTCGTCCCCGCTCTCTTTGTCTGCGCCGCTTTATAGGCGGCCTGTACGAGGTCGCGGATCCCCTCTTCCTTTAAGGCGGAAATGCAGACCACGGGCACGCCAAGCGCGGCGGAAAGTTTTTCCGCGTCCGCTTTGTCGCCGCGTTTTTGCAGGACGTCTGTCATATTCAGCGCCACCACCACGGGCACGTCCATCTCCAGAAGCTGGGTGGTGAGGTACAGGTTCCGCTCTAAATTGGTGGCGTCCGCAATATTGATGACGCAGTCCGGCTTTTCCTCCAAAAGAAAATTGCGCGCGATCATCTCCTCGGGCGTGTACGGGGACAGCGAGTAAATGCCCGGCAGATCGACCACCGCCATGGGAACGCTCCCCTTTTTGCAGACGCCCTCCCTCTTGTCGACGGTGACGCCCGGCCAGTTGCCCACGTGCGCCGTACTGCCCGTAAGCGCGTTGAACAGCGTTGTCTTGCCGCTGTTGGGATTGCCCGCCAATGCGATTCTAAGCATCTTTCGCCACCTCCATGGTAACGCAAGCCGCTTCGCTTTTGCGAAGTGTGAGTTCGTAGCCGCGCACGGTGATCTCCAGCGGATCGCCCAAAGGCGCCGCCTTGCGCAACACGATCTGCGCACCCGCCGTCACGCCCATGTCAAAGATGCGGCGGCGAACCCTGCCTTCTCCCTCAATGCGCCGAACCACGCCGCGCTCGCCGGGAGTAAACTCGCTGAGTTTCTTTTCCATAACGTCCTCTTTTTTATTGTATTCAAAAACCGAGCTTTCAGTCGGGTCTTTGCATCTTTTCATACGACGATCTTCATCGCCATTCCCCTGTCCAGCGCCAGGCGCGCCCCGCGCACTTGCACAATGACGCTCCCCCCTGCCCCGGACAAAACTTTCAGCACCGCCCCTGCGGCGATGCCCAGATTTTCCAGATGACGCTTTTCCGCCTCCGCGGCAAGCACTTTTTTGACTGTGAGCGGCTCCCCGCGGGGAGCAAGCGGCAAGGGCATTGTTCTTTCCTCCAAAAATTAACCATTGTTAACGAATATTACTTTATCACCATTTTATGCCGTTGTCAAGTAAAAGTTAACCACAGTTTCCAAATTTTTAAAAAATTTTTTTCAGGACTTTTCTTTGTTCCGCGGCAATACAATGCCGCCCGCGCCTTATCGGCGCGGGCGGCTGAAAAGTATCCTGTAACTTTGTTTTTCCTTAAAAAAGGTTCGTGTATGCGAAAAAACTGCGCTGTTTTCCGGACACGTTTATTGCCTTACAAAAATAACGCCGCACGTTTGATATGCACCCCAAAAGTTGGACACTTTTGGAGGTGCATATTTTTTATGGCAAGGAAGAAAAGAATCAACAAAAAGTATAGCGCGGAGTTCAAGATAT
>CASFBD010000046.1 GCA_949292885.1 uncultured Bacillota bacterium
GGCAACATACCAGCAACCGGGAATTGCAGAGATTGCATCGGCAATAATTTTGTCCGTCGTTACGCCGTTGACCGTAACGTTCTGCACGTTATTTTCCGCACCTGAACTTGCAATGGGCGTGTAAGCGAGAATCTGGAGCATGTAGTAGACATCTATTCTGCCGCCTACGCCGCCGACATTATTGTAAACTCTATATTTTTATGGGCGGGACTTGGAGAAAGAAACGCGATGTATCTGCAATATCCCCCTGCAGAAGCGCCTATGCTCTCTTGCTGGTCGATTGCGGGACTTATGATTTTACTGATTTTTATATTTACCGTAATTTATGAAATGTTTGCCTATAAAAAAGATCAGCGCTTTTATAAAAGCACGCAGTTTTTCTGGGATTATTTTCCTAAACCTGAAAAAAAGAATAAACCAAAATTAGCCGCGTCAGAAAATTCCAACGATAAATTATAAGTTTTTAAGTTTTTCGTATTTGAATAAAAATATCCGTTTTTAAATAAAAACGCAAGAATAATTTTCTGTTAACAGAAAATTATTCTTGCGTTGATTTTTTTTAAAAGATGATACTATAACGACAGGTAGAGAACGTGTCCGCAAATCGGCAGAATTTAAAAACGAACAAAGTGCGGTTAATTGAGTATTTTGTTTGATTCAGAAACCAAATAGAAGGATATTAAAAACAATACGATTAAATCCGCAGTCCCTTTGTTTTTTTTCTGAAAGCACACCGTCGGCTACCGTTTCAAAATAGATAAAACCGTATCCGAAACTGTGCTTTTCAGACGAAACCGCCAGTTTTCTCCGCTTGTTGACGGCACGTTCATCCGCGAACGGCTGTCCAGTTGAAGAAGATCCTGCACGGGAACGATTGCAAGACGCGCCCTGCTTTTCAGCGCAAGGCGAATGACAGCGTCCGCCATATCTTTCCGCCCCGAGGCGGGCGGCTCCCCTTCCTCTTTGAGGGTGCGGTTCAGACATTCCCTGAACGTACGCAGCTCCTTGCCTTGCAATCCTTTAATGAATCCGTACAGCGTATCGTTGTCGTGCGTGCCCGTATAACAGACGCAATTTTCGGAAATGTTTTTGGGAAGATGCGGGTTGCGGCGGTTTCCGTCGAAAGCAAATTCCAGCACCTTCATACCCGGATACCCTGTTTCCGCCATCAGCCGGTATACGCCCCTGTCCAAAGTGCCGAGATCTTCGGCGATGATGTTGAGTCTGCCCAGTTTTTTCTCTGCCGCCTCGAACAGTTCTTTTTTGGGTCCCGTTTTCCATACTCCGTGAACGGCCGTCTTTTCCCCTGCATCGATCTCGTAATATCGGTCGAAACCGCGGAAATGATCGGCGCGTACAACGTCGTACAGCTCGAACGCCTGACGGAACCTTTCCGTCCACCATGCGTAATTTTCTTTTTTGTGAATACTCCAGCGATAAACAGGATTCCCCCACAGCTGTCCCGTTTCCGAAAAATAATCGGGAGGCACCCCTGCAACTTTTTTCATGCTGAGATCAGAATTGAGTTTGAATAGCCGCGGGTTCAGCCACACATCCACGCTGTCATAAGCAACATAGAGCGGAATATCCCCTATGATGTACACTCCGCGTTCGTTCGCATATGCTTTTAGTTTTTTCCATTGACGGAAAAACTCGAACTGGACAAACTGCCAAAAGAGCAATTCCCGTTCGTTTTCCTTCCGAAAGATCTGCAAAGCGCGCTCTTGTGCAAATTTATATTCACGGGGCCAGCGATCGAAAGAAACACCCCCGAACCTTCCTTTGAGCGTCTGAAAGAGGGCGTAACCATCAAACCGCCCCTCGCGGATGAAGGAAACGAACTCCTCCTGCCGCGTATCAAAGCGGGAAAAGGCGAGCCGCAAAACTCTGTAACGCGTTTCAAACAGCCAGGCATAATCGACACAGCCTCCCCCGTGCCTGCAAAAGGTGAGTTCCGATTTCCTCAATAATTTTTCCTGCACCAGTTGTTCCAGATCGATCAGATACGGATTGCCCGATCCGCTGTATACGGACTGATACGGAGAATCACCATACCCCGTCTGCACGAGCGGCAAAACCTGCCAGAAGCGCACGCCGCAGCGGGCAAGGCTGTCCGCAAACCGATATGCCTCCTTGCCCAGGGATCCGATGCCGTACGCGCCGGGGAGCGAGGATATATGCAGCAACACACCCGCGGCGCGTTCCCCAAAAATATGTTTTTCCATGTTTCTTCCCTTAAAAAATACGGCGGCGCAGAAACTGCGCCGCCCGTTTATTTTGTCGCCGTCCGAAACAGCCGGGCGATCCGCCCGCCTTGTTCAGGAACTTGCCTTTATGCCTCTGTGGCGGGAACATCCCCCGTACGGGTGACCGTGATGCGACCCGTAAGGGTATTCAGTTTAAGTTCATAGACTCCCGTCTTACTGAATGCAATGTTTGCCATATTGGTGGAATCGATGAAATCCAGTGTGCCAAACCCTTCGATGTGTGCGCCGCGGTAGTATGTACCCGTCTTGACGCCCAGATAGTCCTCACAGATCTGCATGGTGCGGATCTCGCCCGTCAGCACCAGCGTAGCGGAATATTCATGATCTCCCGTCTGTTTGAGATAGACCTGTTTATTCCAGGAACCGAGGTCCTCGCCGTTTACCGTACCGCCCTGGCCTTTGAACCAGTAAGCGCGCGTGTCGCGCTCGCCCTCTTTGGTCACGCCGTAGCTGATGGTACCGGTCGAACCGTCCGCCTTATACGCACTTTCGTTTGCAATACCGACGTTTTCGCCCTTTTCACCTGCGCCCACAAAATGCCAGCCCATCAGCACCTCGCCCTCCGCAAGTTCAGGCGCCATGAAGTTGGGGAAACGAGCTCCGTCTTTGAGATATACTTTGTAATCCGTACCCTCTTCCGCACTGCGATAGGTCACCGTATATTCGTTTTCGCCCGTGCCCTTGACGTATTCCCCGATCTTTTCGGCCTTGACCGTATAAGACTTCTTGTCATTGGCTACAGAAGGATCGTTTGTGGCGGATTCGCGAATGGTCAGCGTAATACGGAACTTACCCGACACTACCGTTTCGATCTCGTTGGCAGCATCCTCTTTCAGGCCGTTGCTGTTTTGCAGATCGACACAGTCTTTGTTCACCTGCACGTTATAGTTATTAAAAGGAAGCACATAGAAGAGTTCTCCGCGGTTGAGAGAGATTTCCAACGTCCAGACCAGAGGATTATCCGTTTCTTCAAAGAACATTTCCGGCGCCGCGTTCTTGCCGTTCTGGTATCCGTTGAGCGTACCCATGATGGTGGGCGTAAACGTGACCGTGAGGTCGGGTGCATCGCCCACCCTCTTCCATGTGATGCCGCCGAGGGAATCGTTGAGAGCATCCGTCGTCAGGGTGAATTCATACATTCCGCTCTGCACGACGCCGATGTCATGTTTATAGATGCTGGAAGCAAGGTAATTTCCTTTATCCTCCAGGTACTCCGTATCCTCGTTGGTGATATAACCGTAGCCCCTCTGGGAGACCCATTCACTCTCATAAACCCCGCCGTTTTCCGTATATTCAAACACGCCGAACTGGAACAGATCGCCCGCGTACAGCGGAACGGTGAGCACGAAAGTGTTCTTCTTCCCTTCGACGGGCTCGAAATCGTACTTGTCGGCATTCAGTCTGCCGTCGCCGCCCCAGTTGTTGTCTTTCAGATCGGGGCTGCTGAACTGGCCCGCAATGATCCAGGTACGGGTATCTTCGGCGGAAGAGCCCCAGGACGAGTATACGGGCGTATCCTTTGTCACCGCGGTATCAAAATCAAATTCAAACATCAGATCGGGAGTAGCGTACCAGCCGAGGAATTCCAGTTCTTCCTTGTCGGCAGGCGTCCATTCCTGAGCTTTTTCGCCTTCGGCAACTTTTTCGGTCTTGAGAACCGTTTTCTGGTCCATATCGTAGTAGGTAACGGTATGGGTCGTCTTTTGGGTGCAAGCCGCAAACCCGATACAGGAAAGCGACAGGATCGCTGCAAGAACGATCAGCAACAGAGTTCTTTTTTTCATAATCTTCCTCCTTACAGGAAATAATTTTTTACCGGCCGCGCCGGATGATTTCAATTAAAGTTCCCAGATTTTTTCCGCGTATTCGCGGATAGAACGGTCGGACGAAAAATACGCCGACGAAACCGCGTTTGCAAACTGCTTTTGCGTAAATTCATGCGAACCCGCTTCCGCATTGATGCGCAGGAGCTGTTCCACGTATTCGGGCAGATCGCGCAGGATAAAGTAATGATCGGGCTTATGCCAGCTTGCGCCGACGGTGAGAGAATCGTATAATTCTTTGAAATATCCCCTGCCCCCGTCGTCGAACGTACCGTCGACGAGAGTGCCTACCGCGCGGCGGGCTGCCCCGTCCTGCGCGAGAATGGCGTTGGGATCGTATCCGCCGCGGCGGAGAGCGTCGATCTCCTCCACTTCCGCGCCGAAAATATAGTTGTTTTCGCGCCCCGCCTGCTCCACGATCTCGATATTTGCCCCGTCCATGGTGCCGCAGGTAACGGCGCCGTTCATCATGAACTTCATGTTTCCCGTGCCGCTCGCTTCCAGCCCCGCCGTGGAGACCTGCAAGGACACATCCGCACCCGCCACGATCTTTTCCGCATACGACACGTTATAATCGGTGACAAACACGACCTGCAATTTTTTGCTGACAAGCTCGTCCGCGGCGATCTTTTTTGCGATCTCGTTGATAAACTTGATGATCCCCTTTGCACGGAAATAGGCGGGCGCGCTCTTTGCGCCGAACAAAAACACCGTAGGTTTGAATTCCGCAAGTTCCCCGTTTCTGAGTTTTTCATAAATTTCCAGGATCGCAAACGCCGTCATCAGCTGCCGCTTGTACTCGTGCAGGCGCTTGACCTGTGCATAAACAATGGCATCGGGCAGAAGGCGAATCCCCTCTTTGCGGTAAACGTATTCTGCGAGCTGCTCCTTCTTTTTTGCCTTGATCTGTGCAAATTCCGCGAGGACGTTATCGTCTTTTGCGAACTTTTTCATGTCAGACAGCCGTCCGATGTCCGCGCGCCAGTCCGTGCCGATCTTGCGGTCGATCAAGGCGGAAAGCTCCTCGTTACAGAGCATCAGCCAGCGGCGCTGGGTGATGCCGTTCGTCACGTTGACGAACTTTTCCGGCGTATAGGCGTACGCCGAACGGAACAGCGAATCCTTTAAAATTTCCGAATGGATCCTTGCCACACCGTTGACGCGGTGCGCGACGTATACAGCGGTATTCGCCATGGAAAAGGCGCCGTTTTTCACGATGCGCATATCCGCTTCTTCCGCTTCCCCAATGCCCTTGCGGCGGAATTCGCGGTGCTCTTTCGCGTCCAGTTTTTTGAGGACGGTAAAGATCTCGGGAAGGAGCCTGCGAATATATTCCTGCGGCCAGCATTCCAGCGCCTCGGGGAGGATTGTGTGGTTTGTGTAGCCGAACGTCTTGCCCGCAAGGCGCACAGCCTTTGCAAAGGAAACGGAATACGTGCCCGTCAGAATGCGGATAAACTCCGCAATGGCAAGGACGGGGTGCGTGTCGTTGAGCTGGACAGCGTTGTATGCGGGGAAAGCCGAAAAGTCCGTGCCGTGCCGGGCAACGTATGCGTCGATCAGTTCGCCCACGGCCGCCGCAGACAGGAAATATTCCTGCCGCAGGCGGAGAAGTTTGCCCTCTTCTGTGTCATCGGCGGGATAGAGATATTCGCTGATCTTTTCCGCCGCCGCGCCGCCTTCCGCCTGGTACAGGCGCAGGGCGTTGACGCGATTTTTCCCGATGATCGGCATGTCGTAAGGCACCGCGCGCACTTCTCCGTCCGCAAATTTAATGACACGTGCTTCGTTTTCGCGGCGAATGCCCCACGGATCGCCGAAAGACTGCCAGTCGTCGGGCAACTCTTCCTGAAATCCGTTTTCAAATTTCTGCTTGAACAAACCGTATCTGTAACGGATGCCCCTGCCGTAAACGGGCAGGTCCAGCCCCGCCGCCGAATCGATAAAACAAGCCGCCAGCCTGCCCAGACCGCCGTTGCCGAGAGCGGCGTCCTCGATCTCCTCGAACACGACCGCGTCCACGCCCTTTTCTTTCAGTATGTCCCTGACTTCGTTCAATATGCCCAGTTCCAGCAGATTGTTGTAAAACATTCTGCCGATCAGAAACTCTATCGAAAGGTAATACGCCGACTTTTGATCGGGCGCGGGGGCGGTGAAGGAGATCTCCCGCATGATTGCGGAAGAGATCTCGTTGTAAAGCTGAACCGTGCTCTTGCCGTCCGTCTGTATAGCTTCAATGTTTTTCAGGATCTGTTCTTTCACGATAAAAAACTCCTTATTCTTTGACAGCCCCTGCCGCAACGCCGTTGACGAGGAATTTTGCGAGGCTGAAATAAAGTATGACGATAGGTACCGCAATGAACACCGAACCTGCCGCAAAGAGCGAGAACATATCGTCCGTCATCTCATTGAGCCCGATGGCGACGGTGTAGTTGTCCTTGTTGCCGCCGAGGAGCATCTGCGGGAGGATAAAATCGCTCCACGGGAAGGTGAAGGAAGTGAGCGCCGTATAGACGATCATTGCTTTGGAAAGCGGGAGCGTCATTTTGACGAATACCTGGAAGTTGTTGGCTCCGTCGATGCGCGCCGCGTCGTAAATGCTGTTGGGGATGGTGTCGAAAAAGCCCTTCTGCGTCAGATACCCGATGGGCGCGCTGCACGAATACAGAATGATCAGCCCGTTGAGGTTGTTGAACAGGTGCAGCTGCGTCATGATGACGAACAGTGCCGTCATGTTCATGAATGTGGGGAAAATGCCGAAGAGCAGCGTCATCTTCATCATCATCTTGCGGCTTTTAAAGCGGAAACGGGACATGGTGTACGCCGTAAGAATGACGAGGATGGTGGAAAAGATGCAGCTGAGGATGGATACGTAAAAGGTATTGCCCAGCCATACGGGATAGTTGCAGGAAGGCGTCTTTTTGGTAAAGAGGTCGATCCACGTAGAGAAGCTGAACGTCTTGGGAAAGAATCCGACATAGTCGTAAATGGAGCCCGTGGAGCTGAAAGAAGAAGTGATCAGCCACACGCACGGAAAGAGAAAGATAAAGGCGATGATCGAAAGCAACAGATAAGACCAGACGGAATCGAGAAAGCGCTTTGCACGGATGCTGCTGTCTAATTTTCTCATTTATACGTGTCCTCCTTTTTATACGAAGGCGACGTGACATACGCCAGCAGAGAGAAAGTGCCCGTAAGGATAAAGATAAGGATGCTGACGGCGGACGCCAGTCCGTAGTAGTTGTTGCTGCCTCCCAAAGCCAGGTTGTACAGCCAGTTGATGAGCAGGTCTGTGCTGTTCGCGTTGAAATATTCGCTCATGTTCATCAGCCCGCCGCGCAGGAAGAAGGAAATACCGAAGTTGTTGAAATTCCCGATGAACTGCGTGATAAGAATGGGCATTGTGGCAAAGAACACGAACGGCAGCGTTAAGTAGATAAACTGTTGCATGGCGCTTGCGCCGTCCAGGTCGGCCGCCTCGTACATATCCTTGTTCATGTTGGAGAGAACGCTGGTGGAAAGGAGCATGGACGCGGGGATAGTGACCCACGTATTGACCAACAAGCAGACGATGCGCGCCGCCCAGACGGAGTTGATGCCGAGGAAGTCCACGCGCGCCGCTTCGCCCCAGATCTTGACGATCAGCCAGTTGATAGGCCCCATGCCGCTGAACATATAGCGGAACCCGATCATCGTAATAAATCCGGGAACGGCATACGCAAGAATGGGGAACGCGCGCCAGAACGCTCTGCCTTTTACACAGTTTTTGTTGATGAGCAGCGCCAGGCACAGCCCGCCGAAATAGCTCAGAAAAGTGGCAAGCACCGCCCAGATGATGTTCCAGTAAAAGATCTTGCCGATGGTGCTGATGTAGGACGTGACGGTGAACAGAGTGACAAAGTTGCCGAACCCGATCCAGTCCACCAGCTTGGGCGGCGCGATCTCGCTGCTGTAGTTGGTAAACGCCGTGAGAATGGTAAACACGATGGGCAGGACGTTGAACATGATCACCCCGGCGACGGGAAGCGCGAGCGTGACAATGTAGAATTTTTCGTCCAGCAGTGTGCCGAGCGACTGCCTGAACGCGTTGACGGGTTTGCCCTCACTGCGGCGCAGCGCCACGTTGTTGGCATCGCGCACGTTCTCGTAATACACAAAGACGAGAAACATCGTGACGACGACGGCAATGACGCCGCGGATGAGCATTGTGATGGAATTGTCCCCTGCGATGCCGAGGATGGGATCCCCCGCCCTTGTACCCAGCGTGAACAGCCCGATGAAATCGGTCACGCCGATCAGCACATAGTAGACGATAAAGGCAAGTTCCGCCAGGATCAGAAGGATCCCCTTCCCCACTTGCTTGTTGCGGATCTGCCCCAGCCCCATGAGAAGCATGGAACATTTTGCGGACGGCGTACAGGTTCTGAGAAAAAGATTCAGTTTGCGAAAAGGCTCCGCCGCACTATGCGAAAGTTTTTTCTCGCTCATATTTTCTCCCCCTTTTTATCAAGAGATCTGCATGACTTTCTTGATGTCTTCCACCGCTTTGGTAAGCAGCGCTTTCAGGGAATCCACGGTAGCGTATTCTTTGGGGCTGCCGTTGCCCTTGACGGTGACGTCGTCCGCCACGAGGGCAAACATCGAACCGACGCTGGACCAGACATAACTGAGATCGCGCACGGAAGGCATCATCACGACGCGACCTTCCTCCACGCGCTTATACACCATTTCGCTGTACGCGTTCGTGCCGTCCGCTTCCGCCGCGTCCTTGCGGGCGGGAACGACGCCGAGTTTGGACGCGCGCGCAACCACCTGGTCGTACTTGGACGCAAAATCCACAAAAAGCAGGCAGGCCTTGGGGCTCTTTGTATAAGAACTGATGGCATAGCCGTTGATGCCGCCCATCATCGTCGTGGCAAATGTCTGCGTGTCAACGTCCGTGATCGTCTCGGTAAGGTCGCCCGATTTGGGAAGACGGGGCACGTCGGAAACTTTCAAGTTTTCAGACGCCTTCTTTTCCGCGTCCGCCTGCGTCATCTTGTCCGTCTTTACATATTTGGTAACAAGAGAATTGTAGAATTTGACATAGACGTCGGGCGTCGTGATCGTCGCGCGGTATTTGCCGCTCGCCAGACCGTTGTACGCCTGCACGGTATAGGAATCATCCGAAGCGTCGCTGTCCATAACGCTTGCAAGGTCCTGCATCACCTGCAAGCCTTTGTAAGATTCTCCGGCCGCCAGCCCGATGTCGCTCGTCGTGTCGCCGAAGATATAGGCACCGTAGGAGAGCAGATAGCCGAAGTTGAAATATTCATTGTTGAGAGACTGGACATACCCGAACACCGGATTGTCGTTTGTGCTTGCCTTGCGCACTTCCTTGCTGTAGGCATACAGTGCGTTGTATGTTTCCAGTACATCGGGTGTGCCGTTGCCGTTCGCATCCGCCTCTCCCGCAAAGGTATCTGCAAGGTAGTACATCACCAGCGTCTGCACGTTGACGGGCACGCCGAACTGCAGGTCCATATTGTATTTGTTCATCTTGTACGTGTCCGAAACCGACTCTTCAAGATTGCCTCCCTTATAAATATCCAGCTTTTCGGTGGGAAGAGGAAGAACGTGCCCGTTCTCCGCGTAGCGCATGATCTTATCGTTTGCATCGTAGAGAACGTCCGGGCCATAGCCGAGCGGGCCGTTCTTTTCCAGATCCGTATACTGGCTCATGTTCGCATCCTCTGCCTTGATGCCGTATTCGGCATACTCCGCGTTGAATGCCGCGATCAGATCGTCAAAATACCCTTCATCCACGGCAATATCGTTTTCCAGTACTTTGATGGTCACGTTCCGTTCAGGCTCACCTTCAAACTTTGCCATGATCTGTTCGTACGAATACGAACCGCCGCTCTGCGTTTCGCCGCAAGCGACGAAAAGCGTTGCCGACATCACTGTTGCAAGGATCACTGCAATAAGTCTTTTCATAAAACCCCTCCATCTTTTATATTAATGATTTTGAATCCGAAAGGATCGATCTCGTATTTTCTGCCTGCGATCTCCGTCGCTCTCTTTTCCGTTCCGTTGTTGACCGCAAGGAGCAGATCTTTGCGCTCTATCAGAAGAACGCCGTCCTGCGCAGAATATTTTACCTCGCCCGCGATCCTTTTGCGCAGGCGGATCAGCTTTTTCACCGTATCGTAAACGCGCATATTCCAGTTTTGCCTGTTCCAGTCGAAGGTGCGGCGGCAATCGGGGTCGTACCCCCCTTCCATGCCGATCTCCGTACCGTAATAGATACAGGGCATCCCCGGCGAGAAAAAGAGGATGGCAAGCGCACAGAGAAGGCTGCGCTCGTCTTTTCCGCTCTTTTTTGCCAGCGTCAGAAACCGCTCCGTGTCGTGGCTGTCCAACAGGTCGAGCATCATGTTGTTGACCTGATCTGTATTGCGCATGAGAATATGGGACAGTCTGTCCGCCATCGCCTGCGCGTCGAACACTCCGTACACGAGATAATCCAGGCACGCCTTGGTGAGAGAATAGTTCATCACGCCGTCGTATTCGTCCCCGCGCAGCCAGGGATAGGCGTCATGCCAATTTTCTGCGATCAGCAGCAGATCGGGGTAGTCGCGCTTGAGTTCGATGCGGAACCTGCGCCAAAACACGTCGGAAACCTCGTCCGCAACGTCCAGCCGCCAGCCGTCAATGCCGTACTTTTCCACCCAGTATCTGCCCACGGAAATAAGGTAATCCTGCACGGCAGGCGTGTTGGTGTTGAGCTTCGGCATATATTTGCAGCCCGCAAAATGTTCGTAATTGCCGATCTTTTGATCGGGTTTGTCGCCGTCGATGAAAAACCAGTCGTAATAACGGGAACTTCTCCCCTTCTTTTCCACGTCCGCAAAGATCTTGTTCTGCGCGCTGCAATGGTTGAACACCGCGTCGAGAATAATGCGCATCCCGCGCGCGTGCGCCTCGTTTGCCAGGCGGGCAAACGCCTTGTCCCCGCCGAACATCCCGTCCACGCGGAAATAATCGCGGATATCGTATTTATGATTGGAACAGGATTCAAAAATAGGCGTCAGATACAGAGTGTTCACGCCCAGATCCTGCAAATAGTCGAGCTTCTGCCGAATACCTTCCAGGTCGCCGCCCGCAAAACTCTTCGGATTCGGAATGTCCCCCCATTTCAGATTGACATATTCCTTTTTGTCTCCCCCTTCCCCGATAAAAAAACGCTCCACAAAGATCTGGTATACGATCGCATCCCGTACCCACGACACTTCTCTGTGCACATCTCCCGGGTTGATGTACGGACACTGAAAGAAATTGAAATAACCGAGGCTGAAATCGTATTCCTCCGTCACGCCGTTTTCCGAAAAATAATAAGTGCGCCCCTCAGACTTAATGCAAAAAATATAGGCGAAACGGGTATCCTGCAGGCACATCTTCACGATAAAATAGTCGAACAACCCGTCCGAATATTCCTTGCACATGGCACAGCACTCCCTGCGGATGGTCCAGTCATACTTCATCGAGTGGATGAGCTCGACCTTCTGCGCGTCCCCTTTCGCCACGCGGAGACGGATCACCAGTTCGTTGTCGGAAACCGGAAAACTGTAATTGGACTTGATGGAATGATATACGGCTTGTCGATTCATTGTCTTTCCCTCGTAAACGGGTTTCTGCCGTGATATACGGCAGAAACGGTCATGACCGTTTCTTTTCAACCGAGCTTAACTGTTTAACTTAAACTGTTAAGTAAATTATATCACAGAAAAATGTTTTGTCAATACATTTTTTGAAAATTTTTAAAAAAATTTTTGTTTGACATTTTCCGCGATTCTTGGTATTATAAAAAGGAGGTAAACGTATGGAAAAGAAGGTGACCATACGGGACGTTGCGCGCGAAGCGGGAGTGTCCGTTGCAACGGTTTCGTATGTTCTTAACAACCGCGCCGATCAGAAGATTTCGGCGGAAACAAAAAAGAAGGTCCTGCAGATCGCAAACCTTCTTCAGTTTACTCCCTCCTATGCAGCAAAGATCCTGACGACGGGCAAAAGCAACATTATCGGGATCTTGCCGGGCGCATCTTCCGACCTGGATTTTCTGCACATCGATTTTATAAATTGTCTGATCCGCGCACTGTCGGCAAAGGGATACCGCGCCATGATCCTGCCCTCTTTTTCCGAAAACGAGACAGAACAACAGCCAAATATTGACGGTATCATCTGCATCGACCTGACGCAGGAGCAGTTTTTGCAGCTGAGCGACAGTTATCTCATCCCCATCGTGTGCGCGGATATGATCGTCGATCATTATTTGTTTTTTCAAATTTACAATGATTATGCGGAGCTTCGCAAAAAACTGAAAGACTACGGACAATACACCGTTCTTTGCAATCCCCCCAACAACGAGAAGCTGAAAAATTTTCTCAGTGAGGTTTTCGGAGGAAATCTGCGTTTTTGCGCGGATTATGCGTCCGTACAAAGTGCCGTCTCCTCTGCGCCCGCCCCTTACGTAACTTTAGGGGATCATCTGACACTCTGCACAATGACTTTGGCGGACCAAGACAAGATCCTGCCCGTCCCCTCTTCCACAAACTATAAATTACCCGTTCCGCCCTTTTTTATTCTGGATATGCAAAAAAAAGCGGAGGCGACCGTACAGGCAATGTTCGACGCGATGGCGCGCAACGTCGTCGAGCACGATCTCAGGATAAGCTACTGACCGCACTCGTATGCGTACGGATATAGCAACTTTCCGAAAAAGTCGAGCAATTGATTTCCATAAGAGACGCTCTTTGCCGCCCGCACTTCTATTATAACTTCTATTATAAAAAAGCCGTGCAAATTGATATGCACCTCCAAAAGTGTCTAACTTTTGGGGTGCATATTTTTTATGGCAAGAAGAAAGAAATTTAACACAAAGTACTCACCCGAATTTAAATTATCTGTTATACTAGATATGCGTGAACATGGACTTGGGTATGGAGAAGTAGTCCGAAAGTATTGGGGAGTAGATACTTACAAGGAATCGGATAAT
>CASFBD010000047.1 GCA_949292885.1 uncultured Bacillota bacterium
CTTTAAGTACGTTGTGTACGTTTTCCGCGATCATGTCACTTCCTCCCGATGATATTTATTATTATAAGTCAGTTTGCGGCGTTTGTCAATGTTTCGGCACGGGCGCCGAAAAAAAGGAGCGCGTTGTTACGCGCTCCGGATTTTTTTAAATTCTTTCGAGAATGAGTTTTGTCATCTCGCTTCCTTTTACCTGCGTCTTGCCTTCGCTCATGATGTCGGCAGTGCGGTAACCTGCGTTCAGTACCTCATTGACGGCATTTTCCACGTCCTCCGCCTCTTTGATCATGTCAAAGGAATCGCGCAGCATCATCGCCGCAGACAGGATGGTCGCGATGGGGTTGGCAAGGTCTTTGCCGGCAATGTCGGGGGCGCTGCCGTGGATGGGTTCGTACAGGCCGCGCTTTGTCGCGCCCAGAGAGGAGGAGGCGAGCATTCCGATGGATCCCGTGATCATCGCCGCCTCGTCTGAGAGGATGTCGCCGAAAATGTTGGAGGTGAGCACAACGTCGAACTGCGCGGGGTTTTTCACCAACTGCATGGCGGTGTTGTCTACCAGCATATCGGTCAGTTCCACGTCGGGATAATCCTTGGCGACGTTATGCACGACCTCTCTCCACAGACGGGAGGATTCGAGCACATTTGCCTTGTCGATGGAGGTGACGTGGTGTCTGCGCTTGCGGGCAAGCTCGAAAGCGATCTTTGCGATGCGCGTCACTTCTTCCACGCTGTATTTTTCGGTATCGTAAGCAAATTCGCCGCCTTCGCCCACGCCTCTGCCGCGCTCGCCGAAATAGATGCCGCCGATCAGTTCGCGCACGACCACGAGGTCAATGCCTTTCTCGGCGATGTCTTTTCTCAAGGGGCAGGCGCCCGCCAGGGCGGGGAAAAGTTTTGCGGGGCGCAGGTTGGAATACAGTCCCAATGCCGAACGGATCTTCAAAAGTCCTGCTTCGGGGCGAAGGTGTCCGGGCAGACTCTCGATGCGCTTGTCGCCCACCGCGCCGCCCACTGCGCCGAGCAGTACGCTGTCCGAAGCCAGGCAGCGGTCGATGGTGTATTGGGGCAGGGGTTCGCCCGTCTTTTCGATGGCGCATACGCCCATCAGAAGGTGTTCAAATTCAAATTCGTGACCGTACTTTTCGCCGATCTTGTTCATCACCGCAATGGCGGCGTCTGTGATCTCGGGGCCGATCCCGTCGCCCGCGAGAACTGCAATATGTTTTTTCATGGATGTTACCTCTTTTTGATTGTCAAGTTTGATTGGTGATCTGTTTAAACGGGCTTTTTTCGTTGTCGCAGCGCAAAAGGCTCAGCCGTTGAGCCACTTTTCTTTGAGCGCGTTCCATTCCTGCGGCTGATCGTACAGAATAAGTGCATTTCCGTTCGGCAGAACGGGGGATAGCCCGAACAGCTGCTGCGCAAGCTGCTTTTCGCACAGAATCTTTTTGCCGTGCAGGAAATTGAGGTCGCACAGCGCAAATTCCTGATAGGAATACCGCTTGCCCAGTTTTTCGCACAGCGCGAAATATGCGTCGATGAGTTTATCGCGCTGTTGCTGGGTTTCCGCCGCCGAATCGGAAAAAACGTCGTGAGAATCTTCGCTGACCGCATAGTCGCGCACGTCCTCTTCGTCCGCCGCAAAAAAGCAGAGCTGTACGTCCTTTCCGGAGCGGGAAACCGCCGTCTGCAGGCAGACAACGGGGAAAGTCGCATCCCGTCCCAGCCGATAAAAGCGGCGGGTGCGCCTGACAAGGACAAGGCACACGGCGGCAAAGATCAGCCCGAAGACGCCGGTGATGCAGGCGCTTGTGATCTTTCCTTCCGTGTTGTATCCCGGCCATCGCACGATCGTCAGGACAAGCAGCAGCGCGAAGATGAGAAAGAAGGGGAGGAGCTGGACAATACACCTGCTCTCTCTCCTTTGGTGCGGGCGGCGTCCGAAAGTCTTCATGGACTTATTTTCTCGCCTTGATGGAGGCGATCAAGCCGCCCTTATCAATGATATTCTGAATAAATTCGGGGAAGGGTTCTGCCTGGAACGTCTTGCCCGTCGTCTCGTTGACGATGAGTCCCTTGGAAAGGTCGCAGGAGACCACGTCGCCGGCCTTAATGTTTTTCACCGCTTCGGAACATTCGAGAATGGGAAGCCCGATGTTGATGGAGTTGCGGTAGAAAATGCGCGCAAACGAGTTTGCAATGACCAGCGAAATGCCGCTCGCCTTGATGGCGATGGGGGCGTGTTCGCGGGAGGAGCCGCATCCGAAATTGTCCTCGGCGACCATAATGTCACCCTTCTTGACTTTCTTGACAAATTCTTTGTCGATGTCTTCCATGCAGTGGGAGGCGAGTTCCGTTTCGGAGGTGGTGTTGAGATACCTTGCGGGAATAATGACGTCCGTATCGACGTCGTTGCCGTATTTGAAAACAGTGCCTTTTACAGTCATGATCTACTCCTGTTTTGTATTGATTTTGGCGCAACGTGTGCGTATTTTTTATACTTCGTCGGGGGTTGCGATCTTCCCTGCGATCGCGCTTGCCGCGGCTACGTAAGGGGAAGCGAGGTATACTTCGCTGTCTACGTGTCCCATGCGTCCCACAAAGTTGCGGTTGGTGGTGGCAACGGCGCGTTCACCCGCTGCGAGAATGCCCATGTGTCCGCCCAGGCAGGGGCCGCAGGTGGGGGTGGAAACCACGGCGCCAGCATCAATGAATACGTCGAACAGTCCTTCGTGCATTGCCTGTTTCCAAATGGTGTTGGTAGCGGGGATAACGATGCAGCGCACGCCTTTTGCCACTTTTTTGCCGCGCAGGATGTCCGCCGCGATGCGCAGGTCGGAGATGTGCCCGTTTGTGCAGGAGCCGATGACCACCTGGTCGATCTTTACATCGCCCCATTCTTCGGGGGTGCGGGTGTTTTCGGGCAGGTGAGGGAAGGAAACGGTGGGTTTAAGTTTGCTCATGTCCACTTCGATCACGCGCTCGTATTCGGCGTCAGCGTCCGCCTCGAACACGCGCACTTCGCGCTTGAACCTGCCGTTCAGGTATTCAAGAGTGACGTCGTCTACGGGGAAAATGCCGTTCTTTGCACCCGCTTCGATCGCCATGTTGCAGATGGTGAAGCGGTCGTCGATGGAGAGATACTTGATGCCGTCGCCGACAAACTCCATGGATTTATACAAAGCGCCGTCCACGCCGATCAGCCCGATGATGTGCAGGATGACGTCCTTGCCGCAGATGTATTTTGCGGGCTTGTTTTTCAGCACAAATTTGATGGCGGAGGGAACTTTGAACCAGCATTCCCCGCTCATCATGCCCGCCGCCATGTCGGTGGAACCTACGCCCGTGGAAAAGGCGCCGAGTGCGCCGTACGTGCAGGTGTGGCTGTCCGCGCCGATGACGAGATCGCCCGCGCCGACCAAACCCTGTTCGGGCAGGAGGGCGTGTTCGATGCCCATGCGCCCGACGTCAAAAAAGTTTTCCACGCCGTATTTGTTGGCAAAATTGCGCACTGTCTTTACCTGTTCCGCCGCCTTGATGTCCTTGTTGGGGGTAAAGTGGTCCATGACCATGCTCACCCGTTCGGGGCAGCGGATGCAGGAAAATCCCGCTTTTTCAAATTCTTTCACCGCCACGGGGGAGGTGATGTCGTTGCCAAGTACCATGTCCAGCTTGGCGTTGATCAACTGTCCCGCCTTTACGCTGTCCAGTCCCGCATGATAGGCGAGGATCTTTTGAGACATTGTCATTCCCATAAGAGTTGGTTCTCCTTCCTGAAAAATGTATTTTGTATTGCGATTTTTGTTGCAACCATTATACCACATATGATATAATTTGTAAACGATTTATAAAATAGATAATTTTAATTGCAATCATCGGCTTTGCCGATTGCGGGAGAGGGGAATGAACAGCGAATCCATTAAAACTTTTATCATGCTGTCGAGGCTGAAAAACTTTACGCGCACGGCGGAAAGGATGTATGTGGCGCAGTCGACGGTGACCAACCGCATTGCCGAACTGGAAAACGAAACGGGGCAGAAACTGTTTGCGCGCAAGCAGGGCGGGGTGGAGCTCACGCAGGAAGGCGAGCTGTTTTTGAGCTACGCCCTGCGCATCAACGAACTGGAAGAAAGCTTCATCCGTGAGGTCAATTCTGCCGCCCGCTACGAGCGCCAGCTGCGCGTGGGCGCCATCAACGCCGTGTATGAAAGCGGACTGTATTCCATTGTCAGCAGTTTTTTTAAAGAACATAAGGACATTGCCGTCAACGTCGTTCTGTATCATACTATTGATCTTTTGCAGGCTTTGCAGGACAGTATCATCGACGTTGCCTTCTCCTATCTTCCCTTAAAGAAAACGGGCTTTTGCAACAGGCGCTTTTCCACGGACAAATTGGTTTTGCTTGCGGCGCCACAGATAAATGCTTTCCCCAAGGGCATCCGTAAGGACGAACTGGTCGGATGTGAATATCTGATGTGCAACTTTGCGTTCGGGGAAGCAGGCGAGTTCGTTCGCTCCCTCTTTCCGCCAAGGCACGCCTTTCGCTTTGAAATAGACAACAGCGGCAAAGTGGCGCGCTATCTTCTGGACGGGCTGGGGTACAGTTTTCTTCCTTATAAGATGGTGGAAAAGGAGATAGAGGAGGGAAAATTGCAGATCATCCGTCCTCTGGACTTTACCGTTCCCGAAATCGTCAGCTATTGCGTGTATCGCCGAGGAAACGCCCTCGCCGAGCAATTTCTGAGTACACTGTAATGAGCGGAGTTTTTCACGAGCCTGTGGAAAAAGTTGTATAAAAGTTGTATAAAATATTCTTTCTGCAAAAAAACCGTCCCGAAAATGCTGTTTCGGGACGGTTTTTTGTGGATTTTGTGGAAAAACTTTCAGTTTTTGCTTGCAGGAACAAGTCCCAGACGTGCCTCCCACGCCGCAGTTGTGCACAATGCTGGGGCGTATCTGCGGTAGAGGGTGGCCGTTTTTTTGTAATTTTTTAAAAAGCGGAAAAACAGGCGGAAGGCGCGGCGGCGCAGTTTGTTGCGGCGCTTTGCGTCAAGCTCGCACACGTAGCCGATTCCGGAAGAAGGATTGTAATACACGCATTTTTTGCGGCGGAAAGTATGGGTAGACTGCGCAGTAGCGTCGTCGCAGACGGCAATTTCTGAAGAAAAGAGAAAGGCGGGCAGGTAGTTTTCCAGGACTGCCATCGCGCGGGAGAGGGCGGAAGGCTTTTTGTGCGCCTGCACGCTGCGCACATCTTTGCCCGCAATGCGGGAAAGTTCCTCCGCGTCCAGAAAAGTGAGCCGACGGGAAAGGAGTTCCCTATTCAGTTGTTCGCAGTCCGTTTCGGCAAAAAACTGCGGCCCGCGCAGAAAATCTTCCACTGCGCGCAGGATGAGTTCCGCCGCGTCGTACCGTTTGAGGGAAAGCTGTTTCAGCACAAAGTAGAACAGGTGCGCAGCATTCCGGAATCTTTTGGGGCGGCTGTGCAGGGCGGCTGTGACAAAGTAATTGCGCTTGTCGTAGTATTCCAGCATCAGACTGTATTTTTTTCGGAAATCCTCATGCCAGAGCGCTATGCCGTTCATGACGATCAGATCTTTGATACAGCGCAGACCGTATTCGATGTCATCGTATTTAATGAACAGCGGCAGGGGAAGTCCGTGCGCCTGCGGATATTGTACGGGAATGCAGCAGTAAAACCAGGCGTTGTAATTGGCTTTAGGCGGCTGTTCGTTTTTCAGAAGGGACGCGCGCTCGGCAAGCGGCAGCAGCGTGTTGTTTGCAATGTGTGAGGCGCCGTTGAAAAGGGCACCGAACTCGTATTGCGTCTGCGGCTCGTCTAAAATCAGCATGGCGCCGCCCACCGCGGCGAAGCGGTGCTTTTCGTTCAGACAGCGCAACAGCGCATATGTCTTTTCCACCGTTTCAAAGGAAAAACACACGTCGTCGTCCATCAGAAGGATGTGCGTGTAGTCTTTTCGGGAACATACTTCTAAAATCCCGCGCGTAAATCCGCCCGAACCTCCCGTGTTTTTGTTGGGGAATACGCTGTAAAGTTCGCTTTGCGGGAGAGACAGTGTGGAGGCGTTGTCGACGACAAACACGTGCAGCCGTTCTTTCCAAAGTCTGTCTGCGGCGCCCTCTTCCAGTCTGCGGAGGTTGTCCGCAACGTAGCTTTCGCGCTTATACGTGCAGATGACGATACCCAGTTTTACGGGTTGCGCCTGCACCTGTGCGGCGTAATCCCCGCCGCAGAACAGGGCGTCTGTCAGGGCCGTCAGCGAAAAAAAGACAAATCCTTCCCGCGGCAGAGCGGAAAGGTCGGCAAAGAGACTCGCCTCATCCGTAAACTCCAGTTCGCGCAGAAGGCGGTCTTTGCCGTCCGCCTGCGCGTGGTACAGCCTGGCGAGAAATTTCCCCTCGCCGCGCAGGGAGAGGACAACGCTGTGTATGTCGCAATATTGTGCGTACTTTGCGTGAGAAAAGAGGTTGAAAAATGTATCGAAACGCACCGTTTCTCCTGCTTGGAGAAAGATCCCGTTTTCTCTTTCCTGCGCGTTTCCGCGCCAGAACAACTCCCGTGCGCCCGCAACCCTGCTTTTGAGTTGCAGGCGGAAGAGCGTTACGTTTTCCATAATGACTCCTGTGTCGTTGTGATGTTAACATTATAACAGGAAATGCCGCGCGACGCAAGGGTTTTGCACGGCGCGCGAAAATACAAAACGGCCCCGCACGTGCTGTGCGGGGCCGTTTTTTTCAGCGGAGAGGTCATTCTCCGCGTTTCATAAGCGCATAATCAATGGAATCGGTCAAAGCCAGCCAGCTCGCTTCGATGATGTCCTCGGAAACGCCCACCGTCGTCCAGCTGTCGCAGCTGTTGGCGGAGGTGATGAGCACGCGTACCTTGGCGGCCGTCGCCTTGTCTGAATCGAGTACGCGCACCTTAAAGTCGGTCAGCGATACCTGTGCTATCTCGGGGTAGAACTCGGAGAGAGCCGCGCGCAGGGCAAGGTCCATAGCGTGGACGGGGCCTTCGCCGTCGGAGGCGGCAATGCGCGTAACGCCGTTCACGCGGATCTTGATGATCGCGGAGGCAACTTTACCCTCGATGGCAGGCTGTTCGTTGATAATTTTATAATTGATCAGGTCGAAAGAGGTCTTGTATTTGCCCAAAATCTTTTCCACCAGCAGGACAAAGCTCGCTTCCGCCGCTTCGTACTGGTAGCCGGAGAGGGCGCGCTCTTTCAGCGCCGCCACGATCTCGCCCATTTCCTTTCCGTTTTTGTCCAGCTGCGGGAAATAATTTTTCAGTTTGTCGTAGATGGCGCTCTTTCCCGAGATCTCCGAAAGCAGGAATTTTCTCTTGTTGCCAATGGATTCCGGATCGATGTGCTCGAAAGAGGAGGAGTATTTGAGTACTCCGTCCGCGTGCATTCCCGCTTTGTGCGCAAAGGCGTTCATCCCCACATACGGTTGGTTGGCGGGGATCGCCGTGTTTGCCGTGTCTGCGATCGCCGCCGCGCTCTCGTAGATGTCTTTCATCTTTTCGGGCGGGATACATTCATACCCGCGTTTGAGCTGAAGGTTGCAGATAATGGTGGAAAGGTTGGCGTTGCCGCAACGTTCTCCGAACCCTAAGAAGGTGCCCTGGATCTGCCTTGCACCCGCCTGCACCGCCGCAATCGAATCGGCAACGGCCAGTCCGCCGTCATTGTGGCAGTGGATGGCGACGACGGTTTCGGGGAATGCGTCCGTCACTTTTTTGGTGATCTCGTATGCTTCGTCCGGGAAAATACCGCCGTTGGTGTCGCACAGGCACAGGCAGTACGCGCCTGCGTCGCGCGCCGCTTTCAGCGCGGAAAGGGCGTATGCGGCATCCGTCTTGTAGCCGTCAAAGAAGTGCTCGGCGTCAAAAATGACTTTTTTGCCGTGGTCGGAAAGATATTTCACGCTTTCGGAGATCATGGCGAGGTTTTCTTCCGCCGTCGCCTTGATGACGTCCGTCACGTGGCGGATGTGGCTCTTTCCGAAAATGGCGACGTATTCCGTGTTTGCGGCAAGCAGGGATTTTAAGTTACTGTCCTCATCGGCGGAAACGCCTTTGCGGCGGGTGGAGCCGAACGCCACGATGTTGGCGTGTTCCAGTTTCATGCCGCGGATGCGCTGAAAAAACTGCATTTCCGCCGGGTTGGAGTAGGGGTTGCCCGCCTCGATAAAATCCACGCCCAGCCTGTCCAATGTTTCAATGACTTTTATCTTATCGTCTACGGAAAAAGAGACGTTCGCGCCCTGCGCGCCGTCGCGCAGGGTGGAATCGAAGATCTGTAATTTTTTCATGTGTTTCGCCCTCTTTGCAATGGGTTTCGCACGAAAAACGGGGATACGTTCCCTTGTTTTCGCTTATTTTTTAAAGATCGCGCCGCGGCTTGCAGAAGTTACCTGCGCGCGGTAGCGTTTGAGATATCCGTCCACGGGTTTTTCCAAAGGAGTAAAGGAGGAAAGCCTCTCTTTCATTTCCTTTTCGGGAATGCGCAGATCGATGGTGCCTTTTTCGATGTCAATGTCGATGATGTCGCCGTCACGGACGATACCGATAGGGCCGCCCGCCGCCGCTTCGGGACAAACGTGTCCGATCGCCGCGCCGCGAGTCGCGCCGGAAAATCTTCCGTCCGTGATGAGCGCCACGTCGGCACCCAGTCCCGCGCCGACAATGGCGGAGGTGGGGGAGAGCATTTCACGCATTCCGGGCCCACCCTTGGGACCTTCGTAGCGGATGACAACCACGTCGCCCTTGACGATCTTGCCCGTGGAAATGGCTTCCATGGCGGCTTCTTCGCTGTCGAATACGCGCGCCGGCCCGCTGTGGCGGAGCATGGCGGCATCCACGGCGCTCTTTTTGACCACGGCGCCTTCGGCGGCGAGATTGCCTTTGAGGATGGCAAGTCCGCCCGTCGGGGAGTAGGGGTTTGTCATGGGACGGATGACGTCCGCGTTCAGAACGCGCGCGTTTTTCACACGTTCGTGCTGGGTCACACCGGAAACGGTCATGGCAGAGCCGTCAAACAGTCCCGCTTCTTCCAGCTGGCGGATAACGGCGGAAATGCCGCCTGCCTCGTTGAGGTCTTCAATATAGTGTTTACCCGCGGGCGCAAGTTTGCACAGGTGCGGCACATTTGCGCTCACTTCGTTAAAGGTATCGATAGAGAAATCCTTTTCGCTCATGCCCATTTCGTTTGCCACCGCCAGCAGGTGCAGGACGCTGTTGGAAGAGGCACCGATGGCGTTGTCGATGGCTACTGCGTTGCGGATCGCTTTGGGGGTAAGGATGTCGGAGGGGCGCAGATCGTTTTTCACGGCGTTCATCACCGCTTCGCCCGTTTCTTTGGCAAGCATGATCCGGCGGCTGTATACCATGGGAATGGTGCCGTTGCCGGGCAGGGCAATGCCGAGCGCTTCGGTCAGGCAGTTCAGACTGTTTGCCGTGAACATTCCTGAGCAGGAACCGCAGGTCGGGCAGGCGGAGCATTCGTATTCGTGCAGCTCTTCCGCGTCGATCTTTCCGGCGTTGTAGGCACCCACCGCCTCAAACATGGAGGAAAGGGAAAGCCTGTCGCCGTGCATTTTCCCCGCCAGCATCGGGCCGCCCGAAACAAACGCCGCGGGCAGGTTCAGACGCACCGCCGCCATCAGCATTCCGGGGATGATCTTGTCGCAGTTTCCCACAAAGACAAGTCCGGAAAAGGCGTGTGCGCGCGCGAGGATCTCCGCGCTGTCCGCGATCACTTCGCGGGAGGGGAGGGAATATTTCATGCCCGCGTGTCCCATCGCGATGCCGTCGCATACGCCGATGGAGGGTACGATGACGGGCTTGCCGCCCGCCGCAATCACACCCTCTTTTACCGCTTCTGCAATGCGGTCGAGATACATATGCCCGGGAATGATGTCGCTCTGCGCGCAGATAATGCCGATGATCGGCTTTTTCATTTCGCTGTCCGTCCAGCCCAAAGCCCGCATCAGCGAGCGCTGGGAAGACATTGCCGTTCCTTCCGAAAAGATGTTGTTCATGTTCCTTCTCCTTCGCGCAATTTTGCGCGTATGTTTCAAAAAATAGAGTACGTGTTGTATTTTTGTGTCAGATGCGCTCGTTGTAGTCTACTAAATCGTTCAGGCATTTTTCCCCGCGGGAAAGGGCTGTAAGGCCCGTGCGAGCCATTTCCAGGATGCCGTATGGCTCTATCACTTTCATAAATCCGTCCAGTTTGTTGGGTTCGCCCGTCAGTTCGAGAATGAGCGTTTCGGGGGAAAGATCTACGATCTTCGCCTTATAAACTTCCTTGATCTCGATGAGTTCGGAACGCTTGTTTGCGGGCGCCGATACCTTGACAAGGAGCAGTTCGCGGTAGATTGAATCGTTTTCATCCGCCAAGGTGATCTTTTTCACGTCGATGAGTTTGTCCAGTTGTTTTGTCAGCTGGGCAAGGGTGTATTCGTCCCCGCTCAGGACAATGGTCATGCGCGAGAGGTCGGGGTTCTCTGTGGTGCAGGCGCAAAGGCTTTCTATGTTGAAGGCGCGGCGGGCAAACAGTCCGGAAATGCGCGTCAGCACGCCGCTTTTGTTGGCGACAAGCGCCGTGATGGTATATTTTTTCATGTGCCGCCTCCTCAGTTGAGTTTGGTGATGATGTCCTCAAAGGACTTGCCCGGCGCGATCATGGGCAAAACTTTGTCGTCTATACCGATCTTGCAGTCGACAAGGACGGGACCGTCCGCCGCAAACGCTTTTTTAAGAACGGGAACGGTGTCCTGTTCGCAGGCAATGGTCATGCCTTTCGCGCCAAATGCTTCGGCAAGTTTGCAGTAATTTGTCTTGCGGTCGAGCGTGGTCTGCGAATAGCGTTTTCCGTAAAAGAGAGTCTGCCACTGCCGCACCATGCCCAGACAGTTGTTGTCCATCAGAAGGATAACGAGGGGAAGATCGTGTGTAACCGCGGTGCAAAGTTCGTTCAGGTTCATGTGGAAGGAGCCGTCTCCCGTCACAAGCACTGTCTTTTTACCGCTGCCCACGCACGCGCCGATCGCCGCGCCCATGCCGAATCCCATTGTGCCCAGGCCGCCGCTGGAGATCAGCGTGCGCGGCTGTTCAAAAGGAAAGTACTGCGCCGTCCACATCTGGTGCTGTCCCACGTCCGTCGCCACTCGTGTGTCCTTGTCAGTAAAGGAGTGCAATGCGTGCAGGATCTTGTAGGCGGGCAGGGAAGAGTCGAAGTTCGCGCTTTCATATTCTTTATAAGCGGAAACCTCTTTCAGCCAGTCCTTGCGGTCTGCCTGTTCCAGCAGGGGAAGCAGGGTCTTGAAAATCTCGTTGACGTCCGCCATCACGGAAAGGTTTGCGGTCACGTTTTTATCGATCTCTGCGGCGTCTATGTCAAATTGGATGATAGTCTTTCCCTCGGCAAAGGCGGTGCGGTTCCCCGCCACGCGGTCGGAAAAACGCATTCCGCACGCGATCACCGTGTCCGCTCTCCGAAAGGTCTTTGCTGCGGCGTCTGTGCCGTGCATTCCGATCAGTCCCAGAAACTGTTCGTCGGAGGCGGGATAGGCGCCCAGTCCCATCAGAGTGGCACAGACGGGTGCCTGCATTTTTTTGGCAAGTGCAAACAAATTTTCTGCAGCGCTGCTCCCGATACATCCGCCGCCCGCAATCAGCAGGGGGCGCTTGCTCTTTGCAAGGGCCTGGGCAACCTCTTTCAGACTGTCTTCTGTCACTGCCTTCGGTGTGTACCGTTCGGGCAATGCGGGTGTGAACTCGCATTGTTCTGTCTGGATGTTCTTGGGAATGTCGATCAGTACAGGACCTTTTCTGCCGGAAGAAGCAATGTAAAAAGCTTCGCGAATGGTTGCGGCAAGTTTTGTTATGTCTTTAACGATGTAATTGTGCTTTGTAACGGGCATGGTGATGCCCGCAATGTCCACTTCCTGAAAGCTGTCTCTGCCCAGGTTTGATACGGTCACGTTTCCTGTGATGGCAACGAGGGGAACGGAATCCATGTACGCCGTTGCGATCCCCGTCACAAGGTTGGTTGCTCCGGGGCCGGACGTGGCGATACAGACGCCCGTCTTTCCCGTCGCACGCGCATAGCCGTCCGCAGCGTGTGCGGCGCCCTGTTCGTGTGCGGTGAGGATGTGTTTCAGCGTCCCGTCGCGGTAAATGGCGTCGTAGATGTCCAAAACACATCCGCCGGGATACCCGAATACGGTGTCGGTTCCCTGTTCTTTCAGACATCTTATCAAGATTTCCGCTCCGCTCAATTTCATAAACAAGCTCCTTTTATGCAGTGAAGTGTGGTTTTTTTGTATAATTATTATAATATTGTATAACAAAAGAAAAGTTTGTGTCAAGTATTTCGGCTTTCTATCCTGTCGAAAAGTAAACGGCGCGCAAGGAGAAACCATAGATGTGGGTTTATAGGGGGAAAGGTGAAAGTAGATAGCTTTCTGTCTTCAAATCGGCAAATATGAAAAAAAGTGAAAAACTTTTCAAAAACGCAAATAAAACAGTTGACAAAAGATCTCAAATACTATAGAATTAGAAAGCACTTTTGCGAAAGGGCAAGCGACATCGCGGGGTGGAGCAGTTCGGTAGCTCGTCGGGCTCATAACCCGAAGGTCGCAGGTTCGAATCCTGCCCCCGCAACCAAAAATGGCGGCGTAGCTTAGTTGGTTATAGCGATCGGTTCATACCCGATAGGTCGTAGGTTCGAATCCCACCGCCGCTACCAAAGAAAACAGATCCCGCAGAAATGCGGTTCTTATAGATGGCCCCGTGGTCAAGCGGTCAAGACATCGCCCTTTCACGGCGGTAACACGAGTTCGATTCTCGTCGGGGTCACCAAACAAGTCAAAGGCGAACCCGTTTCCATTAGGAGACGGATTC
>CASFBD010000048.1 GCA_949292885.1 uncultured Bacillota bacterium
ACAGGTCGAAATCCTCCCAGAACCGGAAAAGATCGGTCAGTTTTTCTTCGGAAATGTTCAGCGTTTTAGCCGCTTCGGTCAGGGTGTATTCATCCTGGACATTCTGGCAGAGATACAGACCGAACAGGTACGCTTTCACCGCTTCTCCGTCTGCCATCGGCATATATTTTGTGATAAACTGATTCTCTATCCCCGTATAAGAGGAGAGTGAGAACTCTTTCGAGTAAGAGCAAAATCCCATGAGAAACTCCGCGCAACGCTTGATTTATTTGGTAAGATGCGCTATACTATTATATAAATTATTTGTCGGGAAATCAAGGCATTTTTCCCGAAATCCCTCAAATTTTTTGGCGGCGGAGAAAGTATGAAAATTCTGCACACATCCGATTGGCATATAGGAAAACGGCTATGCGGCAGAGACCGCCTGGACGAACAGAGGGCCGCTTTGGAGGAGATTGCGGACATCTGCGATGCGGAAAAAGTCGATCTCGTGCTCGTCGCGGGGGATGTGTTTGATACTTTTCTGCCTTCTGCGGAAGCAGAGGACACTTTTTACCGCGCGGTGAAAAAGATCGCGGGGACAGATCGGTGCGTACTCATCATCAGCGGAAATCATGATGACAATATCCGTCTGACGGCGGCAACGGCGCTTTCCGAAGAACTGGGGATCTATGTGTACGGCAACGCGGGGCACATTCCCAAGCTGTGCAAAGACCGCAGGGTATATCCCGTGGAAGCGGGCGCAAACCACATTGTATTTCGGGCGGGGACAGAAGAAGTTTTTGTCAATGTTCTGCCGTACCCCAACGAAACGCGTCTGAAAGAGGACAAAAATCCGGACGAAAAGTTCCTTGACAAAATGAAGCGTTGGATGAATGCGGGACAGGCGGAAAACAAGCGCAATCTTCCTTCTGTCTTTTTGTCCCATCTCTTTATTGCGGGCGGCTGCGTGAGCGAGGGAGAACGGGAGATCGATCTGGGCGGGGCACGCGCCGTGCCTTTGGACGCACTGCCTGACGCCGATTATACAGCGCTGGGGCATTTGCACAAGCGTCAGACTTTTAAGAACAACGTCGTGTATAGCGGTTCCATCCTGCAATACGCGTTCGACGAGGCAGGAACGAAGAAGAGCATCGTTGTTTTTGACATCGGCAAAGAAGGTGTAAAAGATGTGCGCCGCGTTGAACTTCATGCAGGGAAACAGCTGGTAAGATTGCAGGCGGAGGGTGTGGAAAACGCGGCGGAACTGGTCGCAAAGTATCCGGACTGCTACATCGAACTCACTATCTATCTGAAAGAGCCTTTGCTCTCTTCGCAGGTGCGCGAACTGCGCGAGGTGAATCCCGGCATTGTGCAGTTTCTTCCGCAGGTGATGCAGGAAGGGGAGAGTGTTCGGGGCGTTTCTCTGAAAAAACTTCCCGATTCCGAACTTTTCAAGACTTTTTACAGAAAAAAATTTGTGCAGGAAGCACCCGAAGATCTTACGGAACTTTTTCTTTCCTTGACGGAGGGCGAAGATGAGACCTGAATATCTGAGTTTTTGCGGGATCAACAGCTTTTCCAAGCGCGTGGAGATCGATTTCAACAAACTGCTTTCGGGTGGGATCTTCGGCATTTTCGGTGACACAGGGAGCGGAAAAACTACCATTCTGGACGCGATGATCTTTGCGCTGTACGGCAGGATAGACAGAACGCGCGGCGGAAACGGAAGCGAGATCATCAACTATAATTGCGACAAGGCGGAGGTCACGTTCGATTTCCGCACGGAAACGGACGGTAAGAGAAGGTTGTACCGTATCGAGCGAGAGATCAAGAAGAAAAATTCCATGCAGTCGCTTACGCTTTCCGAACTGGACGGCGGGCGAATCATACCCGTCAGCGACGGCGTAAAGAATACCAATCAGAAAATTCAGGAAATCGTAGGTCTTTCCTTTGAGGATTTTAAAAAGTGCATTGCTTTGCCGCAGGGCGAGTTTGCGCAGTTTGTCAGGGCGGAGCGCGGGGAACGGCTCAAACTTATTTCCCGCTTGTTTGGTTTGGACAAATACGGAGAACTGCTCAACGCGCGTATCAAAAAACGCATGGACGACGTGAAGTCGGACTTTGACAGGTGTTCGGGCGCCCTGTCCCATTACGAAACGCTGGAGGAGCAGACACTGACCGATCTGCAAAAGGATTTTGAACGGCTGACCTCGCAGAAAAAAGAGCTGGATGAGTCGTTTGCGGCGTTTGAGAAGGGACATGCTGCCCTGAAATCGGCTTACGAACGCACGAAAAAGCGCCTGGATCTTTCGCGCAGGCTGGACGAACTGTGCGCTCAGGAAGAGACGTTCCGTCGTCTGGGCGAAATGCTCGCTCGCTATCCTGCGGCGAAAGAGATCGCGGGGTTGGACGAACAGGGCAAAGATCTGCAAAAAAAGATCACGGAAACACAGGCTGCTTTCGGCAGGGCGGAGGAACGCCTGAAAGAGATCGCCGAACGGGAAAAAGCGCTGACCGAAAGTTTTGACGCGGAGAAAAACGCCGCAGAAACGGAAGAAGCAGCTGTCCGCCTTTCAAAATTGGAGTCGGCAAAGCAGGATGCCGAGGCTCTGCTCGAAAAAGAGAAAAAGCGCGCATTGTTGCGCAAACAATATCAGGAAGGTGCGGCAAGGCAGGCAGTATTGCAAAAGAGGGATGCCGAACTTTCGATTCAGGAAACGGATGTCGCAAAGGCGTTGCAGGAAGCGGGAGAGGGTTCGCTGGAACTGTTTTTGGCTGATAATTTGGACAGCGCCCTTCTTACGGCGGAATTTCGCCGCGCAATGCAGTATTTTACCCAAAAACAGGAACAGCTGCACGCGGAGTTTGAAGACGGCGAACTGTTCCGCGCCGTAGATGCGGAGCTTACTCGTCTGATCGCGTCCTGCGGCCAAAAGCTGGACGGACAGAAGAAACAAGACGTTTCCGCGCTGTTGGAAGAATACAAACGCGCGCAGAAAGCGCGGCAGGAGCTGCAAAACAGGCAGAATACGCTGCGCTTGGAAAGGACTCGCGCGGCAGGCGAATTGCAGTCCCTGGAAAAGGAGCTTTCACGGCTCACCGAAGAGGGGAGCGCACTGAAAGAAGAGTGCCTGCGGCTGGAAGAAAAGATCCGCGCTGTGACGGGTTCGGACGCAAAGTCTTTTGAGGAACCCGAAAAGATGCTGGAGAAAAAAAAGAAGGCCTTGCAGGAAGAAAAGAGAGCGTTTGAAGAAAAGATCAGGCAGTTGCAGACACGCCGACAGGAAGAATCCCTTTCGCGCGAGCGCAGTCAGACGTCGCTGGAAAAACTGCATGAGGAATCTGAGATAACGCAGAAAAAAATGCAGGCGCTCCTGCGCGAATTTTCCTTTACGGGAGCGGAGCAGGCTCGCGAATTGCTGTCCTGCATTCCGGACGCAAAGGAAGCGGAGCTCCGGCTGAAAAAATACAACGAGGAGCGCATTTCCGTCGAATCGCAGAAAAAGGCGTTTTCGGGAGAGGGCGAAAAGGACGTTTCGGAAGAGGAATACCAAAAGAGCGGAAACGACCTTGCGCTGTTGAGGGAGAAAAAGGAGAGCGTTTCCAATGCGCAAGCCGTCTGCGGGCAGAACCTCAGCGACACTCGTGCACGTCTTTCGGAAAAGAAAAAGCTGGAAAAGGAGCTTTCCGCCTATAAGGCGCGGTTTGAGCTTATTTCAAAGCTGAAAGAGCTTGTCAAGAACAATGCTTTCATGGAATTTGTGGCAAACGAATACTTGTCCGACATCGCCGTTGCGGCGACGGGCACACTGTTGCAGCTGACGGGCGGCAGGTATTTTATCCGTTATGAATCGGGCTTTTTCGTGGGCGATAATCTTTGCGGCGGTGAACTGAGGAGCGTAAACACGCTGTCGGGAGGGGAAACCTTCCTTGTTTCTCTGTCTCTGGCGCTTTCGCTCAGCTCAGCCATCTATGCCAAGTCGCTCCGTCCCATCGAATTTTTCTTCCTGGACGAGGGATTCGGAACACTGGACGAAAAGCTCATTGATACGGTGATGGACAGTCTGGAAAAATTGCGTAACAGCCATTTTTCCATCGGGCTGATCTCCCATGTGGAGGAACTCAAACACCGTATCGGGAATAAGATCATGGTGACCGGTGCCGCAGAGGGCGGCAGTTCGGATATACAGATAAGTTACTGAAAACAGCGAGGTGCAAGTTTTGGCAAATAAGATCCTGACACCCATCACACTCTGGAACGATTTTGACGATTCGCTTCCCGTGGAAGCGACCGTTCTGGAAGAACGTACGGAAGAAAAGATGTTGCTTCGCGCCGTTCGCTTTCCCGGCAGGGCGGCGGGCAGTGAGCGCGTGAACATCTTTGCCAGATCGGGTATGCCGGCGGAGGGAAACTCTTTCCCTGCGCTTCTTGTCCTGCCCGATTATGAAAGCACGGCAGACGAATCGCTCATCCGCAGGTTTGTGCGCAAGGGATATGTAGTGCTCATGCCCGATTACCGCGGCAAATACAGCGATGATGATTTCAATTATACGGCATATCCGCAGAGTATTTCGTATGCTAACTTCCGGGAGGCAGGGGGACATCTCGACCTTGCGGAACCTTCCGCCAAAGAGACTTGTTGGTATGAGTGGACTGCCGTGGCAAGGTATTGCCTGAAATATCTGCAAAGCCTCCCGTACGTGGGCAAGATCGGTGTGATCGGCACCAAGGCAGGCGGAGACATCGCTTTCCAGCTTGCGGCGACGGCGGAGGGACTTTCCTGCGTCATTCCCGTCTGTGCGGGCGGCTGGAGGGCTTATCGCGGCGTGCATAAATTCGGGGAGAATACCGAACTTGCCATGAACGACGAGCGCTATCGCTTTCTCGCGGGGGTGGACGCGCAGGCATACGCGCAGTACGTCAAGTGCCCGGTACTCATGCTGTGCGCCTCCAATGACGACAGATTTGATGCAGACAGGGCGTTCGATACCTTTGCCCGCATCAATCCCGCCATGGACAAGACATTTTTCTTTGCCGCAAGGTATTGCGGGTGCATCGGCAACACGGGCATGAACGATATGGATCTGTTTGTCGACAAATATCTGAAAAACAGGGAAGTGTTTATTCCCTCGCCCGTGGAGATCAGCATTGAAGAAGACGAGGGGGAACTGGTGGCGCGGCTGCGTTCCGATCCCAACGGAGAGGTAACATACTGCGAAGTGTACATGGCGGAGGATACGGAAAATTCCTCCCTGCGCAACTGGACGCGTTGCGAACTGAAGAGGGAAGAGGGAGAGGACGAACAGATCTTCCGTCTCAACGCCTACAAAGGCTCTTCGCGCGTGTTTGCATTTGCCAAGGCGAAATACAGCTGCGGATTTGCCGTTTCATCCAAGATCGCCGTCAAAAAACCGGAAAAGGTTTATACAAACATGACGGACAAAAGCCGCATCCTTTACAGCAGTATAAACAAGTTTGACAGCTTTGTGCTGGACGATCCTTCGCGGAAAGTCGTGGCAGATTGCTTTCTCGATTCGGGATATGCGCCCATCCGTATGATAAACGGACCGCACGGGATCAGCGGGATCTACTCTCCGTACGGGCTCAGGCTTTTCCGTATCGGGGAAGAGCGTTTCCGTCCAGGGCCCAATGCGCTCTTGAAACTGGATGTTTACAGTGCTGCGCCCGGGATTTTGCGTATTTGCGTCGGGGCAAGCAAGAACGGAACACTGGAAAAATATTACTGTTATCTCAGACTGTCCGGCGGGGAATGCTGGGCGGACAGAGTTCTTTATGCCAAGGATTTTAAGACGGAAGAGAATCGTCCGCTCGCGCAGTTTTCGGACGCGAATTATATCTCGTTTTCTTCGGACGGAGAGTTTTGCATAAATAATTTGCTCTGGCTGTAAAAATTTCACAAAATTTACTTTTTATCGGGCGAAAAATATGGTATACTCAATAGGAGACAAAATCATCACAAAAAAGAAGCATCCTTGCGGGAGCGATCGTTGGACGGTGGTGCGCGTGGGGGCGGATTATAAGATCCGCTGCGATAAGTGCGGCAGAGTGGTGATGCTTTCGTCGTCGGAGTTTTTAAAATCGGTCAGGCAGAAGGTTGAGCAGGATGGTTGAAGAAGGGATCAGCAAAGACACATTGATTAACAGACGGTTTCCCGAGTTGGAATTTCATTCCATGCTTCGTTTTTTTGCCGTGCTTATCGGAGTTTTTGCGATCTTTGTTTTTGTTTTTACCAACGTGATCATCGGTGTGCAGGTGAACGGAGCGTCCATGTATCCCACGCTGTACGGCGGGGAACTTACCGCAGACGGTACTTATAAGGGTGGCGACAGACTGTTCGTGTGCGCATGGGACACGCCGCAGCGGGGCGACATTGTGGTGTTTCATCATCCCGCCGGAAAGAATACAGAGCTGATCAAGCGCGTCATCGCCCTGCCCGGCGATACTATTTACGCCGATTACGGCGTGCTTTACAGAAAGGAAGCGGGAGAGACGGAGTTTTCCGTCGTTTCCGAACCATACCTCGGGGAGGTATGGGTGCGGGACGTTCATATCCCTGAGACGACCGTCCCGGAAGGAATGCTGTTTGTGATGGGTGACAACCGGAACAACAGCGAAGACAGCCGCAAATTTGGTTTTGTTCCGCAGGAAAATGTGATCGGCGTGGTTACGGGCTGGTCCCTGCGGTGGAAAGAAATTATCAGTACGGTTTTCGGCTTTTTCAGCCGATGATCTGAGATCCGGAGGAAAATTGTATGAGCGAAATCATCGTTACGTCGGACAGCACTTGCGACCTCAGCCCCGAATTGATCGAATCCAGGGGCATCCGAATCATGTCGCTGAGCGTGATGCTCGGCTCGCAGACCTTCCGTGACGGGATAGACATTGTCCCGCAGGATATTTTCCGCTATTTTGACGAAACGCAGCAGCTGCCCAAGACGGCGGCGCCCAGCGTGGAGGAATACGCGGAATTTTTCAAGCAGTTCACGGACGAAGGGAAGACGGTCATTCACGTGAACATTTCGTCCAAAGCGAGCGGTTCGTATTCTTTTGCCAAGACGGCAGCGGAACGGTTCGGCGGAAAGGTGTTTGCCGTGGATTCGCACGCGCTTTCCACGGGGCAGGGATTGCTTGTCCTCAAAGCCTGCGATCTTCGTGACGAGGGCAAGAGCGCACAGGAAATTTATGATACCGTGCTTTCCCTGCGCGACAAGGTGAACACTTCCTTTATTCCGGACACGCTTCTTTACCTTTATAAGGGCGGGCGGTGTTCCACGCTTTCTTACTACGGTTCCAAGGTTTTGTCCATCCATCCCATGATAGACATGAAGGACGGGCAGCTGTATCCCAAGCGCAAATATATCGGCAAGATGAGCCGCTGTATCAAAAATTATATCAACGATCTCGTAGCGGATTATCCTGCGTACGATAAGTGCCGCTGTTTTGTTACACACAGCAACGCAGATCCCGAACTTGTGGAGCTTGCCAAGTCGATGGTGAAAGAACTGTTCCATTTTGACGAAATTCTCGAAACTGTCGCCGGGAGCATCATCACCAGCCATTGCGGCAGGAACACGCTCGGTGTGCTCTTTATCAGTGAATAAAATCTTACGGAGTTTTTACTTTTATGACGATTGTTTTTAACGATGACGATCTGCTGTCGTCATACAGGCAGCAGCGCGCCATTCTGCGCGTTTTTCTGGGCGTTACGCTGGCGTATGCCGTGGCGTGCATCTCTTTGATCATTTTTTATATGTCCCTGCCGTTTCAGGACCCCTTGCAGATCTGGCCAAAAGTGATCGTCTGCACGATTTCCTGCCTTTACGTGATCTTTACGTACGTTTTTATGGGCATCAAATTTCATCGGGCGCGCAGGTATTATAAACTCATTGCCTATTTTTCCGTCGGCATGAAGCAGGTAAACAACAGTATTTTTCTCAGATACGGAGAACCGGAACTTCGCGACGGCGTAGATTTTTATGTTCTCATTTTTTCCGAATGGAACAAGAAAAAATCCGAGTATATGGACAGGAAAATTTATTGTGATAAGGAAAAGCCTCTTCCCAAGTTTACGAAAGGGGACGAGGTGCGTTATCTGACGCAGGGGAACGTGATCGTGGAATATGAAATCATAGGGCATAACGAGGAGTTTTCCGACAAGGAAAGCGAGCCGAAAAAGGCCTGAAAACAGGAGTGATAAACAAATGCGTGCAGTAGTTACGGTTACGGGCAAGGACAAAAAAGGGATCATTGCCAAAGTGAGCGGATTCCTTGCGGAAAAGGGCGTGAACGTTGAGGACATCAGCCAGACGCTCTTGCAGGACTATTTTGCCATGATCATGCTGGTTGACATCAGCGATCTGAAAACGGAACTTTCCGAACTTGCGAAGGAATGTGAAAAACTCGGAAACGAGATAGGAATGTCCATTCGCATCCAGCACGAGGCGATCTTCAACGCCATGCACAACATCTGAGGCGGGGCTAACTATGTTCAATAAATTTGAAGTTCTGGAAACCATCGACATGATCGAGCGGGAGCACCTCGACATCCGCACGATCACGATGGGCATTTCCCTGTTGCCTTGCATCCGCGCGACGGCGGAGGAAACGGCAAAGCAGGTTTACGAAACCGTTTGTAAAAAGGCAAAAAACATTGTCCGCGTGGCGGAGCAGCTTTCGGGTGAATACGGCATTCCCATCGTCAACAAGCGCGTGTCCGTCACGCCCGTCAGCCTGATTTCTGCGGCGTTTCCCGAACAGGCGGGCAAGATCGGCATGGCTCTCGATAAGGCGGCTAAGGAACTGGGGATCGACTTTCTCGGCGGATATTCCGCGCTCGTGCATAAAGGCATGGCGGATTACGAGAAGACCTTTTTGGAAGGCATCCCCGAACTGCTCGCCTCCACCGAGCGCATTTGTTCTTCCGTAAACATCGGTTCCAGTAAATCCGGAATCAACATGGATGCTGTCAAACTGATGGGGGAAGTTGTCAAACAGACGGCGGAACTCACCAAGGATAAGGACGGACTCGGATGTGCCAAACTGGTCGTTTTTGCCAATGCGGTGGAGGACAATCCGTTTATGGCGGGCGCCTTTCACGGTGTAGGCGAGAGCGGCACCGTCATCAATGTCGGCGTATCGGGGCCGGGCGTTGTCAAGCACGCGCTGGAAAACATTCCGGACGCAAACCTGAACGACGCGGCGGAGATGATCAAGCGCACGGCGTTTAAGATCACCCGTGCGGGACAGCTTATCGCAAAGGAGGCGGCAAAGCGTCTGGATGCGGAATTCGGAATCGTCGATCTTTCGCTTGCTCCCACGCCCGTGATGGGCGACTCCGTTGCGCACATTCTCGAAGAACTCGGGCTGGAATGTGTGGGCGGCCACGGTACCACGGCAGCGCTCGCCATGCTCAACGATGCCGTCAAGAAGGGCGGCGTGATGGCAAGCTCGCACGTCGGCGGGCTTTCGGGTGCGTTTATTCCTGTCAGTGAGGACATCGGCATGATCCATGCCGCGGAAAAGGGGCTTCTCAACATAGACAAACTGGAGGCAATGACTGCCGTTTGTTCGGTAGGGCTGGATATGATCGCCATTCCCGGCAAGACGCCTGCTACCACCATCAGCGCCATCATCGCGGACGAAGCGGCAATCGGCATGATCAACAATAAGACGACTGCCGTGCGCGTCATTCCCGTCCCGGGAAAGGACGTGGGCGATCAGGTGGAGTTCGGCGGACTGCTCGGCAGGGCGCCTATCATGCCCGTTAACGGTACGGACAGTTCCCGCTTTATTCTGCGCGGCGGCAGGATCCCCGCACCCATTCACAGTAATAAAAATTAAATCGGTCATCATTGGAGGACGGTATGGAAAGAAGCGAAGTAGACCGCAAATATCTTTGGAAAATAGAGGACATCTTTTCTTCGGACGAGGCTTGGGAAAAAGCCTTTGCCGAAACGGAGTCTATGCTCGATTTCAGCGGATTTGAAGGAAAACTCGGAGAGATCGAAAATTACATTGCGTACAATCGTCGCATGGAAGAGGTCTCCCTCAAGATCGAGCGCGTTTATTTGTACGCGCATATGCGCCACGACGAAGATGCACGTATCTCAAAATACACGGCGATGCAGTCTCGCGCAATGTCGCTGTACGTGCGTCTTTCTTCTGCAGTGGCATTTGTCGAGCCCGAACTGTCTGCGCTTGACGAAAAGACTTTGCTGGCATATGCGTCGGACGAGCGGCTGAAGGACTACGATTATTTTCTTCGCCAGTTGATGAAGAGCAAAAAACACATTCTGTCCGCACCCGAAGAAAGATTGCTTGCGGCAGGCGGCGAGGTGTATTCGCAGTTCCGCGACATTTTCGGCATGATCGACAATGCGGACATGAAATTCGGTTCGGTCACGGACAAGGACGGAAACAGCATTCAGCTTACACAGGGGATGTATAGCGTTATCCTGCACGGGCCGGACAGAGAACTGCGCAAAAACGCGTTCCGCGAATTTTATAAATCCTATATCGCTCTTACAAACACCATTGCGGCAACCTATTACGGGAACGTCAAAAAAGACGTGTATCTGAGCCGCGTGCGCGGATACGATTCCTGCCTGCAGCGTGCTCTTGACGGCGAGGATGTGCAGACCTGCGTTTACGAAAATCTTATTTCTTCCGTCAATGAAAATCTTCCCGATATGCACCGTTACATGGCCTTGCGCAAAAGATTGCTGGGGCTGGACGAACAGCATATGTACGACATTTACGTGCCGCTCGTGGAGGATGCTGAACTCAAACTCAGCTACGAGCAGGCGTGCGACCTGGTCGTGAAGGGGCTTTCTCCGCTCGGTGAGGAATACTGTTCTCTCCTGAAAAAAGGATTTGAAGAAGGCTGGGTGGATGTCTGCGAAACGACGGGCAAGCGCAGCGGCGCATACAGTACGGGTGCGTACGGACTGCATCCGTTTGTCCTGCTTAACTATCAGCAGACCACACACGATATTTTCACCATCGCGCACGAAATGGGACATTCTCTGCATACTTATTATTCTGCCGCCAACCAGCCTTATGCAAAGGCGGATTACCGCATCTTTGTGGCGGAGGTCGCCAGCACCGTCAACGAAGTTCTGTTGCAGAGATACATTCTTTCCCAGACGAAAGACGTCAACATGAAGAAGTATCTTCTCAACTATTTCCTGGACACCGTGCGTTCGACGCTGCACCGTCAGACGATGTTTGCGGAATTTGAATATCTCGCGCACGACGCGGTGGAAAAGGGTACGCCTCTCACCACGGAATACTGCAACGGTATTTATCTCGGACTCAACAAAAAGTATTACGGCGATTCCATCGTACACGACGAAGAGATCGCATACGAGTGGTCGAGGATCCCGCATTTTTACAATTCTTTCTACGTTTACAAGTACGCCACGGGCATTATCAGTGCCATTTCCATCGTCAACCGCATTCTTTCGGAAGGGGAACCCGCGGTACGCGATTATAAAAAATTCCTCTCGTCGGGCGGCAGCGACAGCCCCGTCGAACTTCTCAAACTTGCGGGGATCGATCTTACAAAGCGCGATGCGTTCCGTACGGCGATGCAGGAATTCCGTTCGACGTTGGACGAACTGGAAGCGCTTACAAAATGATCACGGCGCAATACAAAAACGATCTCGGGGAATATAAGCGCTTTTCCGCCTATCATCTCTTTGTAGCCAGGGGGATCCGCGCTTATCTGTATCCCGCCGTATTTTTCTTGTTTGGGGCGGCATTGCTTGCCGCGGGGATCGCGAGCGGCAACAAAGTTCTCTTTTTCGGAGCGGCGGTGCTGTTTGCGTTTTCACTGGCGCTGCCTGCGATCATGCTGGCGCTTCAAAACGCCAAGATCGAAAAGAGTGTACGTGCTAACCGCAACTTCCTGCATACTCATCAGTATTTTTCTTTTTCGGAGGAGGGCATAGCTCTTACCATTAAAGTGCAGGAAAAACAGGAAGAATACAACATTCCCTATGCCAATGTCGTGCGCATTTTTGAACGCCCGGACGTGTTCTATATCTATATAGGAGGAACACAGGCGCTCATTGTTCCTAAATCCGGACTGGAAGGGGGTACGGCGGACGATCTTGCTGAGATGTTTCGTGTTCTCGGCAAGAGATTTCGGGAAAAGAAAAACCTGCGCGGCAAAGTTGTGCCGCAGGAGTAAACTATGGCAAAAACAAAAGCTGCCACGGGCGTTCTGCCCAACAATCTGGAAGCGGAGCAGGCGCTGCTCGGGTGTCTTCTCATAGACAACGACACGCAGACGGATGTTCTGGACAAGCTTTCGCAGGACGACTTTTATCAGGAATCGCACAAGCTCATCATCCGCGCCATGCGCACGGTATTCAATGCGCGCAAGCCCGTCGATATCGTGACGCTTGCCGATGAGCTCGACAATAATAAGGAGTTGGAAAAGGCAGGCGGTCTTTCTTATATTACAGACCTCGCGACCATAATGCCGTCTACCGCAAACTTCCGTTCTTATCTCGAGATCGTCAAGCGTGACAGCATTCACCGCAGATTGATACGCGCATCGAACAAAATTATCGAAACTTCTCTCGAAGGTTCCGATGCGGATAAAAGCGTTGCTTATGCTGAACAGCTCGTCTTTGACATATCGAAAAAACTTGACACCTCCGCTCTCGTCGATATGCGGGAAGACGACAGTTATGACAGGGTGCTTAACAAGTTCGAGGTGATCTCCACCGATAAAAACGCCTTGCGCGGCGTCAATACGGGGTTTACCAGACTGGATAAGATAACGAACGGCCTTCAGAAATCCGACTTCATCGTTCTGGCGGCCCGTCCCGGCGTAGGGAAAACGACTATCGGCATGAATATCATAGAGCACGCCGCGCTCGTTGACGGC
>CASFBD010000049.1 GCA_949292885.1 uncultured Bacillota bacterium
TTTGAAAAAGTTTTCCCCGCACCCTTTCCAAACAATATAACCAAAGTAATGTTGTTGACCCGTAGAACGGTCAAATCCAAACAACATTATTATACGAGATACCTATGAATAACAAATATTTTGGAGAAGACGATCTTGTACTGAACACTGCGTCCAGGATCCCCGTGTGCCTTTGCCTGGACGTAAGCGGCAGTATGTGCGAGTGCATCGGCGAACTGAACGAAGGCGTAAGAGAATTTTACCGCGCAGTCAGAGAAAACGAATCGGCAAGACAGTCCTGTGAAATTGCCGTCGTCACGTTCGGATCGGATGTGAAGGTGGAGGAAGATTATGCCACGGTGGAGGCAAAACAGCCGCCGAATTTAAAGGCTTACGGCGGAACGGACATGACGGGCGGTGCGGAAAAAGCCTTGGAGATCCTGGAAGCAAGGAAAAACGAGTATAAGAAAAACGGGATCGATTATTACCAGCCCTGGCTTGTCATCATGTCGGACGGCGAACCGAACGACAGTGCTTCTTTGCGGCAGACGCAGGAAAAAATAAGAAAGCTGGAAGAGGAAAGAAAGCTGGTCGTGTTTGCGATCGGCATCGGAGACTGTGTGGATATGGACATCATGGATAACTTTTCCAAGAAAAAAGCAAAAAAACTCAAGGGCTATAAGTTTGAAGAGTTTTTTGAATGGTTGGGCAAGAGCGTTTCCATCGTATCCCAGTCCCAGGTAGGGGAGAAAGTAAAGCTGGATATGTCCACGGTAGACGATTGGGCAGAAATCTGATTACGGAGGATAAAATAAAATGAAAGATTTTTTCGGGGAAGACGATCTGATCACAAACACATCCAGCAGGCTGCCTGTATGTCTTTGTCTGGATATTTCCGGGTCCATGCAGAAGGACGACGCCATTTCCGCGCTGAATGAGGGCGTTTCCGCCTTTTACGATGCGATCAGGGCGGACGAACAGGCGCGCAATTCCTGCGAGATCGCCATTGTCACCTTCAACAGCGAAGTGACTGTGGCAGAGGAGTTTTCCACTGTGGACAAAAAGGAAAAGGTATGCTTTAAGGCGGAAGGAGGCACCGCGCTTGCCCATGCCGTCAATAAGGCGCTGGATCTGTTGGAAGAAAGGAAAAATTCCTACAAGGCAAACGGCGTGGATTATTATCAGCCGTGGCTGGTGATCATCACGGACGGAAAGCCCGGAGATTCGGACGACGTGCCCGAGGCGCAGAGCAGGACGCGCAAACTTTCTGAAGAAAAAAAGCTGACTCTGTTCCCCATCGCAGTGGGCAGCGACGACAACGAAAGCAAATTCCGCCAGGTCATGGACGTCCTCAACGGGTTCAGCAGCAAAAAGGCAAAACATCTGAAAGATCTGAAATTCTCGGAGTTCTTTGAATGGCTGGGGAAAAGCGTATCCACCGTGTCGGCTTCCAAAGTCGGCGACAAAGTCAAACTGGACACGGCGGGAATGGACGATTGGGCAGAAATCTGATAATATTCGAGACGGTGCAGTATGAGTAACCAGTGGTTTTTCAATTACGGCGAACAGGCAGGAAAGAGCCATATTTCCCGCCGCATCCCTTGCCAGGACAAGGCTTTGTGCAGGCAGGAAAACGGCGTGACCGTGGCTGCGGTATCCGACGGCTGCGGAAGCTCCGCAATCTCCCAGTACGGTTCAAAAGTGACCGCAGAAACGCTTTGCGATTATTTCATCGAAAATTTTGATTTGATCCACGGGGCGGAGATCCTCGAAAGCAGAAAAATGATCGTGGACAAGATCATTGCCTCGCTGCTCGATTTTATCGGCGCCAACGAGGAGATTTTCCGCGCGTATAAGGCGGAAAATCTCGAAAGATACAATGATTTTGTCAAAAAAAGAAGCGAAGAGGAATTTTATCTGGACAGCCTCAATGCAACCGCACTGTTCGCCGCCGTCAAAGACGACAAGTACATCATCGGTCAGATCGGCGACGGGGTGATCGGCGGCGTTGTCCGCAATCAGCTGAAGATCATCATGGAGGAGAAAAAAGAGGGCGAGGTCAACGGTACCTTTTACCCCGCAAACATTTACTCCCTCGCGCAGAAAAATCCCGATTGGTACGGCTGCGCGCAGTTTCAGCTGAAAAAACCCAAAAACGCGGACGTCTCCGCCTTTATCCTGACGACGGACGGGGTCGATTCCTTTTTCGATTTGCGCGTTCCCTTTCAGAAAAAATACACCACGGGGGTGGATAAACTCTTTCAATGCACCGTCGGCTCATCGTTCGCAGAGGCGAAAGCTGTCCTGGACGAACAGTTCCTGCCCGCCCTGGTAAACGGTTCAAGGGCATTGGACGATTGCGGCGTGGCTGTCCTTGCAAGGGAGGATTATTTCATCTCTCAGGACGGTTATGTCATCACAAAGTACGAACGGTACGAGGAAAAAGAGCCAGAAGAGAAAGAGCCTGCGGAACGTGCGCTCCCCAAAGAGCCCGAACAGCCCGCTTGCGCGGAGGAAGAGGAAGTCGGGGAGGAAGTAAGAGAGTTTCAGTTGCTCAAAGAACGGGTTTTTGCGTTTATCGGCGCAGACGCGGCGATCTTTATGAAAAATCTGGAGCAAATTTCCGTATCTCTTTCAAAAAAGGCGGAAATTCTGCGGATGTATATTGCCATTTTGGAGGAGATCTCGCAGCAAGGCTTTTTCGTGTTTGACAAGTCCGTGCACGACGAGATCGTCTTTGGAGAGATCTATCGTTTGGATGACAGGATGACCAGCCAGCCGACAGATCTTACGGCGGAGAAATACAACATTTATCGGGAGTGAGTGAATGTTCACCAAAGAAAAAGTCAAAGACGTACATTCTTATCTGAACGGGTTTGACCGAATTTTTATCGACGCTTCTCTGTTAAAAAACAACGAAACGTCTGTAAAATTTGTCGACCTTCTGATCAAGGTCCTTGTAAAAAAGAAATGTATCGTCCTGAACGAAAAGACGCTGCGTTCCGGAATCAACAAGGCGCTTGTAAAAAAACTGCAGGACAACGGCCTCCTGCTGGTCAAGGACGGAACCCGCATCATCACCCTGCAGACCTCTTATTACAACGCGGCGATCGAGCTTTCCAAGAGAAAGCATTATAAACTCCTTCTCTTCACCAACGATGCAAAGGAAGGGCAGGCGTTTATCAAGCTGGATTACGACGACAACCACGTCAACGATCTGGGTGCCTGCGGCATAAATAACGACGGCCTGTTTACTTACGTCTATAAGCCGCCCGAGGAAAAGGTTCGTTTCACGGTCAGGGCGGGCGCACAGTTCGAGTCTTTGCAGCTGCTTTTTTACAAATCGCTTGCCGACGGTTCGGTCAGAATCCTGTATCCCGAGGACACACCGCGCACGCAGGCAACCGCAAAGGGCGGCGGCACGTTTGAATACACTTCTACAAAAAGGGAGTTGTTCGAGTCCGATCTGGTACAGTTTGTCGCACGCTGCGGCGGCAGACAGCTCCGTTCTGCCCGATACGATTTTTATCTGGAAGAGGAGCAGTGCTGGGCAGTGGAGGCGGCGGGAGGATCGCTGACGGCAAAGCTCGTTCAGATGCAGGACGCACCTTCTCCGACAAATTCCCCCGAACCGCAAAGTTCGGGCGGGGAAGTCCCAGCGGCTGAAAAATATCCGTATTACGGCGGCCAGCCCACCAAACTGACGACAGATGCCGTCATCGAAGTGACGGAACCGAAGGAGGGCGATACCTTAAAGACCAAAACAGGAAAAACGATCACGTTGGTCAAAAAACTCGGTGCGGGCGGCGAAGGCGTCGTGTATTCCACCAACCTGCCCGGATTTGTCTGCAAGGTGATCAACAACAGATCGGGCACAAACCTTACCAGAAACAAAAAAGAAAAGATCGAATTCATGACCCAGCACCCGATCAGCCATCCGCACATTATCTGGCCCGTCGATGCGGTGTATACGCAGAACAACATTTTTGTCGGATTTACCATGAAGGCGATCAAGGGTATCGAACTGAAAGCGCTGATGGATCAGATGCGTTACAGGGACGGCAGCCTTTCCTGCGAATTCGGCATTTTCAGCCTGAACAGGACGCAGATCGTCCAGATGATCATTTCCATTCTGGATACGCTCTGCTTTCTGCACGAAAGGAATATCATCATAGGCGACATTAAAATGGAAAACTTTATGATCATGAATAAAGATCCTTCCAAAGTGTATTTTGTCGACTGTGACAGCTATCAGGTCGGGCGCTTTCAGGCCACAAAGGTAAGCGCCGGGTTTGTCCCTCCCGAATTGTCCAACAAAAAAGTGGATACGGTCTATCGAACGTTCAGCAACGAGTATTACGCCTTGTTCGCTCTGCTTTTCATGATCCTGCACAAGGCGGTCAAGCCCTATTCCCAAAAGGGCGACGCAATGGAAAAAACGGAGGAGCAGAGGGCGGCGGCAGGCATCTTCCCTTACTTTCTCAACGCGGAAAAAACCGCCGCTCATGCCCCCAACGGGTATCCCGCTCCTAACTGGTCGCATCTGCCCGGATACATCAAAAAGGCGTTTTGCAGCATGGGGCAGAGAAACGGGGATCATTTTGAGCAAAGTAAGAGATATACGGCCGGGGAATGGCTGAAACTTTTCCGCACCTATTACAAGGATCTGCAAAGCGGACGGCTTGCGGCAAAGGACAGCCGTTGCAATACCGGGGTGTTCGACGCTTCGGAAGGGCAGATCGACTACGCGCTTGTCGATCTCAAAGCCATATCGGTCGTCACAAAGCTTATGAATGATGTGTCTTTGCGCTCGCTCATCAGGCAATCTTTGAAAATGACGAAGAGCAAGTCGGGGGAGTCGCAGATCGATCTCATCGAGAGGACGCTGCGCAAAACCGTCGAATACAAGGACAGCGATTGCAGGTTTATCCTGAAAAAGAATCTGGGATGTTATTACAGCGTAGAGTTCAGCTATAAGGAATAGCCATACAGTCCCGGAAAAAGAAATACTTCCGCAAAAGCTGTGCGTCCTGTGAGGCACAGCTTTTGCGTGCAGGAAGAGCGGCGCTTTTTCTGAAAAAGAATGAAAAACAGCGTAAAACCCGCAAATTCATGACGGGGCGGGGGAGAGAAAAACGTGATCAGTTTCGGAGAAAATCTGAAAAATTTAAGAAAAGCTGCAAATATCACGCAATCGGAGCTTTCCGAGCGACTGAATATCCATCTGCAGACCGTTTCCAAGTGGGAACGCGGCGTGTTCGAGCCGGACGTTTCTCAGCTGGGAGAGCTTTCGCAGATCTTCGGTGTTTCTCTGGAATGTCTGCTCGGGTTGGAAGATAAAGGAAAGCAGACCGCAGGATACTTCGATGCGCAAAAATTCGGCAGAGCGATCTGCGATTCCAGGACAAAAAAGGGGGAAAGCCAGGCGCAGCTTGCCGCGGAGATCGGCGTTTCCGCGGATACCGTGTCGCGTTGGGAACGCGGCGTCACTTGTCCCGATCTTGAACGGCTGGTTGCGCTTGCAGGACATTTCGGGGTTTCCGTGTCCGACCTGTATTGCGGAGCGGCGGAAGACGAAAGAGCCGCCTCGCAGAAGAGTGCGCATAAAGTCAGAAAGCGTTCTTTCCGTATCTTACTGGCGGCGGCATGTCTGTTTTTGTTTTTTGCAGGCGCAACAGGCTGGCTCCTGCTGTGGAGCGGCTTTGTTTCCGAAGAGAAGCCCGCAGTGTACGATGTGACCATCGACGGCGTTGTGTATCGGTATGCCGAGGGGGATATGATCCTTCCCCGGGCACCCGAACGGACGGGTTACGTCCTGCAAGGCTGGCAGGACGGGGAGGGCGCCTCCGTATCTTTCCCGATCCTGGCAGAAAAAGATGCGTCCTATACGCCCGTGTTCGTTCCCTGCGAATACGACGTCGATTACTGGCTGAACGGCGGTTATTTTCTGCGATCGCCCGTACAGTCGTTTACGGTGGAAAGCGGCCTTGTGCAACTGAGCGTACCCGAAAAGATGGGCATGAAATTTGAAGGCTGGTACCTTCAGCCCGATTACAGCGGCGAAGCGGTGGAACAGATCGAATGCAAGGGCAGTTCCGTGTGTTTGTATGCGAAATGGGAGGTAGTGTCCTATACCATCCGCTACGAGCTGGACGGAGGTGTTCTGTCCGAGCCGAACCCCGTTTCGGTCACCTTGCAGAAGGAAGAAACTCTGCATCGGCCGATCAGAAAGGGATACGCCTTTCTGGGCTGGTACGACTGTCCGACGGGCGGCAACAGGTATGAAACGGTGGGCGGCGAAGGGGCAAAAAACGTCACTTTATATGCAAGATGGCAGAAAAGCGACGAGATCTATACGATCACCTATCATGCGGACGGCGGCGTTGCGGAAGGGGAAAATCCGGTTTCCGTCGGTGCGGGGGAAGTGTATCCGCTGTTCTCTGCTCAAAAGACAGGGTACGAATTTCTCGGCTGGTGCGATCATGCGGACGGAGAGGGGACTTGCTATGAAAGACTGTACGGGATCGACCGCTCTTTGGAATTATATGCCATGTATCGCGCGAAAGAGTATCTGATCCGCTACGTCTACGAAGGCAGATACCTGACGGAAGAAACAAATCCCAATCGGATCGTTTACGGGCAGGAGGCGGAATTGCTGCCCGTCTATCGGTTCGGCTACGAATTTCTGGGATGGTATGACGCCCCGGAAGGGGGAAACCTGATTTCGGCCATCAATGAAAACGTGACGACGTTTTCTGTACTGTATGCCGTGTTCCGTCCCAAAGAATTTATTGTTTCCCTGCATGGCGCAGGCGGAACCATAGAAACAGAGGACGGAAAACAGGGCGAGCTGTCTTTTTCCGTCACCTTCGGGGAGGAGATCCTTCTGCCATCGTGCGATCGCAGCGGGTATGTGTTCTGCGGCTGGAGGGATGAATCAGGCAAAACGGTGGTTCAGATCGGCGCGGGCATAGACAGCGACCTTGTCCTTACGGCGGCTTGGAAGAGGACGGGCGTCGTGTATCCCATCGAATACGTGCTGAACGGCGGTAAAATGCAGACAGACTCCCCCTTGTCCGCCAATTCCGATACAAGTCTTCCGCTTTCAGAGCCCTATCGGGACGAGTTCCTTTTCCTCGGCTGGTTCGACAATCCGCAGGGGGAGGGAAAACCGTATACCGCCACTCCTTTGGGCAGGGAAGAGCCGCTTACGCTCTACGCGCTCTGGCAGGATTGCAGGGTCAGCGGGAGTGCCGAAAATTTCGATTATTTCAAAAGCGGCGCAAGCGTCACGATCACGGCGTATAAAGGCGGGAGCGGAACGGGATATGTTGTAGATGTTCCTGCTATCATCGAAGGTCTGCCCGTGGTCGCGCTGGAATGCAAAATGCGGGGAACGTATCGCGCGATCCACCTGCCCGACGGCATCAGGCGGTTGGGAGAAGAATGTTTTTCCGGTGTCGTTACCGAACAGCCGCTTGTCATTCCCGCGGGCGTTGAGGAGATCGGCGCAAAGTGTTTTGCCGATGCGAAGACGGAGCTGTATTTTGCGGAGGGGAACAGCATCGAGGTGATCGGTGTCAGCGCGTTTGAAAGAGCGGAAATCAAAAACGTGCTTACGCTGCCGGACAGCGTAAAGATCCTGTCCGCCAAGGCGTTTTTCAACGCGCAATGCCCGGGGATCGTTTTGCCCGAAGGGCTGCAAAGGATCGAAACGCAGGCGCTGATCGCGCCCGATCGTCAATTTTCCTGGAAATTTCTGTACCTTCCCGCAGGGTTGATGTACATTGGCGAAGCTGCTGTGGCAATTTGGAATGACGGATGCGTTTACGCAGGTTTTTCCGAGACTCGTGCGGAAAGTTTTGCCAAGGTGTGGATCCGCAATTCTCCCTGTGTTTACGATTTTCAGCCTTCCTTGGTCACTTTCTGCGACGGAGCAAAGACAGAACAGCTTTCCGGCTGTTCCTTTGCGCTTCCCCGACCGGAAAAGAACGGTTACCGTTTTCTCGGATGGAAGGATGAGTCCGGGGAGTTTGTTCCGTTGCTGTTCATTCCCGAACGGGACACCACGCTGACGGCCTGCTATGAGCTGAAGACAGACAGCGACGGGTCGGGCGAGAATGCCCCGGCTCTGGTCTGCTGCGGAGAGGAAAGGGTATTTTACGGAACAAAGGGGTGCGAATTTTATTTTTCGGTGGATACAGACGCTCCCGTTTCTGTCTTTATCAGCGTCGATTTCGGGAAAGGAGAGGGGATTCTGTCTCGCAGAGAAGACGACGGAACGTTTGCGGAGGTGCCCGGCGGGGTTGTCCTGTGTATGCCGTCCGATCTCTTCCGCGTAACCATCTCGGACGGAACCATGTCCTGTATTTTTAAGGTAAAAATAAACATTCTGAATTTATGAATATAAACTACCAACGCCTTGCGGCAAAAGAAGAGAGAGTCTGATTTTTTCAGACTCTCTCTTCTTTTTAGTAGGAAAAAAGGCGATTAAGCGCAAAAAAAGTAAAATTGAGCGCAATTGACGGGAAAAATTGCGAATCCCACTCAACAAAAATGCCGCAAAAGCTGTTATAATGTGATCGTTGCAACAAACGGAAAAAAGATGGCGCTGTCTGAAAAGGAGCAGGCAAATGAAGACGGAGTTGGTGCTTTTGCTGTACGACAGTTTGTTTGAGGAAGAGTATGTTTCGCGGCTGGATTTTTGTGCACGGTTTGCAATTTCCGAAAGAACATTCTATCGTTATATCCGAGACATTTCCTGGTATCTGAGGAAATACAAGTGCAGTTATTTTATCGACGTTAAAGAACCGGAAGGGAAATATTTTGCGCTTCGGAGCAAACGAGGGGAGGACTGACGCAAATTGTCAGTTGCAGATTTGGCATGGGTGCGGAAATGTGCTACAATGTAAGCGTCTGAAAGGTGAGAATTTTCCGCCCGCTTTGCGGCACGGGGCGTCGGGGAAAAACATATTAAAAAACAAATGAAATATCAATATTGCGGCAAGAGCAGAGCTCCTTTCTGAAGGGAGCTCTGCTCTTTTTCGTTCGGGAATGTATCGGCGCGCGGGTTTGCTGCCCGCGCGCCGTTTTTGCTTTCATAAAAGAGAGCGCGGTGTTTGGATGCGTCGGCAAGGCAAAAGGCGCTGCAAATTTTACGGGAAACTTTTCGGCGGAAAAAATTGATTTCGCTTGACAGCGTGCGCCTTTCATGACAGAATAGAGAACGGGTAAAGAGCGGGAGCGGCCGTACGGTGAAAATCGACGACGGGGCGCTTACAGTCTTTTCAGTCCGGAAAATTTTTAAAATGCCTGTCCGGGGGCGGACAGACCGGAGGAGATCATGACGAACAGAGAACGCGTCAAAAATATTTTGCATTATCGGAAGGCGGACAGGATGCCCGCCGTGCATTTCGGTTATTGGAACGAACTTTTGGACGAGTGGGCGCAGCAGGGTCACATCGGCAGGGATCTCGCCCAAAGCTGGGCGGACGGAAACGAAGCGGACAGGGAATTGGACAGACTTCTCGGCTGGGATTTCAACTGGGCGCGCACGGTCGGCCCGCAGAATAAACTTTTCCCTGCTTTTGAACGCAAGGTGCTGGAAAAACTTCCGGACGGTTTTTTGCGGGTACAGAACGAGGACGGGCTCATCGAACGCATCCGTGCGGGCGCGGGCTCTATTCCCGCCGAGGACGATTACCTGTTAAAGGACAGGGAGGCGTACGAAACACTGTATAAGCCGAAGATGCAGTTTTCCCAGGCACGCATCGATTATAAGTATTTTACGGAAGATTTTGCAAAGAGAAAGGAGCAGGATCTGCCCATCGGGCTGAGTTTAGGCAGCGTGTTGGGCGACGTGAGAAATATGCTTTCCGTCGTCGGGATGTCTTATCTGATCTGCGACGATTACGAGCTGTTTGCCGAAATTATTGATACGTATGCGGAAATGCAGTACAAATGTGCGGAAGAGGTGCTTAAAACGGGAGCAGAATTCGATTTTGCGCATTACTGGGAGGACATCTGTTTTAAAAACGGGCCGCTGATCTCGCCCGTCATGTTTGAAGAGTTGTGCGCCAGACATTATAAAAAGAGGAACGAGCTGTGCAGAAAATACGGCATAGACATCATTTCCTTGGATTGCGACGGCGTTACGGAAAAATTGCTTCCCGTGTGGTTTGAAAACGGGGTGAACACCATGTTCCCCATCGAGGTGGGGACGTGGGGAGACCAGTTTGCGGCGGCACGCGCAAAATACGGAAAGGGAATGCTGGGTGTGGGCGCCATGGACAAGACGGTGCTGCGAAAGGACAGGGCTGCCGTGGACGAAGAGCTGCACAGGATGCAGGCGCTTTCCGATCTTGGCGGTTTTATCCCTTGTCCCGATCACAGGCTGATGCCCGGCACAAAATGGGAATTGGTACAGTATTATGCGGAAGAGATCAAAAAAATCGAGCTTCGCTGATTTTTGTAGGGCTTTTCGGGCAGGCGCTTGGGCGCCTGCCTTTTGAATATAGTAAAATCCGCGTGATCGGCTGCGACAGCGACAAGGTCTGTCACATGCAATACAAGGTCGGGGTGCCTTTTTCGGAAGACGCTCCGTTTTTTGTTTCTTGCGGGCAGGCGTATATAAGTTTACAAGGAGAAAAGGGGGCATTTTGGACGCATTCTCCACAGAAAACGCGGAACTTTGTTAAAATTGCGCGTGGTAAAAATGTAAGTAAAAAAATACGAAAAAAAGTAAAAAAAGGGTCTTGATTTCGGGTAATAATATCGTATAAAATGTTGTCGAAAGCTGAAAATCGGATCGGAAGATAACTTTTGGCTTAAGAGGGAGGATGTTTATGAAGAGAAAAAAGGCATCGGTTTTGATTTTGTCTGCTGCGATGACCGCCTCGTTGATCCTGGGGGGTGTTTTGTCTGTCACCGCCAGCAGTACCGAGGGGCAGAGCAGCGCGGAACCCGTCATTTTTTACGATTTTGAAAGCGAAAACGTGAGCGGCGGAACGGTCAAAAATTCAGGCAGCAAGGCAAATTCGGATGCGCAGCTCGTGGCGGGGGACGGCGGCGTTTCCGTTTCGGAAGGGAAACTCGTGTTCGACCAGGAGAAGAGCGCTTCGGCAAACGAATCCAAAACCCTGGGGCATTTGCGTCTGCCTGACGATATGTTCGCCGACCTGCAGGCCTTTACGTTTGTCATCGACGTTTACGACCTTACCGTTACGGACAATAACTGCGGGTTTTTGTCTTTTCTTACAAAGGATCCCGCGCAATATGGGTACGGAAGCGGGATCGAAAACGACGGCATAGAGATCAACTATACGTGGGATCCTATCGCGCAGGGCTGGACAACGGCCGCCGCAAATCCGACGCTGAACAGATCGGATTATAACCTCATGGTGCAAACGCTCGAGGGCACGGATGTGAAAAGCTGTTTTGCCCCGACGCCGCACTCAAAGAGGCGCTTGCGCTCTATGCCGACGGTGGCAGGGCGGCGTTTGCTCCGCAGGCGGAAAAAGAGGCGTACGAACGGGCATTTGAAGCGGTCAGCGGAATGTTGCAGGAGTGCGATTCGGAGCAGGCGATCGCGGATGCCGTTTCCGCCCTCAAAACCGCGCGGGAACAGTTGCGGCTGACAGTAAGCAATTACGGGTTTTCCGGCGTTTCCGAACAGGAAAACGGCCTGGGTGCGTTTACCTCCGTCACTTCTACGTTCTGGAGACAGACTGACGATGTTTCCTATTCCATGCAGGGGGATTTTGAACTGACGTTCACGATCAATTCCATCGAATACGTACAGAACCTCGAGTGTTCCTTTTCCTTCGGTGTCGTGACCGCCGCAAACTCGATCATGTACCGCGTGGGGGCAAATCCTTACGATGCAAAGTTTTCCGACCGCAGCATCAACGGCGTGTTTTCGGACGTGACCAACATCATGGCGGCGGACGGCACCTTCCCCGATCCTGCAAAGCCGGGCGTAAGCTGGACGACAAATTGCACATTCGATTCTCCTATTTCCGTCTGTATTCGCAGGGTCGCGGACAAGGAAAACGAAGGGTTTGCTTATTATTACTTCTATCTCATCCAGGACGGGACTGTCCGTCATGCGTATTATGACTATCTGGAGGACGTGGCAGACGCCAGATTTGTGCTCGGTTCGCTGAAAGTTGTGGCGCAGATCTCCGACATCCGTATCGATGCGCTGCCCGTTATTCCCGAATACGATTCGGAAGAGGGATATGCCGTTCTCGGCGGGGGCGAAGCGAGCGTTTCGGACGGCCTGTACGGCTTTGCGGAAGAGGGGACGTTGCTTTCCGCAAAAGCATTGAGCGGCGTGTACGATCTTGTCAGCGTGAAATTTGTCCTGCGCGGCGAAATGAACGAAACCGCAAAACTGACCTTTGCGCTGGCAACCAAGGGCGGTTTCCGCAAAGATTACTTTACTCTGTCGGCGGATGACGGAACGGGTGCGTCTGCGGTGAATTATTATCACTACGATGCGAGCGGATACGGGGAAACCTCTCTTTCCGGAAAGCTGGAAAGCGGCAAAGAATACGTGTTTGCCGTAACGCGCAGGCAGGTCAACGACTATGTGCTGATCGACGCTTATCTCCTGGACGGCGACGAGGTCTTGCTGTCCGTGCAGGGACTTGTCAGTTATTAGGTTTTTCCGGCAAAACTGCTTGTCAGCGGCAGCAACTTTGCCGTCGGGGAGGCGGAGGTCAAGGACATTTCTCCCGTCATTGTGGAAGAGATCGACGAGGATATCCAAAGGTTTTTTCTCGGTCTACTTGTACTCTTTCTCCCTCGACGTTCGGTCATAAGTCCAGCCGCTCCTTCTTCCAAATATATGCGTTCCCACAGCCTAACTTGTGAACGATGATTATCCGATTCCTTGTAAGTATCTACT
>CASFBD010000050.1 GCA_949292885.1 uncultured Bacillota bacterium
CCTTTGTAGTAAATTTTGGTTTTGCAACTCTATTTTACCACAGATTTGTATGAACTCTTTTTTTTCTTCTACTGTTGCACTTAATAGTATAATTCACCACACAATACCCAAAGGGAGCCGCGCCTTTGCGCGGCTCCCTTCGGATTGGGGAAAAGATTTTATTTTTCGCTGAGATCGAGATAGGCGACGGGGTCGATGCTTTCCCCGTTTTCCTCTACCTCGAAGTGCAGGTGTGCGCCTTCGTTGTATTCGTTACCCATGACGTCCGCCGTGGCAGAAACCGTGCCCAGCACGTCGCCCTGGTCCACTTTGTCGCCTGCGCGCAGGCTTTCGGACACGTCGATGGACGCGTATTCCGTTTTCAGACCGTTGCCGTGGTCGATGACCACCTTTCCGCCTTCCAGAAGAGTCTGCGTCACGCTCTCCACCGTTCCGGCATACGCTGCGGTGACGGGCGTTCCTGCATCCGCTTTGAAATCGACACCCGTGTGCAGATTGTAGCGGTTCAGCGTGGAGTTAAACCAGAAAGTGTAACCCGTTGCCACCGTACCTTCCGATACGGGCAGAGCAAACACGATCTCCGTGCCGCTGGGTTCGTCATCGTCGTCATCGTCGTCATCGTCTTCATCGCCCGGCTGATCGATGGGGGGATCGGGATCTTTCAGATCCGAGTCACCGGGCTGCGGGAAAAAGACAACGGTGAGCGTGATAGCCGCCGCAACGACGAGCGCGCAGGCAGACAAAAGGATGTAGTAAAGACTTTTGCGTTTTGCTTTGACGGGCGTTTCGCCCTGCTTGTTTTCAGACATGATTGCCTCCGAAAGATTTTGATGGTTGGATTTTTGACCGTTTTCCGGGTTTTATACATGCTTTACAAAAAATTTTTTTCAGTACCCGCCGAAAATGATGGGACTGCCCGCACAGCCCGCATCCCCGCGCAGGGAAATATGCAGGTTGACCGACTTCCCGCGCAGCGTCACACCCGCGCCCAAACGCGGAGAATAATAATAATAGTCGGTGACATCCCCCGTCGTCTGCGTGAAAAGCAGTTGTGCTTCGTACTTTTCCGCCTGCGCCATTGCCTGCTCTGCGCTTAAAAAACAGGCGCTCTCGCCCGTAAGATGCGTTGCGCTGCGCTTGACGGACAAAGCGTTCTGCGCGTCCGCAAACAGCATTTCTGCCTGCGAAGAAGCGCTCTGCGTATAAAAGACATAGCTCTCCGCACCCTCAAAAAGCAGCCTCCTGTCCAGAAACTGCGGGGCAGCGAGCAGGACAAGCGAAAACAGCGCGCACAGCGCCGTTGTAAAAAACCGGATCATGTTTCCCTCCCGTACGGCCGAAAAAAACCGCCTCCGACGGTTCGGAAGCGGTTATTGCCAATTTCTCTGCTTTTTATTCTATTGTTTTCCCTTTTTTCCGAGAGGAATGTGCGCGCACGCGTTTAAAGAAAGATCGGAAAAGTTCCCCGCGCGGTACTGCACCAGCCCTTCCGCCGCGATCATAGCGGCGTTGTCCGTACAGAACTTCTTTTCGGGGAGCACGGCGCGCAGGCCGTTGGCGATACATTCGCGCACGAGACACTCGCGCAGATACGTGTTGGCGATGACGCCGCCGCCCGCGGCGATCGTCTTACAGCCGTATTTCAGCGCGGCGCTCACCGCACGCTCGACAAGTACATCGCACGCGGCGCATTGGAAGGATGCCGCCACGTCCGCACGGCTGTATTCCTCCCCCTTCTGCTCCTTGTTGTGGCAGTAGTTGATGACCGCCGTCTTTAACCCGCTGTACGAAAAATCGTACCCGTTCCCGCGGAACATCTTGGGAAACGCAATACAGTTTTTTCCCTCCCTTGCCAGCCGCTCGATATTCGGCCCTCCAGGATAGGGAAGTCCCAGCACGCGCGCTGCCTTGTCCATCGCCTCACCCGCGGCGTCGTCGCGCGTGGAGCCTAAAATTTCAAACTCGGTGTATGATTTTGTGTACAATACGGCGGTGTGTCCGCCGCTTGCAAGCAGGGTGATGAAGGGAGGTTCCAGCGTCTGATCCGCCAGATACGCCGCCGCCATATGCCCGCGGATGTGGTTGACGCCGATCAGCGGCACACCCAGCGCATAGGCAAAAGATTTTGCAAAGGACAGCCCCACGAGCAATGCGCCCAAAAGTCCCGCCCCATAGGTGACGGCAACCGCATCCAACATACTCTTTTCGATGTGTGCCTCTTCCAGCGCGGAAGAAACGGCCTTGGAAATGGCGTCCGTATGCGCGCGGGAGGCGATTTCGGGCACCACGCCGCCGTATTTTGCCTGTTCCGCCGCCGACGACAGGATGACGGAAGAGAGAAGTTTTCTGCCTTGCACCACGGCCGCCGCCGTTTCGTCGCAGGAGCTCTCTATTCCCAGAATGAGCGGCTCTGCCTTCGGCACAAGCCCTTTGAACCGTTGCGCATAATCCATACGCTTTCCTCCCGCGCGGAATGTTTCCGCGCCGTAAAAAACCTTTTCTGTCAAAAAAATGAGGGGACGCCCCTCATTTTTTGAGATCTTTTATCCCTTTCGGCAGACGATCGTACACAACGACGCGCTCGCTCTGCCCAAACAGCTCGTCAAACGCGGGCTTGAACAGCGCCGCCATGTATTCGGAAATGTACACCTTGCCCGAAAACTCCGATTTCCACAGTTCTTCCAGAAAATCAAAATCGAGAAAGGTGTCCGTGATACGCTGTTTGCGGAAGGTGATACAGGTAGCCGTGCGCGTATCGCACAGATCCAGCTCGTTTTCGTCCGCGCTTTTCAAAAGCACGAGCGCGGGCAGATATGCCTCCCCTTCTTTCGTCCCGAAAGAAACGGGCACAAAGCCCCTGCCGCGGCGGTATTCGTCGTAAGTGCAGATGACAGCGGCTCCGATCTCCTGCACAGCCACCTTGTGCGGCACGCCGCCCCTCTTGTAATGCAGGACGTTTCCGCTGATGCCGTACCGCTCAAACAGAACAAACTGAGGCAATGCCGCCACCAAAACGCCCGCCGCGATGCAGCAAATTGCCGCCCACAAAAGATTCGCCCAGAACAGTCCCAGTACGCCGATGAGAGCAAGCACGCCGCCCAGCACGAGAAAAAAGGCCATGTTGGGCGTGCGGCGGTAGATCTTATAATACTTTTTCATGTCAGCTTTTTTTCAGATAATCAATGATGAAGGGCTGAATGTCGCCGTCCATCACCGCCTGGATGTTGCCCGTTTCGTACCCCGTGCGGTGGTCTTTGACAAGCGTGTACGGGCAGAAAACGTAGCTGCGGATCTGGCTGCCCCACTCGATCTTTTTGATCTCGCCCTTGATGTTCGCCTCGTTGGCGAGTCTCTCGCTCTCTTTGAGTTCGATGAGTTTGGAACGCAGCATCTTCATCGCCATTTCACGGTTCTGGATCTGCGAACGCTCGTTCTGGCAGGAAACCACAATGCCCGTGGGAATATGCTGGATCCGGATGGCGGATTCCGTCTTGTTGATGTGCTGACCGCCCGCACCCGAAGAACGGAAAGTGGTGACCTTTAAATCTTCGCTGCGGATCTCCACGTCACCGTCGTCGTCGATCTCGGGCATGACTTCCAGCGACGCAAACGAAGTATGGCGGCGCTTGTTCGCATCGAACGGAGAAATGCGCACCAGGCGGTGCACTCCCTTTTCCGCTTTCAGATATCCGTAGGCGTTTTCGCCCTCGATCTTGAAGTCTACGCTCTTGATGCCAGCCTCGTCTCCGTCCAGACGGTCGAGTTCGGTCACTTTAAAGCCGTTGCGCTCGGCGTAACGTGTGTACATACGGTACAGCATGGACACCCAGTCGCAGCTTTCCGTGCCGCCTGCGCCCGAATGCAGGGTGAGCAGTGCGTTGTTTGCGTCGTATTTTCCGCGCAGAAGGGTGCGGATGCGCATTTCTTCCAGATCCTCTTCCACCGTGACGAGAAGGCTTTCCAGCTCGGGTACGAGCTCCTCTTCCTCCGTCTCCTCGATGAGATCAATGACCGAATTTACCTCTTCCAGCGCCTTTTTTCCCTTTTCGTAGGAATGGATCCTGCCCTCCACGGACGAGATCTCCCGCCCTAGTTTGGTGGATTTTTCCAGATCCTGCCACACTTCCGGCTTTTCCTGTTCCGCTTTCAGCTCGGCGAGTTTGCCGACAAGAATGTCGATGTCCAGCGCTTCCTTCGTTTCCTGCAAGGTGTCCGCAAGAGCCTTGGCGCGCAGCCTGTAATCGTCCGCTTTAAACATAATTTACCTCTCTGAATTTCCCTTCCGATTATACCACAGCGGGCGCGCGCTTGTCAATCGTTGTTGCCTTTGCCGCTTTTTCCCAGCCCCAGATAGGCGCAGAGAAGATCCGCCGCCGCATAGACACCTGTCAGGTGCGTGCGCTCCATGCCGTGCGACGCGTGCACTCCGGGCCCGATCAGCCCGCCCTTGAGGTTGGCACCCGCGCTCCATGCCGCCGAAACATCCGACCCGTAATGCGGATAAACGTCCACCGCATAGTCGATCCCCGCCGCCTCGGCAAGGGAGATCAGCCGCTCCACCATCTCATGATCGTACGGGCCGCGGCTGTCCTTGGCACACACGGATACCTGCGTTTCGCGGCAGGAAAGCCCGCCGCCCACACAGCCCATGTCCACCGCCAAAAGCTCGTCCGCACCCGATATGCTCGCCGCGCCGTGCCCCGTTTCCTCGTAATTGGTGAAATAAAAATCCGTGTCGTATTCGGGACAGAGCCCTTCCTTCTCCATGCGCCGCAGCGCCGTAAGAAGGCAGACACTGCCCGCCTTGTCGTCCAGAAAGCGCGACTTGACATACCCGGACTCCGTCACCTCCGTCTTGGGATCGAGAGCGATGAAACAGCCTGTGCGCACACCCAAAGCCTCCGCATCGCGTGCGCTGCGCACGTCCTCGTCCAGGCGCACGTACATTGTTTTTTCCGTGCGTTCGCGCTTGCCCGCGTCGTCAAAGACGTGGCAGGAACAGGAATCACACAGGAAAGTCCCCGTGTAAACCTTGCCGCCGCGCGCATACACACGGCAGTATTCGCCGTCAAAGGTGGGCAAAACGGGCCCTCCGATGCAGGTAAAGCGGATCTTTCCGTCCGCATCCACGCCGCGCACCATGGCGCCGAGCGTATCCGTATGCGCGCTGACCGCACGGCGCAAACCCTGTTTTCTGCCCCGCACGCTGACTTTGATAAGCCGCTTGTTGCTCTCCTCTGCCGCAAATCCCATGCCGCTCAATTTCTCTTTGAGCAGGCGGTTGACCTGATCGGGAAAGCCCGTGGGGCTGTCTGCCGACATCAGTTCGCGAAGTGTATCGACAATAAATTCTCTGTAAGCTTCCGCTTTCATTTTTCTCCTTTTCGGCGCGCTCGCGCGCCGTTAAAAAATCCCCTGCGGCGCCGCCGCAGGGGATCAGGTTCGTCCTATCAATACTTGGTGACGCGAACTTCCTGAATGACGATGGGCTTGACGGGAACATTATACGTCACGTCGTAGCTTCCGCCCTCCACATATTCGTCCGCAATGTCGAGCGTCTTTTCTTCGGTGAAATCGGCCTCTTCCAAGTCGTTATCCTCAAGGTAGGTAGTGATGGCCGACATCAGATCTTCCAGCGCAGTCTTGGAATCTTCGTCCGCCAGCTGACCGAACACGCAGTAGTTGTCGTTGGAGGAAGTACTCGTGCTGGTGTACACATAGAACAGGGACGTCACGCTGTTTTTATAATACGGGCTGCTCCCCTTCGTGTCCGAATTGGAGTTCTGGTAAGTCACGTTGTACGCGTCGCCGGGCGTATTCGCCTTGGTGACATAGGTATACGTACCCAGTGCACCGAAACTGTTTTTCAGGCCCGTGCCATCCCCAATGCTGTGACCGTTGGACGTTGTTTCTCCGTGCAGGCGGTTGGTGGCAACGTCGTTTTTCCAAACGGTCGCCTTGATGACCTTCACCGCGCCGTCCTCGGCAAGCGTCAGCCCGTCATAGTCGAGTGCCGTAAGATCTTCCAGCGTGTCCGCATTTTCCGTGTCTACCTGGCCATCCACCATGTAGGTGTAGCCGCCGCCGACCATACGGTCGGACTGGTAGTCGCTGATGACGGTATTGTCAAAGAAATCCTCTTCGATAAGTGCCATATAATGGTCTACCGTCTGCGTATAATAATCGCGGGAGAGTTTGTAGTTAAGTGTATACGTTTCTCCGTTAAAAGAAAGCGTCATGCGGATCTCGGGAAAGCTGTTGCTGCACGCGGTAAACGCAAACGCGCTGCCCACGAGCGTGGCTGCCGAAACCGCCACCGCAAACAATTTTTTAACCCCGCCAAGAGTCTTGCTCATATTGCCTCCTGAAGATGATATACTCCGAAAAAGTGCGGCTGAGCCGCAAAAATGTACTATTTTATTTTATCTTTTATTTTGCAAATCGTCAAGCACTTTTGCATATCTGACGCAGATTTCTGCCTATTTATCACAAAACAGCCCCATTTTTCCGCCTGTAAGCGCAAAAAAACGGCATACGGACACCCCTGCCCCGCAATGGAAAACGCAGAACCCGCGCAGCCGCACAGCTCCGAAAAGGCGCTGCTGCCGATTTGCGACAGCAAACCGTGTAAAAATGATTTCGGATAACGTCTGCAATCGGCTCAGATGCACAACAATACAGCTAAACTTTTGCGCTGCAACAGAAGGGCAAACTGTGCGCGGCAAACGTCAAACCCTTCCTGCAAGCGACAAAGGAAGCAAATACCGAAGCGGCTTCTGCCGCGTTTCGGCTGACTTTGCCCCGAAAAAGCAAAAAAAACGGGAACGTTCCCGTTTTTTTGCACATTCGAGATTGTTACACCAACTCGATGATCGCAATTTCAGACGCATCGCCGCGGCGCTCGCCGAGGCTGATGATGCGCGTATAGCCGCCTGCGCAGTTCTTTTCGTCGTTGCGCTGAGCGTATTTGGGCGCGATCTCATTGAAAAGTTTTTCGATGAGAGGGTGCGCCACATCCTTGGTGCGTGCCTTGTACGCGGATTTGCTTTCGTTGAAGCCTTTGATCTCCTGCAGATCGTACAGCTTGCTCATGATCCTGCGGCGCGCGGCAAGTTTCTTGGGGCCGTCCTTGACGACCGTGACCGTAACTTCCTTTTCCTTCTTGCCCGTCTTTTCGGTGACCACTTTCGTGCTTTCGATGGTATCGTCATACGAATTGATCGCCGCGGTGATGATCTTTTCGACGTAAGCCTGCAATTCTTTTGCGCGCGCTTTCGTCGTCTCTATTTTTCCGTACCAGAGAAGGTTGGAAGCCTGGTTTCTCAAAATGGCGATTCTCTGCTCGCTCGTTCTGCCCAATTTTCCCGGCATAGTGTTAGTCCTCCTTTTTTTCTAATGAAAGTCCGTAGGATTCCAGTTTCTGAATAACTTCGTCCAGCGACTTTCTGCCGAGGTTGCGAACTTTGAGCATTTCATCCTCGGTTTTCTTGGTTAAATCTTCGACGGTATGGATGTTCGCGCGCTTGAGGCAGTTGTAGGAACGGACGGAAAGGTCCATGTCCTCGATTGCCATAGCCAGAACCTGCTGCTGTTTGTCGTCCTCGTTTTTGACGAGAATGTCCATCCCTTTGATGGAATCGCTGAGGTTTACGAACAGTCCGATGTGATCCTGCATGATTTTTGCAGCGAGCGAAACGATCTCCTTTGCGGAGAACGCGCCGTTCGTCCAAACTTCCATGACCAGCTTATCGTAATCGATGCTCTGCCCCACGCGGGTGCTTTCTACGTTGTAGTTGACCTTTTTGACGGGGGTATAGATGGAATCGACGGGAATATAGCCGATGGGATGGTTTTTGTTGGAATCTGCGCCCTTATATCCTCTGCCGCGGCCGACGGTGACTTCCATGTCGATCTTGAATCCTTCGTCGACGGTGCAGATGTGCGTCTCCTTGTTGATGACTTCCACTTCCGCATCCTGCATCAGGTCGGCGCCCGTGATCTCCGTGGGGCCTTCCTTGCAGATATGGAGAGTTTTGACGTAGTCTTTGTCCGTCGTCGCCGTCTGAATAGCGAGCGTTTTGAGGTTGAGGATGATTTCGGGAACGTCCTCTTTGACGCCGGGAAGCGCGGAAAACTCGTGCTTGACCAGGCCGTCCGGATAGAACCGGATGCCCTGCACCGCCGCACCGGGAAGCGCCGAAAGAAGTATTCTTCTCAGACAGTTTCCTATTGTAAGACCGAAGCCCTTTTCGAGAGGTTCGACGACGATTTTTGCATAGCTCTTCGCCTCGTTTTCCTCCACCTCGATTCTGGGCATATCCATTTCGATCATGCGTTTTTACCTCCTTGCTTCGGCGTTCAAATTACTTGGAGTACAACTCGACGATCATGTGCTCTGCGATCTGACTGTCGATGTCCTCTCTTGCAGGCAGCGCGATAACCTTCCCTTCCAGTTTTTCGGGGTCGAATTCCAGCCATTTGGGCATATTGCCGACCTTAGAAGTTTTAATCTGTTCGTAATATTTATCTTTTTTCCTGTTTTCCTTGACCGCGATGACGTCCCCTGCCTTGACGATGTAGGAGGGAATGTTCACCGTTCTGCCGTTGACGGAGAAATGCGCATGGTTGACAAGCTGTCTTGCCTGTGCGCGGGATCCGCCCAGTCCCATACGGAACACGACGTTGTCCAGGCGGCGTTCGAGCAGGGAGAGCATGTTTTCACCCGTGATGCCCTTCATGCGGTCTGCCATTTCGTAATATCTGCGGAACTGGCCTTCCTGCACGCCGTAAATTCTCTTGGTCTTCTGCTTTTCGCGAAGCTGCAGGCCGTACTCGGAAACTTTCTTTCTCGCCGCACCATGCGCACCGGGAGCGGTGGGACGCTTCTCAAACGCGCATTTGGACGAATAGCATCTGTCACCTTTCAGGAAAAGCTTTGCGCCCTCCCTGCGGCAAAGACGGCATTTGGAATCTCTGTATGTTGCCATTTCTTTTTCTCCTTAAAATTATACTCTGCGGCGTTTAGGAGGCCTGCATCCGTTGTGGGGGATGGGCGAAACGTCGGTGATGAGCGTGATCTCCAGATCCGCTGCGGCAAGCGCGCGGATAGCCGCTTCCCTGCCTGCGCCGGGGCCTTTGACATAGACTTCGACGGAACGGAGCCCGTGTTCCTTGGCGATCTTTGCCGCCGTGTCTGCCGCGGACTGCGCTGCGAACGGCGTGCCCTTCCTCGAGCCCTTGAAGCCGAGGCTGCCTGCGCTCGACCACGAAATGGCGTTGCCGTTCATATCTGTGATGGTGACGAGCGTGTTGTTGAACGAGGACTGGATATGTGCCTGGCCCTTGTCAACTTTTTTCAGCTCTTTGCGACGGCGCACCTGCGCTGCCTTTTTAACTGCTGCTGCCATTGTTCTTATCCTCCTCGATTATTTCTTCTTCTTAGCGACTGTACGACGCGGGCCTTTGCGCGTACGTGCGTTGCGCTTGCTGCTCTGTCCGCGGACGGGCAGACCCTTTCTGTGACGGACGCCGCGATAGCAGCCGATCTCCATCAAGCGCTTGATGTTCAGGTTGACTTCGCTGCGAAGTTCGCCTTCCACGCGAAGATTGTGGTCGATATATTCTCTCAGTTTGGAAACGTCGTTTTCGTCCAGATCCTTTACTCTGGTATCGGGATTGATGCCCGTCGCCGCAAGGATCTTTTTGGACGTGGTAAGGCCTATACCGTAGATATAGGTAAGCCCGATCTCCACCCTCTTTTCTCTGGGTAAATCTACACCGGCAATGCGTGCCATTGTCCTTTTGACCTCCGTTTGGTTTTTAAAATGAAATTTATTATATGGGAAATCCTGCGCGCGCCTCCCGCAAAAATTGGAATGGAGCGGGCGCATTCGCGCACGAGTTTATTTTCACACTCAGCCCTGTCTCTGCTTGTGGCTCTTGTTTTTGGAACAGATGACCATGACCTTGCCGTTTCTCTTGATGACTTTGCACTTGTCGCACATAGGTTTGACAGACGGTCTTACTTTCATTTCTTTATTCCTCCGAAAAATTCTTCCGCGCTTTGCGCTTTATTTCTGGTTTCCGGGCGCCCGCCCGGTTTACGGCGCATCAGTTTTTGCTGCGCCAGGTGATTCTGCCCTTGGTGAGATCGTACGGGCTCATTTCCAGTTTGACCGTGTCGCCGGGGATGATGCGGATGTAATTCATACGCAGTTTCCCGGAAATGTATGCCGTGATCACGTGACCGTTGGAAAGCTGAACCTTGAAGGTTGCGTTGGGCAGCGCTTCAATGATCTTGCCTTCCGTCTCTATGACGTCGTCTTTGGACACAAATACTCCCTCCGAAAGATCGCTTGCGCCGTGTGGCGCACTCTATTTCCGACTTGCGGCCAGCTGCAAAAGTGCCGCGCGGATGTTGCTGTTTTCGTCTTTCCCCTGCTCCGCCAGCCAGATCAGCTGCGGATAGAACGCCGGAAGAAGCCGCACGTGCGCGCGGTTCTTGCGCTTGGGGTTCTGCAAAAGCCTGTACTTCCCGTCGCAGACGAGGAGCGTGTTCCCCTCCGTGCCCACGATCAGGTACAGCCTGCCTTTATCTCTGCCGGCAACGCTTACGCAAGCGCCGCCCTTTTCAGGTTCCTGTACTTTCATGCCGCCGTTATATGGTGAGGATCTCCACCCCGTCCTCGCGGACCACCACCGTGTTTTCGTAGTGCGCCGCGGGCTTTTTGTCGCAGGTGACCGCCGTCCAACCGTCGCCCAGCACGTCCACGTACCGCTCGCCCGCCAGGATCATCGGCTCGATACACAGCACCGTGCCCGCCCGCAGGCGCACACCCGTGCCGCGCTTTCCGAAGTTGGGGACGGAAGGATCTTCGTGCATCTCTCTGCCGATCCCGTGACCGACAAACTCGCGCACGACCGAGAATCCGTTCGATTCCGCGTGTTGCTGCACAATGGCACCGATGTCGAACAGGGGCGTACCTGCCCGCAGGTTCTCCACCGCTTTCCAGAAACATTCTTCCGTCACGCGGATGAGTTTGCTCTTTTCCGCGTCGATCTCCCCCACCGCAAAGGTGCGGGCGCCGTCGCCGTGGAATCCGTTTTTGTACGCACACAGATCGATGCTGACAATGTCACCGGAACGCAGTACTCTGTCCCCGGGAATGCCGTGCACGACTTCCTCATTCACCGACGCGCAGATGGACGCCGGATAACCGCTGTATCCTAAACAGGAGGGCTCTGCCCCGCGCGAACGGATGTACTTTTCCGCGTACGCGTCCAGTTCGGCGGTCGTAACGCCCGGCCGTATCTTGGAACCGACGTATGCGAGCGTGTCGCGCACAATGGCGCACGGCTCGCGCATCAGATCGATCTCTTGCTCCGTCTTGACTGTTATCATGACTCGAACGCCGTTTTATTTGCGGAGGGCGTCGCAGATCCTTGCAAACACTTCGTCGATGGTACCGACGCCGTCGACGTTGAGCAGAACGCCCTTTTCCGTGTAATACGCGATGAGGGGCGCGGTCTGTTCGTTGTACACTTTGAGGCGGTTGCCCACCGTCTCTTCGTTGTCGTCCTTTCTCTGATACAGCTCGCCGCCGCAACGTTCGCAGGTGGTCTTGCCGTTCAGGAAATTGACGTGATAGCTTTCGCCGCACGCCTTGCAGACGCGGCGTCCGCACAGGCGATCCATCAGCAGGGACAGGTCGATGTCGATGTTGATGACCGCGTCGACCTTGGAGAATTTGTCAAGTTCTTCCGCCTGGAAGATGTTGCGGGGGAAACCGTCGAGGAGGTAGCCGTTTTTGCAGTCGTCCTCTTGGAGCCTGCCCTCCACGATCTTGCAGGTCACTTCGTCGGGAACCAGTTTGCCCGCATCGGTGTACGATTTGGCGAGCAGGCCGATTTCGGTGCCGCGCTTGATGTTGTCGCGGAAGATGTCGCCCGTGGAAATGTGAGGCAGACCGAATTTATCGGAAATGCGGGTAGCCTGCGTGCCTTTTCCTGCGCCGGGAGCGCCGAGAAGAATGATGTTCATGGAAACCTCTCTCCTTATTTTTTGCGGCGCCCGCCCGCACGGGCGGGCGCCCTCTGTTTTTACTTTAAGAAGCCCTTGTAGTTCTTCATCATCAGCTGAGACTGCAACTGTTTGTCAAACTCGAGCGCCACGGACACCACGATGAGGATACCGGTGGTAGAGAACACGTTGACGAACTGCTGGCCAGCAAAGCTGAATGCAAAAGACGGGACAAACGCGACCAACGACAGGAAGATAGCTCCGAACAGCGTGATGCGGTTGGAGATCTTTTTGAGGTAGTCTGCGGTGGGTTTGCCCGGACGGATGCCGGGGATGAAGCCGCCGTTCTGCTGCACGCTCTTGGAAATGTCCTCGGGGTTGAACTGGATGGTCGCATAGAAGAAGGAGAACAAGAAGATGAGCACGCACAGCACCAGCGCATACAGCCAACCCAAAGCGCCCTGGCCGTTACTGAAATTCTGAGCATACCAGCTGGAGGAATAACCGCTCCAGAACAGGCCCATGATCAGATCGGGCAAGCTGATCAGCGCAAACGCGAAGATCAGAGGCATAACGCCGCTGCCGGAGATCTTGATAGGAATGACGGTGGACTGTCCGCCGTACATCTTTCTGCCCTTGACCTGCTTGGCATACTGCACCGGGATGCGGCGCTCTGCAAGGTCGACAGCAACGATGAGCGCGAAAATGACCACTGCGATGACGCAGAACACGATGATAGAGATCAGC
>CASFBD010000051.1 GCA_949292885.1 uncultured Bacillota bacterium
GGAGTTTTTTTGTATACCTGCTTCTTTCTGCTGCTAAAGCCTGTGTCGTTTTCCTTTTATCCACCGGCATAGCCGGTGGTTTTTGCTTGATAGAAAAAGGAACCGCCGCGCTTCCCGCGCGGCGGTTTTTCTTAAAAATCTTTTTTTCTGGCGGGGACGATCATGTTCACCTTTTTTGGCAGAACGTCCACCACAACTTTTCCCGTAAGGCCGCGTTCGCCGTCGAAATTCCACACGACGCCTTCCCCTGCGGTAACCTCAAAATGCGAACCTTCCAGCTTTTCGATCCGGCGTTCTTTCACGCGGTATCCCAGAAGGAACAGCTTTGCCAGCACAAAATAAGCGCCGACCCTGTGCAAAAAATTAGGACGCGGGCGCTGACGGACGATGGCCACTTCGACCTTGCCGTCCGTCATGCTGGCATGGCGGTTCAGCCCCATACCTGCAACATATTTGCCGTTCATAAACAGTACCAACACGCTTTCCGATTCTGCGGAAGCGTCTTTTCCGTCGATCTTGACATCGAACACGTCGAATTTGAGATTTTTGCGGATCCCCTCGATACCGTACGCAACCCTTCCCACCAGCTTTTTCTGCGCCTGCGGCGTAGTATACGTGGCGCTGGTAAACGCGCCCGCCGCCACGATGTACATGGCGTAACGGTCATTGATCTTCATGCAGTCGAGGAGAACGTTTTTTCCCGTCAGAATAACTTTGAGCGCACCGCGGATGGTGTTGGGAATACCCAGAGAACGAGCCACGTCGTTGACCGTTCCGCCCGGAATGTAGCCGAATTCCGGCACGGCGTTTGCCTCGCATAAGCCCTGCACCGCTTCGTTGAAGGAGCCGTCTCCTCCCGAAAACACGATGGCATCGTACTTTTCCGCATTTTCGCGCACGGCGCGCGTCATATCCCCCGGAGCCGTCGTAGCATACGAATCCACGATCTCATACTTCTCACCGAGTTTGCGAACGATCTTTTCCAGATTTGCGGCGATCTTTCCCCTGCCGCTGACGGGATTATAGATAAACAAACATCGCATTGAACGCATTGCTCCACTGATCTTAACTCTTTTATATTATAGACCATTTCCCGTAAAATTGCAATCTTCGCGGGCGCAAAAGGGAAAATATTGTCGGAAATCTCTTTTCTTTGCAAATCGCTTTTCATTCGGGACGGGATGCCTTATAATAATATGCAAGGATCATACGGGAGGAAACCATGAATTATCATATCGGCAATATGCTCATTTATCAGGAATTTGTGCCGGGGAACGACTGTCCCCTCTGCCGCATACGCAACATTCTGGAAAAGAGACTGGCAGAACAGTACCTGAACGAATCGGTGATGGAAGACTTTCAGCGCAGAATGGTCAACGAAAAGGGATTCTGCCTGCATCACACGCAGATGCTGTTGGCGCGGCCGAACAAACTTTCGCTTGCGCTGCAGCACATCACCCGTCTGACGGCGCTGAAAAGCAAACTTGAGATCACCGCCGAACCCAAAACCGCCGCAAAGATGGCGGAGATCTTCTGCCACAGCGGGGAGACCTGCGTGATCTGCGACGGCGTGGAAGTCAACATGATCCGCTATTACAAGACGGTGGCGGAAATGTTTCTTGCGGAAAAAAACTTTAAGCAGACATTGCAGGAAACGGACGGATTCTGCCTGGAGCACTTCGGCTGTCTGCTTAAATACGCCTCCTTTGCGGGCAGGCGCAAAAAAGATTATATCTATACACTCACCTCTCTCGAAAAAAAATCGATGGAAAAACTGCTGACCGATCTGAACCGTTTTGCCGCAAAACATGATTACAGAAACGCCGATATGCCCTGGGAAGGAGCGGAAAAAGCGCTGGAAAAATCCGTGATCAAATTGCACGGCGATCAGGCAAAATAACACACTTTTTTCATATATTCGACACATGTTGAAAAATTGGCGCGAATTGTTGACATAAAACTCAATTTCAGCTATAATAGAGGCGTAAAAGTAAAGGAGAGTTAGAAAAATGAACAGGAAAGACAAGCGCAGTCTGAAAACGGTGAGCGCCATTCAGAACACGCTGTTGCAGCTTTTATGCAGCCACCGCGTCCGGGAGATCAAGATCGTCGACCTGTGTACGGCCGCGGACATCAACCGCACCACCTTTTACCTGCACTATGCGGGTATTGCAGAAGTTTTGGACGAACTGCGGGAAGAGATCGCCGAACGCATCTTTACGGCAGCCGATCATACGACAGATTTTCTCGATCCCAAAGATCCCCTGCCCTTCCTTACGACGGCGACCAGCGTCTTTGAAACATACCCGTATTTTGCGGATTTTATCCGCCGCTCACAGGATGCGGACGTGTTTCTGACAAAGCTGAAAAACCAATTTACGGCAAAAATGTGCCGTCGCTATGCGGAATCTTTTGAAGACGGCGTGGAAAACGCGCAGTGCGTGTTACGCTTCCTCACGGCAGGCGTTCTCGATACCTATACAGAATGGCTGAAAAGCGACCGTACAGTGCCCTTTTCGACCATACTTGCACAGTGCGCCCCCATCGTTGCGGCGGGACAGGAGCTTTTGAGAAAGAACGGCTGATCGTTTTTGAGCCATGCACTTACGGTATCCCAGCGAACGCGCGGGCGATACATTAAAGATGATACAAAATAAAACAGCGGAGAGACGGAATGCGGATCGCAGTCATTGCAGACGTTCTCGGAGAAGAGAACAACGGAACATCGATCACGGTAAAAAGGTTGATCCTGAACTTAAAAAAACGCGGACACGAAGTACTTGTCGTTGCGCCCGGAGATAAAGGCGGAGAGGGATACTATCCCGTGGACAAGATCGATTTCAAGATCTTTAACGATTACGTCAGCAAAAACGGCGTAGTCCTTGCCAAGCCGAACGCTGAGGTACTGAAAAAAGTGATCGCTCAGTGCGACGTTGTCCACGTGCTGATGCCCTTCCCTCTCGGAAGATCGGCCGTAAAACTTTGCGCGGAGATGCACAAACCCGTGACGACGGCGTTCCACGTCCAGCCCGAAAATGTAAGCAGTCACTTTTTTTTGCAGAAGAGCCGCCCCGTCAACGATTATATTTATAAAAATTTCCTCAACGGGTTCTACAAATATTCGCAATACATTCACTGTCCTACCCTCTTCATTGCAAAACAGCTGCGCGACCACGGATACACACAGGATCTGCGCGTCATCTCCAACGGCGTAGACCCCGCTTTCACCCCCGAAAAATTGCCCAAGCCCGAACAGTACGCCGATAAATTCTGCATCCTTTCCACGGGCAGACTGGTCAAAGAAAAATGCCAGGCAGAACTTTTAAAAGCTGCGGCGCTTTCCCAGCACGCGGACAAGCTGCAGACCTTTCTTGCAGGCGACGGTCCGCAGGAAAAAAAGCTGCTCAAACTGGGCGCGACCTTAAAAAATCCGCCCGTCATCTCCTTTCACAACAAAGACGAACTCATCCGCATCATTCAATTCTGCGACCTATACGTGCACTGCGCCTATGCGGAAATAGAATCCATTGCCTGCGTTGAGGCGATCACATGCGGGCTGGTGCCTGTCATTGCGGACAGCAAGATGTCCGCCGCCAAACACTTTGCACAGAATCCGGAAAACCTTTACAGGGCGGGCGATCCCGCCGATCTCGCCAAAAAGATCGATTATATGATCGAACACCCCGAAGTACGCAAAGCTCAGCGCGAACAATACATAACGTATGCCGAGCGTTTCCGCATTGAAAAGTGCATCGACAAAATGGAAGAAATGTTTTTTGACGCCATGGAGGGAAAACACCGCGAACAGCTCGTGTAAACGCCCGAAAAATCCGATAAACGACATGAATCTCCGCTCTGTTCCGAGCGGAGAATTTTTTTCCTCGGCAATTCTTTGCAAAATGTTCCCTGCCCTTCTTTTATGTGCCGCTTGTGCATATCTTAAAAGAGGAGGTGCGGTATGGAAGTCTGGAAGGCGGCAGTTTTGGGATTGGTACAGGGGCTGACAGAATTTTTGCCCGTTTCCTCCAGCGGGCATCTGCTCCTGTTCGAGCGTATCCTCGGCGCGGACACGGGAGGAGCGGACTTGTTCCTCGGTGTGATGCTGCACGCGGGCACGCTTGCCGCACTCCTCCTTCTGTACGCACCCCGACTTTGGAAAATGGTGCGCGAAGACAAAAAAAACCTGCTCTTTTTGGTTATAGGAACGTTTCCCGCCGCTCTTGTCGGCGTCTTGGCAGGCGATACGATAGACAAACTGTTTTTCGGCGGAAAGTGGCTGTGGCTGACCTTTGCGGCGACGGGTGTCCTTCTCCTGCTGTGCGGAGGGAAAAAGCAGACTTCCCTGCCGCTGACACTGCGCCGCTCCCTGTTTGTCGGAGGAGCGCAGGCGCTCGCCATCCTGCCCGGTCTTTCTCGCAGCGGCACCACCCTTACGGCGGGAGTGTTGTGCGGCATGGACAGGGAAAAAGCGGCGGATTTTTCCTTTTTGCTTGCCATCCCCGTCGTGGCGGGAGCGGTGTGTCTGGAGCTTTTCAAGGCAGTGCGCGATCCGCTTTCCGTCAGCGCCATTCCCCTGCCTTCGCTCGCCGTGGGAACGCTGTGCGCCGCACTTGCGGGATTATTTTCCGTAAAATGGATGCTGCGGCTGGTAAAAAAACGCGCCCTTTGGGGATTTTCCGTATATTTGTTTCTCCTGTCCGCCTGTCTGCTTACGTACGAAATTTTTTGCTGAACGTGTATAAACGCCGCATCCCTGCGCATACTCTTTGTATCTCAATCAGGAGGTAAAAAGATATGAGACTGAATTCCGGTGATACGGCGCCCAAGACGGCAAACTACAAGGTGGTTGGCCCCGACGGCAAATGCATGGGAAGCGTGTATATGAAGGAAGGCGAAACTCTTCCTCCCACGCAGATCTCCGGCTGCCATTACGAAATGGAGTAAATCTGTTAAAAAAATGGGAGACCGCTCTCTGCGGTCTTCCGTTTTTTTCGGAAAAGAAAGCGGGAACGCCCTTGCGGCGTTCCCGCTTTGATTTTGTATCAAAAAGACATTAACGTATCCCGATTTTTGTGCAATGTACTTTACCCGAAAGTACTTCTCGTATGGAATATTTTCCGTTTGCGATCAGCACGCGCGTACCCTGCGCCGCCGCCTCCTTGACGTATTCAAGCTTTGCCTTTGCACCGTTGGCGCCCTTGCGGGAAGCGCCTTCGCAATACTTTTTGTACGATTCGATGTTTTCCACTACCTCGTACGCGTCCTTGCCCGAGATCTCCTCGATGAGAGTGGACGGGTCGTGCGGATCGGTGTAAATACCGTCCACGCTGGTAAAGATGAGCAGTGTTTCCGCCTTGACCAGGCAAGCGACAAGGGAGGCAGTCTCATCGTTGTCGATGCACTCGTGCACCTTGGTGAGGGAATGGGAGAGCGCAGCGATCTCCATGCGCCTGTTTTCCGATTCGGACACGGCGTCGTTGTAGTTGATGATAGGAATGGCGTTCTGCGACGCACAGCGCAGAAGAAGTTTGCGGATGTGTTCGCGCTTGACTTCGTCGTTGAAATGATGGTGCTCGACCAGGATCTGCCGCACGGAATATTTGCTGTCCACGAACTGACGGTACGTCTGCATGAGGATCGCCTGTCCCTGCGCGGCGTAATCCGTCTTGGCGTCCTCGCCGTCGGGCAGTTCTTTCCCTGCGCGCATCATATAGTCCAGCCTGCCGATCTCGGTGGCGCCGCTGGAGATCCAGATGTAACCGGGTTTCAGCTCGCGCGAAAGGCGCGCCACGCGGGTATAATCGATCATGTTGTCCTGTTTATCGATCAACGCCATAGAACCGATTTTTCCCACAAGTTCCACGTCAAATTTCATAAAATCCCCTTTCCCGCCGCAAGATTTGCGCAAAAGAGCGCATACTGTGTGCGAAAGTGCCGTAATCACTTTTTATTATACCCTGTAAAGGAAGAAAAAGCAATGATTTTTGACAAGAAAAAACGCACGCGCGCCGCGTGCGCACTGCTCCTGCTGTTCCTTCTCACCGTCTTTGCCGGCTGCGGCGCGTCCCTGACCTCCCTGCGCGCCTTTGCAAAGCCGTGCACGGGAGAATACGAATGCGTCTACGCGCATCTGGGGAAAAAAGACCTGCTTGCGTCGTTGCAGAGCATGACGCTCACTCTCGAAGAGGACGGAACTTTTTCCGCAGTCGCTATCAGCAAATCGGGCAAGACAAAACAAAAGGGCGGAACATGGAGCTTTGACGAGCAAAAACAGGAACTGACTTTTCAGGCAAGGTTGCTCGGCAAGACGCACACAAAAACCGTCCGTCTGCAAAACGGAAAGTTTACATTACAGCAAAATATTGCGGGCAAAAACCTGGTACTGACCTTCCGCACCAGACTTTGACCTTCAAACCAGAAAAAAACCTTGCACCGTCCGCTCTTTTGCGTTATAATATTCTAAAAAAAGGAGGGGGACAGCGTGCTGGAAAAAATCTTCGGAAAAAAATCGACGGGCGTCGTCTGCATTGTCTGCGTCTGCATTTTGCTGCTCACCTATGCGGGCGCCGTGCTCGCCTATGTGTTCTGGGACAGAGGCAGCCTGCTCTCCCTCGTCGGATTCACGCTGTACACGGCATTCGAGCTGGCGCTGGTCTGTCTGCCCGTATTCGTGCAGAAAAAATTCCGCCTGTACATTCCGCCATCTGTGGAAATAGGCATATGTCTGTATTCCGTGCTCTTTCTGTTGGGAAACACCGTGCCCTATGCAAAGACTTCCCCCCTGTTTTCGCTGACCGCGCCCGTAGGCGGGTTTACCGTGGCAATGACTGTATTCAGCATCCTCTACACCCCCGCGACCCGGCGCGCGCAGGATAAAGGGGAAAAACCGCCCGCACTGCGGCTGGCACTGCTGACGCTGGGCATCTCTTTTGTCGTCATCCTGCTGTACGTGCTCAGCTCCTGGGTGTTCGTACACCTGTTTTCCGATCGGCCGCCCGGCAGCCTTGCGCAGCTGCTCGCCTATGCAGGCTCGCACATCGGAGGGATGCTTGCTTTCTGCATAATAGGCTGGGCTTCCGCGCGGTCGGGAAAGAGAAGGTACGCGGTTCTCAGCTTCAAGGACGCGGAAAGTGCCGAGCGCCGTGCCCTGGAAAACAACGACAAAACCCAGTACACCGTCATCCGCAACATCGTTTTGGACACGACCGACTACAAAAAACTGCTGCGCAGCGTCAAGGCGAAATTTCTGTTCGGCCGCATCCTCTACCTGCTCCTCTACGCCGCATACCTCGTTTACGCGGGATTTTCTTATCTGCGCTGGGGAACTTTGGGCGTTGCCATTATTCTGTCGCTGGGCGCGGGCTTTGTACTGATCTCCCTCGTTTACACCTACGAATATTATCTGTTTATGCACGGTTCGCCCAACCAGCGGCTGCGCAAGCTCAAGATCGCCAAGACGTGCGTGCGCGTGTACACCCTGGCGCTCTTGCTCACGGTCACCTACATTTCCGATTACAAGCTCAACGACCTGTCCGTCCTGCTCTCCAACATCATGGCAGTGGTCAACCTTTGTTCACTGTTTTACAATCTGTTCGGAAGGCCGAAAAATTACCCTGCCGCCAAACTCAAGGAAAAAAAGCTGCACCGCAGCAACCTGCGCCACGGCAGATGAGTCTGATTTAAAAACAAAAAGCCCGTTCCTTTGGGAACGGGCTTTTTCGCGTCATGCGTTTTCTTTTTTGATAAATTCCTGAACGGTCATCATCCCTTTGGAGATGGCAAAGAATTTATCGTTGTAATCGTCGATGGTGTGAACGGCGATCCCGATCATTTCACGGTACAGTTCTCTGCTGAGTCCTTCGCAATCGGTATAGCAGTTCGTAAGGCGGAACATGATGGAGCCGTCGGACAAATCCATATCGAAGGAACCCTGGCACAGACCGTAGTTGGCCGCACAGATGGCGAGTGCCAGATCCACCCTCTTGTCCTCGGAAACGACGAAAGGCATCCACGAACTGAAAGAGATGACTTCCTTTTCCTCGAGAATTCGGACCTTGAATTTCATGGGCAGATCGTCTCCCTGCGCCCCGCTGTCGATGACAAGTTCACCCTCATTCTTCTCATAATGCCATTTGATCTCATCCAGAGCCGCGCAAAAGTCCTTGAACACAGCCTTTGCTCTCCGCGCTCTCGTATCTTCGTTTGCCATTGTTTTTCCCTCCTGCTAAAAATATATTTTCGGCGTCTTTCTCAGACGTTTCCGACAATTTTTTCTATCTCTTCTCCTTTGAGATGGTTTTTCCGCAACAGAGCCTGCGCCAAATTTTCCAGCTGATCCCTGTGCGCGGAAAGAAATTGTTTTGCCTGTTCGTACTGTTCGTTGAGAATATTGCGGATACGCGCGCGTATTTCCTGCCCGAGCGCGCTGTCCGCAAGCTGCGCATCAAACACGGCAAGCCCGAACTCCTCGTCCATGCCGTACTTTGCGATCAGCCTTCCCGCAAGCGCGGTAGCAGACTGCAGATCGCCGCTTGCCCCCGTGGAAAGCCCGTCTTCCGCGCCGTAACAGACCACTTCCGCCGCTCTTCCGCCCAGAGCAGTGCGGATCTTGCCGAGCAGCTCTTTTCGCGTGTACACATTTTTCTCGTCGCCGTCGGCATATTGCATATATCCGCCGTGACTGTCGCGCGCAACAATTGTAAGATAAGCGGGCTTTTCGCCTGCGGAGAGGCAGATAAGTGCGTGTCCCGCCTCGTGACGCGCCGTGCGTTCAAGCGAAGTGACATCCCGCTTCTTTTCCTCGCCGCTGCAAAAAATTTCAAAAGCCTCTTCCAGAACGGCATCGTCCACCAAGAGGTTTTCCGATTTGATCGCGTTGCGCAGCGCAAGTTCCACCACGGAATCAAGTGCGGCAAGACTCATGCCGGCCGAACGCATGGCGATGTTCTCCGCCAGCCCGTCCGAAACCTTCAATAACTCACTGCCCTGTATGCGCATATCGAGAAACTGCTTGCGCTCCTCCCTGTCGGGAAGATCAACGCAGATGCGCCTGTCAAAGCGGCGCAGCAGCGCGGGATCCAGACTCCGCTCCGAATCCCCGTCCGTTTCAAAGTTGGTTGCCGCAAGTACGAACACGGGCCGCTTTGCATCGGTGCGGAACCCGTCCATTTCCGTAAGAAAAGCCGTCAGCACGTCCGATGCACCGGCGCTCCCGTTCGAGCCGCGCTGTTTTCCGATGGCATCGATCTCATCCACAAACAGGATAGCGGGCGCATATTTGCGCGCCATACGGAAGATCTCGTGTACCGCTTCGGGGCCTTCGCCCACGTATTTCTTTAAAAACTGGTTGCCCTCCGCCTGCAAAAACGTGACGTCCGATTCCCCCGCCATCGCCTTGGCAAGCAGAGTTTTGCCCGTGCCGGGCGGCCCGTACAAAAGAACGCCTTTGGGCGCCTTGACGCCGCTGCGCATAAACTTGCGCGGATCTTTGAGAAAACGGATAAAATACGAAAGTTCTTCCTTCGCATCCTTCGCGCCGATCACGTCCGAAAATTTTACATCGGGTTTATTTGCGATACTGAGTATGCGTTTTCCGTCGCCCGAATCGTACACGGGCATCAGTTTCATATCTGCCAGATTGATATAAGCCGTGTCTCCGTTTTTGGAGAGCGTCTGCACAGAATTGTAACGCAGGACTTTGCTTTCCCTTCCAAGCCGCAGGATACCCTTGCTGCGGTATATCTTCTCGCAGAGACCGAGCACGGTCTGCGATGCTTTGCGTTTTTTCGTCTTGACAAAACTGACCTTTCCGAACACGCCCGCCTTGTAAAAGGACTGCATCTCCTCATCCGAGATACGGCGGGTGTCCGTCTCCCACAGACAGACCTCCGCGTCCTCATTTTCCAGCACGTATTCGAGAAATTTTTCTCCTTCCGACTGTATGTCCTCCAAATGGAGTACGTTTTCCTCCCCTTCCCTGCCGCACAGCAAATCGCACAGCACGAGTGTAATCTTTCGCTCCCTGAGAAGTTTTTTCGCTTTCTCCGGATCGTCAGTCATATGCAGAACAAATCCGCCCGGTTTGAACCCAGCCGGCGCGGCATCCGTAAAAAGAAGGACTTCGGCAGATTCCTGATCGGCAAAAAGTGAAACGATCTTTTTGTCGTTTTCGAGAATTTTGACATCGAACACGACGCTCTTGATGGAATTGCCGACGCTCCTTTCCGGAAGCAGGCGGAACAGCTCGCACAATTCGCTGTTGATAAACGCCGCCGCACGGCTTTTGACGGTGCGCGCGTCCGCATTTGCTCCTTCCGCATACAGAATGGCGGAAGCGACGTTGGCACCGAGCCGGCATTCCATGCCGTAAGCCTTGCGGATGATCTCGCTGTTCTTTTCCAGTTCCCCCGCAATGATCTGCAGCAGTGAATCCACACCCAGGCGGTTAAACATGATCACGTTGCCGGAAGCAAATCGCGAACACAGTTCGGGCGGAAAATAAGGGACCCCCGTCATGGGATTGACATCCTCGGCAAGCGCGCCGAGAATGGCTTTGCGCGAAGCGCTGCCGGCCTTTTCCATATCCTCGTACAGCTTTCTGCCTGCATTGGTCGTAAAAATGATGACCGTTCTTGAAAAATCGACCGTTTCGCAGGTATAATTATCTTGCAGGCGCCCCGCATCGAGGATCTGCAAAAACAAGAAAATAACCTTTCTGTGCGCTTTTTCCACCTCATCAAACAAAAGCACACACGAAGGATGTGCGCTGACAAACGAGGTCAGCTTGCCAGGCTCTGGGTTGAGGTATCCCTTGTTCCTGCCCGTGAGATCGATATTTGAATACTCGGAAGCATATTCGCTCATGTCAAAGCGCTTATACGGAAGGTCCAGACAAGCCGCCGCCTGTTCTGCCAGGAAGGTTTTCCCCACCCCGGGAGGCCCCGCAAACAAAAATGTCGCCTGAGGCTTTGAAAGCGCCCGCTGCCCGTAAGACATCACCGCCGACTGAAAATAACCGGACACAAACGCGGAAACGGCTTCCTGCTGACCGAACACGCTTTCCGAAAGTTTTTTGCGGATATCGACCACACGGCCGACAAGATCGCTCAGGCTCTCCGTCTCCTGTACGGGCGCCGGATCGGATACGGGCGCGCCCTCCTTCCCTTCGCCGGACGCAGGGTGAAGTAATTGATTTTCCGCTTTCTCTCCCGTAAGGGCAGATCGGATGGGAAATTCTTTGCTCAATCCCTCAAACACATCGTCCGCATGGAACAGTCCGTCCCCGAATTTATCTTTGAACCCGGCTGCGGAGAGACATTTCCTGTAAAGGAACTTATCCGCAGCAACTTCCCCCGACCGCAAAGCCATTTCATTTTGCAGACGGGAGCGCACCTCGGAAAAAGTTCCCTTGCACTCTTTTGCCAGTTCACAAAGGCGGGTATATTCCTTTTTGTCCGCCTCCCGCTCTATCTGTGTGACATCCGTTTCCTCCAGGTACGCAAACACCGCTGCGCAAAAAATATAAGACGTCAGATTTCCTTCGGTAGCGGAATAGACCTTCTCCGCTTTTTCCAGGATCCCCTTAAAAACCACACTGTACGATTCGCTCATCTTTTCTCCTTTGCATCGGGTGCGGCGCAATGCACAACTGCCTACCCTTTTTGTATCTACGGCATTTCTTGTTAATTATATCATACTATATCATCAAAATCAATACTTTCCCGAAAAATCTCAAAACAAAAAAATCCCGCAGATACCTCCGCGGGATCTTTTGATTACTTGTTATATCCTTCCGGATTTTTGCTCTGCCAATTCCACTGGTCGCGGCACATTTCTTCGATGCCGTATTTTGCTTTCCAGCCGAGTTCTTTGGCGGCCTTGTCAGAGTTTGCGTAGCACTCTGCAATATCCCCGCTGCGGCGAGGCTCGATGACGTAATCCAACTTTTTACCGCAAGCCTTTTCAAAGGCGTGGATCATATCCAGAACGCTGTACCCCACACCCGTGCCGAGGTTGTAGATATGTACGCCCGCCGACGTGCATTTTTCGATTGCGGCAACGTGACCGAGCGCCAGATCCACCACATGGATATAATCGCGCACGCCCGTACCATCCTTGGTGGGATAGTCGTTACCGTACACGTGGATCTGTTTCAGCTTGCCGCTGGCGACCTGCGCCACATACGGCATCAGATTGTTGGGGATCCCCTTCGGATCCTCGCCGATCAGCCCGCTCGCGTGCGCGCCGACAGGGTTGAAATAACGCAGAAGAATGACATTCCATGCGTTGTCCGCTTTGTACAGGTCGGTGAGAATGCCTTCCAGATAATATTTGGTGGAACCGTAAGGATTGGTTGTGCCGCCCGTCCTGCACTCTTCGGTGAGCGGCAGGCGCTCGGGCGTGCCGTAGACGGTTGCGGAAGAAGAAAACACGATCTTTTTGACGTTGTGCGCGCGCATGGTCTCCAACAGGACCAGCGTGCCGTAAATGTTGTTGTCGTAATATTCCAGCGGCATGCGGCAGCTTTCGCCCACTGCCTTCAGTCCTGCGAAGTGAATGACCGAATCGAACTTGCTTTCGGAGAAGATCTCCTCCATCGCGGCGCGGTCGCGGATGTCCGCGTTGTAAAATTTGAAGTTCTTGCCCGTGATTTTTTTGACGCGGCGGAGCGCTTCCTCGCACGAATTGCAGAGGTTATCCACCACCGCGACCTCATAGTCCCTGTCCAGCAGTTCCACCAGCGTG
>CASFBD010000052.1 GCA_949292885.1 uncultured Bacillota bacterium
CACCGCAACCTTCCCGCAGACTGGATCTTAGACCTTCTTCTCTGCGTGCTCCCTCTGGGCATCATCGGCGCGCGCACTTTCTTTTGTCTGACGGATCCGTCCACATCCATGGCGGACTGGTTTACGAAATTCCGTGACGGCGGGCTCTCCATCATCGGCGGCGTCATGGGCGGATCGCTGGGCGTGGTTTTGTTCTGTCTGATCCACAAACTCAATTTCCTGCGTGTGGCGGATTGCGTCGTTCCCGGTGTCATCCTGGCGCAGGCGATCGGCAGATGGGGCAACTTTGTCAACCAGGAAGTGTACGGGCCCGAAATTACCAATCCCGCCTTGCAATGGTTCCCTATAGGCGTATTTATCGACGACGTGCAGGAATGGCACTACGCCTTTTTCTTTTACGAAAGCGTGGTCAATCTCCTTATCTTTGTCGGCCTGTTCATTCTGATGTGGAAGTTTACCAAAAAACCGCACGGGCTTGCCCTTTCCGGATATATTTTCGGGTACGGTTTGGTGCGCTCTATCATGGAACCGCTGCGCGACGAGCAGTTTATCCTGGGCAGCAATCTTCCTGTTTCGCAGGTCGTTGCGCTGTGTATGGCGGTCGGCGGAGTTTTGCTGTTCGCCGCGATCCTGCTTGTCAATAAAAAATTGCACGGCAGCTTTTTCGGAGCCGCCGAGGGTGAGCCGAGCGCCATTCTGCCCAAATATTATTCGGCAGAAGAGCGCAAAAAAATGGAAGAGGAAAAGCGCAGAAAACTTTCTGCCGCGGATGCCGCATCCAAAGATTCGCCTGAAAAAGAGGATGACGTATCGCAAAATACGCAGCAGGACAGGAAGGGGGAATAGCCCATGTCCCGTAATTTGACCCTTTTGACAGACCTTTACCAGCTGACCATGATGGACGGGTACCTGAAAAACGGCAAGGAAAAGGATATTGCCGTGTTCGACCTCTTTTTTCGCCGCAACAATATTATTACCTATTCGGTGGCGGCGGGGCTGGAACAGGCACTCGACTATGTTCTCAATATCCGCTTTGAAGAGCAGGACATTTCTTATTTGCGTTCGCTGAACTTATTCGACGAAAGATTCCTTGCTTATCTGAAAGATTTCCGATTTACGGGGGATGTCTATGCTGTCCCCGAAGGGACGGTAGTCTTTCCCGAGGAGCCCATCGTCACCGTGCGGGCGCCGCTTCTGGAAGCGCAGTTTCTGGAAACGGCTCTGCTCAATATTGTCAATCACCAGACGCTCATCGCATCCAAATCGGCGAAAGTCGCTTACGCCGCCAAAGGGGATTCCGTCATGGAATTCGGCCTGCGCCGCGCGCAGGGGCCGGACGCGGGCGTGTACGGGGCGAGGGCATCCGTCATCGGGGGATGCCGTTCTACCTCCAACGTGCTTGCGGGGCAGATGTTCGATATTCCCGTGGCGGGCACTCACGCGCATAGCTGGGTGATGAATTTCCCCACTGAGTACGAGGCGTTTTCCGCCTATGCAAAAATGTATCCGGACGCCTGCCTGCTGCTTGTCGATACTTACGACACGCTGCGCAGCGGTGTGCCCAACGCCATCCGAGTATTCCGCGAATTGCGTGCGGCGGGGCACGAACCCAAGGGGATCCGTCTGGACAGCGGCGATCTGGCATACCTTTCCAAAAAGGCGCGCGCCATGCTGGACGAGGCGGGGTTCCCCGATGCCATCATCTGTGCGTCGGGTGATCTGGACGAATATCTCATCAACTCTCTGAAAAACCAGGGTGCCTGTATCGATCTGTGGGGGGTAGGGACAAAGCTCATTACCAGCGCGGATATGCCTGCGTTGGGAGGCGTGTATAAACTTTCCTCTCTGCTGACCGGCGGTTCGGAAGTGCCCAAGATCAAACTTTCGGACAATTCGGATAAAATTACCAATCCGGGATTCAAGCAGGTGTACCGCATTTACGACAATAAGACGGGCAAAGCGGAAGCGGATCTCATTGCCCTGCGCGGCGAGGAATACGATGAAAAACAGCCTCTCACCGTTTTTCATCCCAAGGACACGTGGAAAAAGATTACCTTTACCGACTATTCCATGCGCCCGCTTTCTCAGCTTTACGTAAAGGACGGAAAACTTGTTTCGCCGCTCCCTTCCCTTGCGCAGGTGTGTACCTACGCGGAAAAGGAAAAGGAGAGCTTCTGGGACGAGTACAAACGGCCGGATAATCCGCATGTCTATAAAGTGGATTTGTCGCAGCAGTTATACGATCTGAAAAATCAACTCATTTCGCAGATAAGGGAGAATCATGGTTAAAAAGATCACACAACAGGAAGCGGAAAAGCTGATCGCAGGCATCCGTGAAGCGTACGAAATCAAGATCCGCCAGCTCAATTACAGGCTGGACGGACTGACGGCGGAAAACCGCGTCTTGCGCGCCAGCCTTGCGGAGTACAAATCCCGCGAGGGCAAGGTGGGCAAAGCCATTGTTGCCGCGGAGGAAAAAGGGGAGGAGATCGTGCAGATGTATCGTATGTCTGCGGAAACGGAACTCAGCTCCCTGCGGCTGTTCGCGGACAAATGGAAGCGGCTTGCCGCACAGATGGCGGGTGCCATTCCAGCCGAAGAGGCAAAAAAATATGCGGAGTTTGCCGAAAATCTTTCCGCGCTTTTGGGCAAAGAGCGGGGCAGGTTCGGCATGAGCGAACAGGCACAGCCCGAACAATTCGATCCCAAAGCGGTCATCGAAAAGTACGTGGAGGGCGAGGAAGAGACGGGGTTCAATCTGGACGACGTCCTCAACCCGAAAGGGGAACTTGACCTGGAAAAACTGTGCCGTAATTTAGGGCTGATGGACGATTGACGTTCAAATAAAAAAATAAACAGGGAATTTTTATGGTATTGGCTATTGTATTTTTCTTGCTGGTTTTTCTCGACCAGATCACAAAGGCGGCGGCATTTGCGTTGGTGGGCGTCGACGAGCCCGTGCGCTACTGGCTGGGGAAAATGTTCGGGTTTGACACTCTCATCAACAAGGGGATGTCATTCGGGATCGGTGCGGATCAGCCGTGGGCGCTTCCTCTCTTTATTGCACTCACCAGTCTCGCCATTGTCGTCATGCTCTTTTTCGTGCTCCGCCTGCGTCCCAAACATCGTTTTCTCCGCACGTCGCTCGTGCTTATCATGGCAGGCGCGGCGGGGAACCTGATCGATCGCATCGTTTTGGGCGGGGTGCGCGACCTGATCTATATGGATTTCGGGTTTACCTGTTTCAGCAACAACATTGCGGACATTGTCATCTTTTTCGGCGCGATCTGCTTTATCCTTGCTCTTCTTTTCATTGACGAGGATGCGCTTTTCCGTCTGGGCAAAAACCGTAAAAAGGAAAAGGAACAGCTGGAAGAGGCAGCGCATTCTTTGGTAGAGAGTGCAAAGTCGGAAGAGGAGGAAAACGATCCTTCCAAAAATGGATAAAAAAATTTTTTCTGCGGAGGAGCCGTGCGAACGCCTGGATGTGTTTCTTTCTTCCGCGCTGGGCGTGACGCGTTCGGCGGCGAAAAAGCTTATCGAAGAGGGGAACGTCCTGCATTGCGGCGTGCCTGCCAAGGCATCTCACGCGGTGGCAAAGGGGGACGAGATCTGCGCGCAGATCCCGGATCCGCAGACGCTCGATCTTACTCCGCAGGACATTCCCATCGAAATCGTGTACGAGGACGACGACATTGCCGTCGTCAATAAGCCGCAGGGGCTTACCGTTCACGCCGGCAGCGGAAATCTGACGGGAACGCTTGTCAACGCTCTTTTGTTTCGCTTGAAAAGCCTGAGTTCCATCAACGGTGTGGTTCGCCCCGGTATCGTGCACCGCATTGATAAGGATACGAGCGGACTGCTCGTCGTTGCCAAAAACGATGCAGCGCATCTGTCTTTGTCCGCGCAGATTGCGGACAAAACCTGCGCGAGAGAGTATCTTGCGCTGTGCGAAGGGCTGTTCAAAGAAGATTCGGGCAGGGTGGAAACGTACATCGGCAGGCATCCTACGGACCGTATCCGCATGGCGGTCGTTCCCAAAGAAAAAGGAAGATACGCCGCGACAAATTATGCGGTGGAAGCAAGATACAAGCGCGGATTTACGCTGGTGCGGTTTCGTCTGGAAACGGGCAGAACGCATCAGATCAGGGTGCATTGCAGGCATCTGGGCTATCCCATTGTAGGCGATCCCGTATACGGCAGCAAAAAACAGAAATTTCAGTTGAACGGGCAGCTTCTTCACGCGTGCAGGCTGACGCTCACACACCCGAAAACGGGCGAGCGCATGACGTTTGAAGCGCCCTTGCCCGATTATTTTCAGAATGTGCTCAACATTCTCGAACGGGACGGAGGAAGAATATGAACATCAAGGGACAACTCATGGAGGCGGAGGGGATGAAAAACACGTTCCGTCGTCTGGCGCACCAGATCGCGGAGAAGAACGACGGGGTGAAAGACCTCGTCATCATCGGTATCCGCACGCGCGGCGTCATCGTTGCAGAGAGGATCAAGCAGTGCCTCGATTCCATCGAGGGAGCGGACGTGCCTATGGGCGTGTTCGACATCGCACTCTACCGGGACGACCTTGCGTCCGGCGGAGAAGTGGAGTTTTTCGGCAGCGAGATCTCTTTCGGGGTCACGGGCAAGACGGTATTGCTTTGCGACGACGTCATCTATACAGGCAGGACGGTGCGCGCCGCCATTTCCGAGATCATGAGCATGGGCAGGCCGGAGAAGATCCAGTTTCTTGCTTTAGTGGACAGGGGACACCGCGAACTGCCGTTTAAGGCGGATTTTACGGGCAAGAGCGTTCCCACCTCCAAGAGGGAGGGGATCGCCGTGCGTTTTGCGGAAACGGACGGGGAAGACGCCGTGTACATTTACGAAAAATAAAAAAGAATGTCCGAACGCTTGTAAAAAAGCTTTGACTGTGGTAAAATAAAAGGGAACGAATTTGAAAAAGGAGTGATTTGTTATGGCTAATAAGCAGAGAACAGAAGGGCAGGCAAGGCGCAGCTTTGTCAAGCTTTGTGCATTTGTCGGTCTGATCGTTGCGGCTTTCCTGTTTGTGTTCGGCGGACTGTTCAGCGGTTCTGCGGCAGGCTCTGTTTTGGAGATCATCGGTAAACTTGCACTGCTCGTTGCGGTGGCGTTTCCCGCATACGAATACAGCCGCGGTATGAAAAAGGTCTGGCGCATCATTTTCTGGATCGCGCTTGCAATCTATATCCTCGGTTGTGTGCTCGGGTTGCTGTCCGGTATCGGCGTTATCAACATCGGGGCAAAATAAGCTTGGCATAAAAGCGGTTCACTTGCAAAGTGAGCCGTTTTTTCTTTACAAAAAGCGGCAAATTCTGTATAATAAAGGGGAAATCAACCTTTGCAGGAGCGGATATGGCAAATCCTTTGGTAGCGATCGTGGGGCGCCCCAACGTGGGGAAGAGCACCTTTTTCAATAAAATAGCGGGCAGGAAAATTTCCATCACGGAAAACCGTCCCGGTGTCACGCGCGACCGCCTGTATGCCGACGCCGTCTGGCGCGGCAAAAAGTTCACGGTCATCGACACGGGCGGGATCGAACTCAAATCTCAGGACACCATGTGGAGGGAGATCTTGCGCCAGGCGGACATCGCCATCGAAATGGCGCAGGTGATCATACTTCTCGTGGACGGCAAAGAAGAGCTCACTTCTTCCGACTACGACGTGGCGGAAAAACTGCGCCGTTGCGGCAAGCCCGTCGTGCTTGCCGTCAACAAAGTGGACAATTTTTCGCACGACAAGCTGTTCGATTTTTATGCTCTGGGGCTGGGCGAACCGTTTGCCGTTTCGGCGGAACATTCCACGGGTATCGGCGACGTGCTGGACGAAGTGGTTTCCCACTTTGAAAGCGGGGACGAAGAGGAGCAGGACAGGCTGAAAATTGCCGTCGTGGGCAAGCCGAACGCGGGCAAGAGCAGCCTTGTCAACCGCCTGCTCGGTTTCGAGCGCTCCATCGTCACAGACATTGCGGGAACGACGCGCGATGCCATCGATACCCCTTTCGAGCTTGACGGGCAGAAATATTTACTCATCGACACCGCGGGCATTCGTAAAAAGAAAAAAGTGGACGACGACGTGGAGTATTACAGCGTACTGCGCGCGTTCGATGCCGTGCGCCGTGCGGACGTCTGCCTTGCCGTGGTGGACAGTCAGGAAGGGCTCACCGAGCAGGACGTAAAGATCCTGGGGTATGTTCACGAACAGGGTAAACCTTCCGTTATCGTGATGAATAAGTGGGACCTCATCGAGAAAGACACAAACACCATCAACAAGTTTGAGGATAAACTCAAAGCCGACCTGAGCTTTATGGACTATTTCAAGTCTGTATACATTTCCGCAAAGACGGGTCTGCGCGCGGAAAAAGTTCTGCGCGTTGCGCGCGAAAGCTACGAAAACGCCAACCGCCGCATTTCCACGGGCACGCTCAACGATCTCATGCTGGACGCCGTTCGCACCAACGAACCCGCGTCTTACAACGGCAGAAGACTGAAAGTGTATTACTGCTCGCAGCCTTCCGTGTGCCCGCCCACCTTTGTTTTATTTGTCAACGACGAGGCGTTGATGCACTTTTCCTATCGCAGGTATCTGGAAAACGTACTTCGCCGTTCCTTTGATTTTTCGGGAACACCCATCCGTATCGTCACGCGCAACCGCACGGAAGACGGGCAGGGTGTTACCCTGTAAAAGGAGAGAATCATGAAAGAACTGTTGTTTTCGGACATCTGGTATTGGTTCATCGTGATGGCGGTGGTTTCCTATTTTGTCGGCTGTTTCAACTTTGCTCTGTTGATTTCCAAAATCAAGCACAAGGACGTGCGCAAGATGGGCAGCGGCAATCCGGGCACAATGAACATGAGCCGTCAGTTCGGGTTAAAGATCGGCGGGCTGACCTTGCTTTGCGACATGATCAAGGGCGGTTTGCCTCTCCTTATCGCGTATTTTATTTTTCGGGGATACGTGTTTGCGGGAACGGATGTTCTCGTTTCCGACCTTGCTCGCTACGTCTGCGGTGTTTCCGTCATCGTGGGGCACATCTATCCCGTTACGATGAAATTCAAGGGCGGAAAGGGGATCGCTTCCACGCTGGGAATGTATTCGTTTGCGTTGTGCTGTGAATACTGGTGGATGATCTTCCTCGTTCTCGCCGTGCTTCTGCTCACTCTCTTTTACATTTGGGCGAGCGAATGGGGTTCCATGGGCTCCCTGCTGGGCGTTTCCCTGCTCACTGCGGTGCAGGGTATCGTATTTTATCTGCGCTACAGTGCGGAAATGCTCAACGTCTATGTGATCGTTTTGTTTATGCTGCTCCTGCTCGACTGTTTTCTCACCTGGTTTGCGCATCGCAAAAACATACTTGCACTGCTTGCGGGGGAAGAACACCATACTTCCGTCAAAAAACTTTCGCACGGCAAAAAAGAGAGCTGAACAAAAAAACAAGGCATTTTTCAGACAGCCTGCTCATATACTGAACTGTAACAGGCGGACGGGGCTTTTTGCACCCTGCCGATAAGTTTGGTAGATGGGAGGCTGTTTTTATATGTCTGACGAATTGTACGAAGGACTCAGCCGCCGTACGGGCGGTACACTTTCGCTGGCGGTGCTCGGCGGGGCGGGGACGGGCAAGAGCACGTTCGTGCATTCGCTGGAACGCTCGTTTGGAGCAGAGGAAGGGAGCGGACAGGCGCAGGCGTTCGGTATGATGTTCCGCTTTGAAGAAAACGGAAAGGGAAATGCCGCCGTCCTTCTCGCTTCCGACGGAACGGCCGGCGGGGCGCGCAGCGAAACGGTGGCGCAGGAGGAAGCGCTTGCCGCGCGTTTGCGGGGGGATGCGATCCCCTTTGTCATCGTTCTCAACAGCAGCGCGCCGCAGACGGGCGAGTGCGAGGAATTGCGCAAGGCTTTGCAGGGAAAATACGGCGCACCCGTTTTGGCTTACAACTGTGCCGAAAAAAAGGGGTACGGCGAACTTTGGGAAAAACTGCTTTTGCGCTTTCCTGCCAGAAGGTTGGACTTTTGCATTCCCGAATGGCTGCGCGTTCTTCCTGCGGAAAGCAACATCGTCGCAAATTTAATAGAACGTATCCGTGAAATTTCTGCAAAGATCGTCTGCATGGAAGATTGTGCCGCACTTGCGGAGGCGTTTGCGGAAGGGGATGTGTATTGCGAATCTCTCGAAAGCGACCTGTCGCAGGGCGTGTCGGTCTGCACGCTTGCGGCGCGGGAAGGACTGTTCCACCGTGTGCTTGGAGAGGAGTGCGGCGAAGAGCTTTCGGATGAATTGCAGCTGATGTCCTATGTGCGCGGCCTGCGCGAGGCAAAGCAGTTTTACGAAAAATACGGTGCGGCGTTCCGTCGCGCGGAAGAGTGCGGTTACGGAATCTCCCGTCCGCAGGATGAGGAACTGAAATTGCAGCCTCCGCAGATGTACCGAAAGGGCACGCGGTGCGGAGTAAAACTGAGCGCGGACGCCTGCACTTACCACATCATCAAGGTGGATGTGCACAGTGAGATCTCGCCCGTGGCGGGGGAAGCGGCTCGCGGCGAAGAACTTGCCCGCGGCATTGTAGAAAGCTACGAAAAAGATCCGCAGGCGCTTTGGAACACGGATATGTTCGGCAAGACATTCAAGGAAATGGTAAATGAGGGCTTGCAGGAAAAGACGGTTCCCGAGGATGCCCGCGGAAAACTGCGCCGTGCCATGACGCGCATCGTCAACGAAGGGAAAGGCGGAGTCATCTGTATTCTATTGTAAATAAAAGCGCCCGAATGGGCGCTTTTTTGTGTGGCGAAGTACTTTGTATTTGCAAAAACGGCGGGCAAGACGCTTGCATTTCGCGGGGGAAATCATTATAATAAGAGGGTAATAAATCAAGAGAGAGTAACAGATTGTGAAGAGGTATTTCCGGTATTTGAAGGAATACAAGTGGTCGTGCATCTTCGGTGCCCTGTTCAAGTGGATCGAGGCTGTGCTGGAACTGCTTGTTCCGCTGGTTGTTGCCAACATCATCGATGTGGGCATCGGCGAACGCGGCAGTATCACTTACGTTTTAGCGGGAGGCGGCGTGATGCTGGCTATGGGCGCAGTCGGGTTTGGCTGCGCGGTTTTTTGCCAGCGCAGTGCGTCTATTGCGTCACAGGGGTTTGGTACCAACGTGCGCAACGCGCTGTTCCGCCACATCAACACATTGTCTTACCGCGAACTGGATAAAATCGGCACTGCATCCCTGGTTACGCGCACCACAAACGATATCAACCAGATGCAGAGCGCTGTCGCCATGATCATCCGTCTGGTCGTGCGCGCGCCCTTTATTGCCGTCGGCTCCGTTATTCTGTGCTTTACCATCGACTGGCAGATCGGGCTGATCGTCACGGTCGTTGCGGTGTTGGTAGGGCTTGTGCTGTGGATCATCATGCACAAATCGGTGCCGTATTATTCCAAAAACCAGAAAAAGCTGGATCGCCTTACTCAGATCACCAACGAAAATCTGGAAGGTGCGCGCGTCGTGCGCGCCTTTTCCCGCAGGGACGGGGAGCGCGAGCGTTTCGACGCGGCGGCGAACGATATGTTGCAGAACTCTCTGCATATCGGCAAAATCTCCGCGTGGCTCAATCCGCTTACCTTTGCTATCGTCAATTTCGGTGTGGCGGTCATCCTGTTTGTCAGCGGCTATAAGGTGAATACGGACGCCACGTTTACCAGCGGCGAGATCGTTGCGCTCATCAACTATATGACACAGATCCTTAATGCCATGATCGTCATTTCCAACCTCGTTTCGCTGTTTACAAAGGCACACGCTTCCATGAACCGCGTCAGCGAGGTGTTTGATACCCATTCTTCCATCGACAACGGCGGTTCGGCGCAACCCGATCTCGGCGCACCCGCCATCCGCATGAAGGATGTCTGCTTTTCCTATGCGGGCACGCAGCAGTATTCGCTTTCGGACGTCACGCTGGAAGTGCCGCGCGGTGCCACGGTGGGCATCATCGGCGGAACGGGCAGCGGCAAGAGCACGCTTGTCAGCCTTCTGCCCCGTCTGTACGACGCTTCCTGCGGGGATGTGGAGATCTTCGGCCACAATGTAAAAGAATATCCCACGCGCGCCCTGCGCAATCTGTTCGGTGTGGTGCCGCAGAGTGCGTCTCTCTTTTCTGGAACAGTGCGTTCCAACCTGCAATGGGGAAAATCGGACGCGACGGATGAGGAGATGGTCAGTGCTCTCAAAGTTGCCTGCGCGTACGATTTCATCATGCAGAAGGGTGGGTTGGACGAGCCTGTGACCGAAGCGGGCAAAAACTTTTCGGGCGGACAGCGTCAGCGCCTGACGATCGCGCGCGCGATCGTGGGAAAGCCGCCTATCCTCGTGCTGGACGACAGCTGTTCCGCACTTGATTTTGCCACGGACGCACAGGTGCGCAAAAACATTGCGGCACTCAAAGACGTGACCACCGTCATCATTTCTCAACGCGCTTCTTCCATCCGCAATGCGGACGTCATTTTCGTGATGGAAGACGGTAAGATCGCGGGCAGGGGCAAACACGACGAACTGTACGAAAATTGCCCGCTCTACCGCGAGATCTGCGATTCACAGTCGAGGGTACAGTCATGAGCAAGCAAGAGAAAAAATCCGGATCCAAACGAGGGCTGTACCGCCGCCTGCTCACTTATGTAAAGCCGTACAAGGCAAATGTGGTCGGCGCCTTCTTTTTCAGTATCTTATATGTCGGGTTTACGCTTATCGGGCCTGTCCTGTACGGTTGGGCGATTGATGCTATGATCGGCGTGGGCAAAGTGGAGTTTGAAACTGTTTTCATGATGGTGGGCGGGTTTGCGCTCAGCGTGCTTTTGGGTTCGCTTGCGCAGAAACTGCTGGGCAACTGCGTCAACAGCTTGTGTTATCGTCTGGTGCGCGATTTGCGCAGGGAGGCGTTTGCAAGCCTGACTTCCTCGCGCATCCGCTACATCGACAGTCACGCGCAGGGCGACGTCATGACGCGCGTCGTTACGGACGTCGACATCATCTCCGATGGGCTTTTGCAGGGTGTTGCAACGCTCTTTACGGGTGTGATCACCATTTTGGGAACCATCGTCGTAATGTTTGTCATCAACTATATCATTGCGCTTGTCGTCGTCGTTCTCACGCCGCTTTCCCTCTTTGTTGCCGCTTTTATTACGAGGCGTACGTTCAAGAGTTTTACAAAACAGGTTCGCGTGCAGGGCGCGCTTGCCGCTCATGTCAAGGAAATGCTGGGCGGACAAAAGACGGTATTGCTTTTCAATGAGGAAAATTCCTCCTGCGAAAAGTTTGAAGAGATCGACGATCGCCTGCACGAGATCGGATGGAGAGCGCAGTACTATTCCGCGCTTACAAACCCGAGCACACGCTTTGTCAACGCCATTATCTATGCGGTGGTGGGGGTGTTGGGCGCCATCTTCTGCATTTTGAGCGATCCTTCCGGGAATCTCGTCCTGGGCGCCGTGGTGCTGGGCGGATTTACGCCGGGTATGCTGGCGGTGTTTCTGAACTATGCAAACCAGTACACAAAGCCTTTCAACGAGGTGACAAACGTCATTACCCAGCTGCAAAACGCCTTTGCGTCCGCGTCCCGTGTGTTTGAAGTGATGGATGAACCGGGCGAAAACACGGAAGGGACCGAACACGTTTCCAAAGTACGCGGGCAGCTGAGCATCCGCAACGTCTGCTTCTCCTACGAACCCGATCAGAAACTCATCGAAAACCTCAGTGTGGAAGTGCCTGCGGGCAGCAAGATCGCCATTGTCGGGCCTACGGGCTGCGGAAAGACGACGCTGATCAATCTTCTCATGCGCTTTTACGATCTGCGCAGCGGCGAGATCTATGTAGACGGCGTCAACGCTAAGGACATCCCTCTGGATGAATACCGAAAAATGTTCGGGATGGTCTTACAGGAAAGTTTTCTTGCCAACGAAACGGTCGCCTGGAACATCGCTTACGGCAACGAGGATGCCACGCGCGAGCAGATAGAGGCGGCGGCAAAAGCGGCGTACTGCGATTTCTTTGTCCGCAATCTGGAAAACGGATACGATACCGTGCTTTCGGGCAAGGTAAACATCTCGCAGGGTGAGCGCCAGCTGCTCTGCATTGCGCGCGTCATGCTGGCGGATCCTCCCATGCTCATCCTCGACGAGGCGACGTCCAACATTGATACCATGACGGAAATGCGTATCCAGAAGGCGTTCCGCAAGATGATGCAGGGCAGAACTTCCTTCATCGTGGCGCACAGGCTTTCCACCATTCTTGACGCGGATCTTATTCTCGTCATGAAAGACGGGAGCGTTATCGAGCAGGGTACGCACGAGAGTCTGATGCAGAAAAAGGGATTTTACTGCGAACTGTACAACTCGCAATTTGCAAAATAAAAAACAGGCCGGCAGATGATATGCACCCCAAAAGTTGGACAGACTTTTGGAGGTGCATATTTTAATGTCAAGAGAAAAGAAGTTTAACACAAAGTACTCGCCAGAATTCAAGATAGCTGTTATAATGGATATGCGCGAAAACCACCTGAGCTATCGTGAAACCGCACGAAAATATAACATAGGCTCAAATGAGTCGCAAGGCAAAGACAGACTTC
>CASFBD010000053.1 GCA_949292885.1 uncultured Bacillota bacterium
GACATAGTTGAGATTGAGAAGCCAGTCGGCATTGTTGACCATGACGGCGCCGTTTTCCCCTTCAAAATCAATAAAGCGGGCCATTTGTTTGCGGAAGCATTCGCAGTGGTAGTCCACCGTTTCGCGCGTCATCATCGAGCGCATATCCGTTCTGCCCGAAGGATCGCCGATCATGCCCGTGCCGCCGCCGATGAGAACAATGGGTTTATGCCCCGCCATCTGCATATGCTTCATGGCGATCAGCTGCATGAAATGCCCCACGTGCAGGCTGTCCGCCGTGGGATCGAATCCGATATAAAACGGTACGCTCTCGCTGCCGAGCAGCTTGTACAAATCTTCTTCAAATACTGTCTGTTTGATAAAGCCCCTCTCCCTGAGAGTGTCCATTACGTTTTTTGCCATTTTTTTGCTCCGATAACGTGATTATTGTTCTTTTCATTGTAACACATCCGCAAAAATTTGTAAAGACAACGAGCGTTTTTGTTTGTTTTTCTGAAAAAATTTTTAAAGTTGGGGCAAACTCCGTTGCAAAACATTGAAATATTTTTGAGCTTGTGGTATAATTTTTTCTGGTTAGACCGACAAATTGTACGGACAAAATTTTATCGGAGGAAGTATATGCAATATTCACGCGAAGTTGAAGAGATGATTTGCGTTGCCAAAGGGCCCAACCACGGCCCCGCCCCTATCCCCGAAGAAGGAAAATGGGTTCAGGCAAAAGAGATCAAAGACATTTCCGGCCTGACGCACGGCGTCGGCTGGTGCGCACCCAAACAGGGCGCCTGCAAACTCACCCTGAACATCAAACAGGGCATCATCCAGGAAGCGCTGGTGGAAACGCTGGGCTGCTCCGGCATGACGCATTCCGCAGCCATGGCGGCGGAGATCCTGCCTAAAAAGACCATCCTCGAAGCACTGAACACCGACCTCGTGTGCGACGCCATCAACACCGCCATGCGCGAACTGTTCCTGCAGATCGTGTACGGCAGAAGCCAGTCCGCATTCTCCGACGACGGGCTCGTCATCGGCGCAGGACTGGAAGACCTGGGCAAAGGCACCCGTTCCCAGATCGGCACCATGTACTCCACCGCGGAAAAGGGCGTTCGCTACCTCGAAATGACGGACGGCTACGTCACCCGCATGGCTCTCGATGCCAACAACGAAGTGATCGGATATGAGTTCGTCAACTTCGGCAAAATGATGGACTTCATCAAAGGCGGCATGGGCGCTGACGACGCCCTCAAAAAGGCGAAAGGTCATTACGGCAGATTTACCGAAGCCGACGGGGCGGTCAAATACATCGATCCCCGCAAAGAATAAGGAGGTGCGCTACAATGAGTATCACGTTTGAAGGTTACGAGAGAAGAATCAACCAGATCCGTCCCGTGATGGACAAGTACGGCATCAAGGATTTTGAGGACGCAAAGCGCATCTGCAACGAAAAGGGATTTGACGCTTACGACATCGTCAAGAGCGTCCAGCCCATCGCTTTTGAAAACGCCGGCTGGGCATACACCCTCGGCGCCGCCATCGCCATCAAAAAGGGCTGCAAAAAAGCAGCCGACGCGGCAGAAGCCATCGGTGAAGGTCTGCAGGCTTTCTGCATCCCCGGCTCCGTTGCCGATCAGCGTAAAGTAGGCCTCGGCCACGGCAACCTCGCAGCCATGCTGCTCCGCGAAGAAACCGAATGCTTCTGCTTCCTCGCAGGACACGAATCCTTCGCCGCCGCAGAAGGCGCCATCGGTATCGCAAAGAACGCGAATAAAGTCCGTAAAAATCCCCTGCGCGTTATCCTCAACGGCCTGGGCAAAGACGCGGCGTATATCATTTCCCGTATCAACGGCTTCACTTATGTGCAGACCAAATACGACTACTACACGGGCAAAGTGACCATCGTAAAAGAGACCCCCTACTCCAACGGCGAGCGTGCTAAAGTGCGCTGCTACGGCACGGACGACGTCAACGAAGGCGTTGCCATCATGATCATGGAGAAGGTCGACGTTTCTATTACGGGTAACTCCACCAACCCCACCAGGTTCCAGCACCCTGTTGCAGGCACCTACAAAAAATGGGCTGTGGAAAACGGCAAGAAATATTTCTCCGTTGCTTCGGGCGGCGGCACGGGCAGAACGCTCCACCCCGACAACATGGCAGCAGGCCCCGCAAGCTACGGCATGACCGATACCATGGGCCGTATGCACTCCGACGCGCAGTTTGCAGGATCTTCCTCCGTTCCCGCGCACGTGGAGATGATGGGTCTGATCGGTATGGGCAACAACCCGATGGTCGGCGCATCCGTTGCAGTGGCAGTTGCCGTGCAGGAAGGCATGACCAAGTAATTGAATACTTTCCCGAAATATTACGGGGCGGCGGACTTTTCCGCCGCCCCGTTTTTTAACGAACGGCGGGGCGCTCTGTGCGCCCCGCCGTTCGTTTTTCATAGTCTGTTCAGGAAGGCAAAACCTGCCAGGTGTTGCCGTTTTTACTGAAATAGTACCCACTGTCCACGATGTAAGCATCCGCATAATAAGTACCGCCCACCGCATTCGTTCCGCCGTAGAAAGTCCCTCCGCTCAAAAAGACAGTTCTTATATACGTGCCCGGCGATTTGGAAAAAAGCAAACCGCTGGAATCCGCCCCGCTGAAATTTCCGCCGCTGATGCGCAGCGTATCGACGCTGCTTCCGTAAAAGATCCCGTCCCCAGTCCCGTTGAAGGTACCGTTGCTGATGTTGATGGTAGATCCGCGACCAGAATCGCTCGTGTAAATCAGATCGTCCTGCACGGACAGTGCCGCCGACGGATTGCCGTTTGCATTTTCAACCGTTATAGGCGTTGCGGGATCCTTCGCATCGAATAAGAAATCGACAAAGCGGAACACGCTCATCACGTCGCTCTTGCTTCCGTAGAAATTTCCGCCGCAAATATTGACCTTTGCCCTTTCTTCGCCCGGAGTTCCGAAAAACACTGCAGCGCTGTTGCTGACATCCCCCTTGCTGCCGAACGTACCGCCGTTGATATTGACCGTGAGGCTATGCCCCATGACGTACAATCCTGCAGACGCACCGGGTCCAACTTTTCTTTCATCCGAATCGAGTTTATAACCGGTGTTATACCCGTAAAAGTTCCCGCCGTTGATGATGACCTGATTGCTGACGGCAGAGGAATCCGTATTGCGAACAAAAATCCCGTTCCCCTGTGCCGCAGTGTAGGTACCGCTGTTCACCGTAAGACTGCCGCCCTGCACCTCGATCGCATGGCCACCCGTTCTGTTCAAGCGATATGCCCAGGTACTCGCACCGACATCCGTGTATGACGTCGCGAACAAAGTTGTGCCTGTCGTTTCTACCTTTAAATCATCTTCCACAGTATTTGAGAGATTTCCCAATGAAACACTTCCGCCCGAAACATATACGCCGCCCCCGATGGAATTTGTGATATTCCCTTTGAGTATGTTCACGCTCGGTTTCTGAGCGGAGGTTTCTTTCACGCGTACGGCATAACTGCGGATCTGCTGTCCGACGATCCTATATGTGGCGCTGCCCGTATCGGACAAATTTTCTATTCCCCTATGCGTAACGTTAAACCTGCCGTTCGCATACAGCGAGCCGCCCTCAACAAACACGCCGTCGTATGATACTGTTGCCGTCGTATTGTTGAACGGATATGCCTGATCGATGACACTGGTAATATTTGCATTGCTTTCTTCTTCCAGCGTCAGCGAACCGCCCGTAATGTAGATGCCCGTTGTCCGAGCGGAAGTAATATTCAAAGACTTCTTGACCGTAACGGAATCCGTTTCCGATTCGCCGCGTAAAGCAATGCCGTACCCTTGCGCGGTAATTTCCGCATCAGCAAGGGAGATCGTCCCCTGATTGACGTACAATCCGCCGCCTTCCTTTCTGTAATCCGCCCCTTCTTTTACGGTAATATTAAGACTTTCCGCCGTGAAAGAAGCGCCGCTCTGCGTTGTGCTTTGCACCCCGGAACCGTCCACGCGCACGGCATAGCTTTTTATCATACTGGAAAAGCTTTCGCCCGGGTCGTTGGAAAGTCCCGAAAAATTGACTGTAAACGTGCTCTTTGCAATCAGCGAACCGTTTTCCACAAACACGCCGTCGTAAGAATTTTTAGGAAGATTGCTACCCGTACAAAATTGATATTTTGCATTGATCTTCGAATTGACGGTCGTTTCGCCGTTGAGGGTCAAAGAACCGCCCGTAATATAAATACCCGTTGTCTTGTGCGAAGTGAGGGCAAGCGTTGTATTGATTGTGACGTTATCGCCGCTTTCACCGCGCATTGCAATGCCGAAGCCCTGAGCATCGATCTCTGCCGTACCCAAGACAATGGAACCGTCTTTGACGTACAGTCCGCCGCCGTTGTTCAGCACAGAAATGTTAAGATATTCCGCATCAAAGGTGCTTGTTCCCGAACTCAGCTGTCCGTCCACGCGCACGGCGTAGCTCTTGATCTTGCTGTCGATCAGGCCCGAGCCCGCCGAACTGTTTTCCACGCCCGTGTGCTGCACCGTAATTTCCCCATCTGAGATGAGCGAACCGCCGTTGATGTACACGCCGTTGTTAATATTGACGTTTGTATCGGTAATCCCCGTGCTTCCGAACCGCCGTTGATGTACACGCCGTTGTTAATATTGACGTTTGTATCGGTAATCCCCGTGCTTCCGCCGCTGGTATCCACCGCCCACGAACAGGAAGGATCGATCGTACTTGTGATATTGACGATGGAATCCTCATCGACGGAAACTTCCCCGTCATAAACGTAGATCGCACTGCCGCGCGTGGTGGTGATATTGATGGTCTCCTGTTCGGTATGGATGAAACGGATGTTTCCGCCGCCGACCGTGATACCCAGCCCGTTGGAAGAGACGGTTGCCTCTTTTACGTTAAAGTTGATACTGCCCCCGACGGTACTGATGGCTGTGCTGGAAAGTATTTTATCGTCCTCTCCGTCCGTCGCCATTTTGACGGTACAGCGGAACGTATCGCCGTTGAGGTTGATGGAGCCGCCATTGGAATAGATACCCGAAGAATAGGAACCGATGACGTTGAAGGAAGTATTTCCGTCGCAGAAGACCTTTCCTCCCGAGGCATAGATACCCGTATTGAAGGAAATGCCGGCAGCGACACGGGGATCTTCCTGACCCTCGATGCCGCGCATTTCGGAGTAGAAATCCATTAATACCGCTCATACCCGAGCCGTACAGCGAAAAACGTATCTCAGATGCCGCAGAAACGGTAAGCGAACCGCCGGAAACGCGAATAGCTGAACCGTTTACGTTTCGTTCCTGAGAAGAAAGCCCGAAATCGACTGCATTTTTGGTGAAAGACGCATCGGACACTACCATCCTTCCGCCGGAAACGCCGATGGTGTCGCCCGCTTCCGAATAGAAATCGCCGCTGGAAACGCGCAGATACTGCTCTTCCATGTTGACATCGGCGGCGTAATCGCACTGCACGCAGACGCCCCTGCCGTATGCGTAGAACTTGCCCGCTTCGATGGCCATATATCCGCCCGAAGCGTTGACGCAGTAGGTTTGTTCCACGCCGAAGTAGGAACGGTAGGTTCCGCCGCGCACGAAGAGGTTTCCGCTGATCATTTCGATGGCGGAAAAATTATAATCCGTGCCGGACGTTCCCGTTGCCGATGCCTTTACGTTATCGTAGACATACACTTTGATCTGAATATTGTCGCTTGATTCCTCCTGTACAGACGCATATTGTAAGTCGTCGCGGTTGAGATAATAGGTGTAGTAGTACTTTGCACTTCCCTCCACGGCGATGGTGGCGTTTTCGACGGTGGAATCTTTCAGCGTAAAATACAGGTATGTATCCGCGGGAATGTAATTGTTGTATTCCGTGCTGAAATACATATTCCCGTTGACGGAACGGTTGACGCCGTCTACGTTAGTCACCGACGGAATAATGACGGGCATGGAAGCATTGCCGATCGTTGTATTCTCGTCAATGTAGAGGGTGTCTACGCTGTACTCCTTCTTGATCGTTGCGCCCTTTAAAGTTGAGTTGGAAGAAGCATCGTAGTACTCACTCTTATGTATTCCCTCGCCTGTGCGGGGGCCGCTTTCAAACTCTCCCGCCGAGACAGTGAGGGAGCCGCCGCTGATGCGCAGCACGCTGCCGACGGGGTTGTAAAAACTGCCCGTCTGCTCTTCGGATGTGTCGATGATGGTGAGCTTGACGCCCTGCGTGACGTTGAGGAGAGGTTCGCGGTTGTTTCTTTGGATCTCGTGGCCGTTGAGGTCGATGACCAGATCGGAATTAACGTCGCTGATCCCTCCTGAAATGACGAGCGGGTTATCCACTTCGTCCTTGATTTTGATGTTGTTGTAGCCGTTTTCGATGGCGGTGAAAAATTCATCCACCGACTCGATCTCCACCTGATTGGAAACGGTGTAATTGATATCGCCCGAATAGATCCCTTCCGATTCGGCTTCGTCCGTATATCTGCCGAGCGTGAGGGATACGGTCAGCAACGAGAGAATGACGAGCGACATGAAAACGGGAAGCAGGATCGTCCTGATTTTTGCAGTCATATCACACCTCCGATTCCGACGCCTGCACAAACAGGGCTTTGAAGTTCACTTCGTAACTTTTGGAAAGCACCTGATAGGCACTTAGTCCTTCCGCAAACGGATGCGCGAAGATATTTGTCAGATCGATTTTTTGGTTCTGATCGCACGTACCCGTACTGAAATTTCCGCTGAACGTCCCCTTTTTACCGGACGTTCCCTTGTTAAAGACGATAGCGGAACCTTGCGCAGGGGTGATGGGATGCACATAATTTTCCGTGGAATCCTCTGTGATGGGCGCGACGTGGAAAAGCTTGATATTATAGCCTCCTTCGTTATTGTACAGGCACTGTATGCGCACCGTAGTGGATTTGGGAGTTTCCCCCTCCTGTACCGAATCCGCCGTAAACTGTGTTGTCTGATCGAAATGATACCCCAAAACACTGGCGCCGTTGTAATAATACGCTTCGCCCTCTGCAGGAGGAGAATCGATAAGAACGGAGTTATCATCCACGGGAACTTTCCCTGCCTCGTCCGTCGTTGCGAGAACGGCTTTTACGCCTTCCGCGCCCGACCAGCGTGCCTTAAAATCTGCGCTGTCCACGCGCTTGGTGAGGGTGAGATAGACGATATACATTTTGGTGAGGGGCTGACCTGCGGGGAATTCCATGGACGGAAGATACAGATCGATCGTGTAAAATTCCATTGTTTGCACGAGGTCGAGGAAGAGCTGGGGCGCGTAGTCGTTTTCGTTTTTGCCGCGCTGGAATCCCAGCGAATACTGCGCCTCCTTGGTGCTTGCCGTGATCGTAAAGGAAAGCCCCGAACCGCCCTGGTTGACTGCCGAAATGGTGCGCGGCGAAGCGGATTCCGCCAGCGAACCGCTGACCGTAAGTTCCTCGTCCGCCGCGTTGTGTACGCCGCTGTCATAATAATCTTTAAACGACTTTGTGTTCAGCGCCGTCTGCGGAATGTTCTGCGAGGCATCCGCTTCCCGCATTGCAATCAGGTCGTCCAAAACGATCTCGGGCGTATAAGAGCCTACAGTCCCCTCCGCCACGTTCATTGTCCCGACCTGAAACGCGAGGTGTCTTGCCATTTCCGCAGGCAGATAGATCCTCAGGTGCGCTTTTACCGCCACATCACTGACCACGCCGCCCTTGAAATTGCTGATCTGATAGCGCAGAGTGCGCGCCGTACTGGCGGCGCTCTTGTTATTCAGCCAGTAATTAACATTGGGAATGGACGTTGCGGAAATTTCCGTCACTTCATACGAACAGTGGAAACGAGAAAGCGGTGCGGTGCTGTCCCCGGAGGTAGACATACTGTACCTTGAAAAAGTCACCCCCGTAAAGAGCAGACTGACCACAAGCAGATAACTTAAATATCTGACTATAGGTATTTTTTTCTTTTCACTCATTTTTCTTTCTGAACACCTCCGTACCGATATCCGCCAGTATCCACACCACGGCGCCGCCGCCGAGAACACAGACAAGTCCGAGCGGACTTTGCAGGAAAGAAACAACTTTGCCGAATCCTTTCCATACCGCCACCACCTTGCCTACCACAGCCGACTTGGGAACACTGAAATCGTCTGCCGAATCGTTTGCGTCCCCTTTTGTGGCATACGTATCTCCGGAAACAAGGATAATGCGGTGCGTGATATAGGCGCCGCTTTCATCGTCGTAAAATGTTATAACGTCGCCCACGGCATATTCTTTCTGCGATTTTGTAATGATAAAATCACCCACATCGATCTCATCCCTCATACTGCCGGAAACAACGGTTGCACAGGCAAATCCGAACGCTTCCGGCATTCCGTTTTTAAACAGAGTACGGGCGATCAGTATATAAGCGTTGTACACCAAAAGAATTCCCACGATCACAATAAGAAGTGTACGTACCACCGTTTTGAATACCTTATATACTTTACCCATATTTTTAAGCCCGCACGCTGACCTGTGCGGAGAGAGAGATGGTAAGCGTGTACACTGCGGAATTTTCCCCCGCAAGCGTGTCCGCCTCGTCATTGTCTTTCCAGAGCCATTCCAACTCGAACACTGTGGACGATGTCGCTTCCACCGTCAGGCCGTCCAGCCCCAACTGTTCCGCACCGACGTACTCTTCCGCTCCCGAAATGTACGCACCGTCCCGCTTTAAGCGATATACAATGCCGATCCCGTATTCGTTTTCCTCGCTGAACGTTATCGAATAATCCAAAGTATTTTTGTTTCTGTTTTCAAAAGTGAAGCGATAGGTCCCTTTCATGCCGGGTGCCACTTTTGTGTCACCGAACGTCTCGTTGAAAAAGATGGGAAGATCTTCCGAATCTGCCCAGCTGGTCCCGTCCTCGGATGCAATAAACAGCACGGGCGCATAGTCCGTGTTTCCCGAACGGGTAAGAAAATATGCACTTAAACCGATAGTAAGCAACGTAACAAGTGCCAGAAACAGCACCAGGACAAGGATCCAGTACCGCTCCGCTCTGCGCAAAGTAGCCACATACTTGTTGGAAAGGGTAAGAACGTTGTCGTTTTTATCAACATATCCCATGCGCTGATCGCCCGCATAGACAAATACGTTGGTATTCTCTTTAACGAATACGCCCTGTTCGGTATCTTCTTCGTCTTTCCATACGCTCTTGCGTACTTTACCGACACACTCGCCCTGCTTGTTTACCACAATGGCACGCTTGGGAAGGCGAACGTCTATACATTCCGGCTCACCCACATCCTCTTCTGTTGCAGCGGCTTCCGCCTCTGCGGGAACGGGTACATAGACGGTACGAACTTCCACGTTTTCCTGTACCGCCTTTTTGCGCCTGGGTTTTTTAAAGATATTTGCCTGATCTTTTACGACGTACTCCTCATCCTTCACAAAACCGTTGAGGACAAGAAGTTCGCCGATCAGTTCCTCGGCATACCTTTCCTGTCTGTCCGAGGATAATTTGATCATAAAGGGAAATTTTGCGTAACGCACAACTTCCGAATAATCTTTATGATGGTATTTTTCTACATTGTAAAGCTTGGGATCGAGCGCCAGGAACAGGCGAAGGTAACCGCCCACCAGGCAAACTTTCCCCAAAACTTTTCTGCCCGCGTAAAAGGTTTCCCCGCTACGGGAAATGCGCGACCGCACCTTTTTTGGTTTGCGTTCCGCGGTTTTATAAGCAAGGAATGCGTTTTTTACGGCATCGTAACGTCTGCCTGCAACATAACCTGCCTCTCCCATGCGTTCGGCAAACGAACGATTGGAGCGGGTTGCCGCCGTCGGTATCGCCGCAGGCGCCGCACCCTGTTCGCCGCCCGGTAATTCCGATATTTTCCTTTCTTCGTTTTCCGTTTCCATACGAAACACCGCCTTGTTTGCTCTTTTCTCTTTGTCTTAAAAGTTACGGATTTACTCTGCACACAACCATATACTGCCGCGCCCTACGCCCACACTGCTGTGGGCGCGGCAGTCGATATAGCTATGCAAGGTTTGAATTATGCTTCGGGGATCTGCGTGTTCTGGACAGCCGTATAGGAAATGTTGTAAGTCAAACCCGTAATATTTCCTCCGATCCAAGTATCACGCTTGTCTGCATTTTCTCCCTTAATAGTAGCAGTATCGCTCGTCCAGGTCACTTCAGCATATACATAAATAGTACCGTTTGATTCAGCTTCCAGCGTTATTTCAGAATAAGCCGTTGCAGCGCCTGCATCATTACCACTTCCATTTACATACAGTGCGATAGAGAAAACTTCTTTTACTTCATTCGCTGTAGGAATTCCATCGGTTGCTACCCCCTTAGAACCATATGCCGGGCTTCCACCAAAGACAGCTTCGCCCGTACTAAAGGTAAGAATTGTTTCGACATCGACCTCATATGTAATAGTTGCAACAAGCAATCTGCCCGTAGAATTGCTACGAACCTCAGAACTATAAACATCCTTCGACGGAGAAAGCATATCAAAATTAACGTCAATATTATCTCCTGCATGAGAAAGTTTCCATGTAGCAACTTCCAACGTTCCCGTACCGCTTCCGCTGCTGGTATAACGGGCAAACGTGCTCCCCAGGAAGCAGCAGCTGATCAGCGTAAGGATGACCACCAACAACAACATTTTTGAAACAACATTTTTTCTCTTTGTCATTTCAAACCTCCCATCTTGATTTGTTTCTATGTAAATTTGCTCCGTGTGTGGGACGAAACAAAATTTACTTCTCTTTGTTTTCCAAAAGTGCGCTTTCGTCCGCCTGCGGCAAACTCTCCTGCGCCGCGCCCTTTTCGGCTTCCTGTTTTTCCACCAACGCGCGCAGGCGCTCGATCTCCGCGTCCCGCTCCTGTATCTGTGCGCTGTTGTCCGATTTGACGCGCCTGTTATATAGCATGACGCGCAACACATCGTACGCCACATACAGCAGGACGGGCACGCCCACAAAAATTAAAATTCCGACGGGCGTCTGCATGAACATGGCAAAATCGCCCAACCCGCCTATGTTGCCCACGCATTTTCCCACCACATTTTCCAGAATGACTGCACCGTCCGTGGCATTGTTTGCGTCACCCTGCGTAACAAAGGACACAACCTTTCCGCTTTCGTCGCGGAATATGGAAACAATTCTGTGCGTCACATAAGCACCTGAATCCTTAAATGTAATGATATCCCCCTCCGAAAGCGACTGCATTTGCGCTTTATCCAGCAATTTTACGAAAATCAAAGATCCCTTTGCAAAACTGTCCTCCCTGTCGCCGTCCATCGAACCGGACGTTACCGCAAGCGGCGCAATGCCAAACACATCCGGCGGAGTATCGGGATAAATGCTCCCCTTTATGATAAGCGTGAGGTTAAAAATCAAAATCGGTAAAAGAAGAATGATAAGAACGATCATAATGACCGTACTGATTCTATCGCCTCTGCAAGTTTGTCTATTCATAGCCGAATCCCTCCTTTTCCGCTTATCTTTATTGCATCCCGATAAAGTACACTTATTTGATTATACCTTCTTGTAATTTATTAACTCCAATAGGGTATATTTTTTTATTATATCATATCATATAAAATTGTCTTTTTCAAGTAAAAAAAGTAAAATATTTATTTTTTAATATGAAATATCTGTTTTATTTATACCAAAAAATGAATTTCGATTAAGTGTACTTTTTCAAAACGTCACAGAATTGTTTTCATTACTCGCATTTTTTGCTATTCTGTAATCAAGGAGGCGACTATGAAAACTTACGGATATGCTCGCGTTTCTTCCAAAGACCAAAACCTGACCAGGCAAATTGAATCTTTCAACGATTTTGGAATTCCGCAGCAAAACATCTTTGCAGAAAAAACAAGCGGAAAAGATTTTTGCCGCAAAGAGTACCTGAAACTGACAGACGTATTGAAAAAAAACGACCTGCTTGTCATTCATTCACTGGACAGGCTGGGAAGAAATTACGACCAAATCATTGCAGAATGGCGCAAGATCAATCTGGAAATAGGCGCGGACATTTTAGTGCTGGATATGCCGTGGCAAGTTCGGTACGGAAGGCGGGGCCTTTCATCACGTTGTTGGGGGCGCCGTTAGTGATCTGCGGCAACACGCAGGACGCAGACAGCATACACACGTCCCCTTTATACAACCTGTACAGAGTGATGTCTCGCCCCTCTTCGGAAAGCATATAGACGCGCAAACAGCCGCTCCTGATAAAGATCACGCCGCGACAGCCCTCGCCGCCCTGAACACGCTCTCCTTTCCGATATGTACAGCGCGACAGGCTTTTACAAAAAATCTCCCTGTTTTCTTCACTCAGGCTTTCCCAAAACGGGAGCGTACTGCAATAGGCTCTTTCCATTTCCATCCTTTTTTATTTCTGATACCGTTTCATACTACCATATCCTTTCGCAAAAATCAATACACTGAAAAAATTTTACAACTCACAAAAAAACAGAGTCCTGCAACTTTCGCCGCAGGGCTCTGTTTTTTCTTACAATAAAGACCAGCCTCTGTCTGTACGCGTCACCACACGGATCTCAGCCGTGTTGCCCGTGTTTGCGTCGATATACGCAAAGTACATTCTGCCGCCGTAGGTGCCGCGCACCTCGTACGTAAGCACTTCGCGCCCGTCCACGGGAATGATGGCGCGGCGCACGCCGTGCACGCGCATACGCTGTGCCGCCGCCTGCTCGATGCGTTCCATGGAAATTTTGCCCTCACCGATCTCGCGCTCGCCGCGGTTTTTCAGATACAGGTTGGCGTCCATGCCCGTCACGATGCCGCGTTCACTGCACACCTTGACGAGAATGCGCTCAGGATACACGAGCACGCCCTGCTGTTCTCCCACAAACGTCACCGTGCATTCACTGCCCGAACTGCTCGCCCATACAGGGCAAAGCCCCGCATACCCCGTCTTTTCCAAAAAGCGGGATGCAATCTGCTTACACTGACGTACGTCAAAGTTTTCCGATTCGCAAGACTTATAGCTTTGCAACATTTTCAACTCACCCTGCAAGGTGATCTGCGCGCTGTATGCCACGCCTGCTCCGTCCTTAAATTCCACGGTATAGGCGGGATTTTCGCCTTCCGTCCTGCCGGTCACGCGCATTTCGTCCGCTTTGTAATCGGAAAAGAAATTCTTTGCGCATTTCAGAGCGCCGTCCTCGCCGATGTCCTTACCCTTTGTTTCGCTCTTGTGCGAGGAAGGCTGTTCCTGCGTGCGCAGGCGCGCCGTAAGGTCTTCAAACCTGTTTTCAAAATCACCTTCGCCCAGAAGGTTTTTGTCCATTTCCGCACTCTTCAAAAGCGCCGGCATTGCCTCGCGCACTGTCTGCATATCACAGTAATACCCTTCCAGGCTGCGCATATCCTCCTCGGACAGCTGTTCTCCGGAAGCAAGCTTTAAAAGCATTTTCTGCGCACAATCCCCGGCTTCGTTAAAAAATGCCGTCAGGCGCTGGGTTCCGATCCCGTCCACGGGGAAATTTTCCACCGCGCGCTCGGCAAGCCTGCAGCGCACAAGCATATCCGCAAGAAGTTTCTGCGATTTATAATTTCCCTGCGACACGCGTATCTTTGCAAGATCTGTGCCCAGAGTTTCTACCTGTTCGGAAAGTTCGTACACGCTTTCGTGCATTCCGTTTATCAGCGAAGCCTTTGTGTCTTTGAGGTCGAAATACCCCACCGTCACGATAGCGCCCAGCGCCAACACTGCCACGGAAAGAGAAACCACAGCCGCCAGCCAGCCGCCGTAATTTTTGCCGCTGCTCTGCGAACAGCGACGTTCCGCTTTTCTCCTGCGCTCTTCCTCGCGCTGTTCCGCTTTTAAACGCGCGCGCTCGCGGGATTCTGCCTCGCGTTCGGCTTTCAGTCGAGCCTTTTCTTCCTGCGCCGCAATTTTTGCCTGTTTTTCCGCTTCCTTGCGCTGCGCCGCCGCTACGCGCTCCGCCGCGCGCTGTTCTTCGCGCGCTGCGTACACTTCTTCCTGAACCTTGCGGGCGTCATCGCCCCTCTTTTTATTTTCTGACATCCTTTCCCCTCCTTATATGGCAAACACGTGCTTGCCGATGGTGATGACCGTCTCACGCGAAAAAATCCATTCGCTGGTTGCCGTCACGGGATTATAATAATACAGACAGCCGCCCGTCGGATCCCAGCCGTTCAGCGCATCCTTTGCCGCGTTGATAGCCGTCTGGTCGGGCGTGAGGTTGATCTGTCCGTCGCTGACCGCCGTGAATGCGTGTTTTTGATAGATCACGCCAGAAATGGTGTTGGGGAAATCCGGACTCTTCACGCGGTTGAGCACAACCGCTCCCACGGCGACCTGCCCGGTATAGCTTTCGCCGCGTGCTTCTCCGTAAATGCAGCGGGCAAGCAGATACGTGTCCGAATTGGTCGCCACGCCCTGCGAACCCTGTGTTCCGCCCTGCGACTGCTGCATCATGCCCAGAGCCGCATACGTCTTGCTGCCGACGATCCCGTCCGCCACAAGTCCGTTTTTGCGCTGAAAGTATTCCACGGCCTTTTTGGTCTGCGAACCGTAGATCCCGTCCACACTGCCTGTGTAATACCCCCAACGTTTGAGTTTGCTCTGAACCGTCTTTACATCTTCGCCGCGGCTGCCCTGTTTAAGTACCGCCGCTTCCGCTGTCTGCGCATAAGACGCCCTCTCCTCCACACGCGCCGACTGTACGGAAAACGTCACCGTCGCCGCCAGCGCCGCGGCAAGAGAAAGCGCCAACGCACCTGCTCTCAGTGTTTTGTTCATCGTTCCTCCTGTCTTTTCCGCAAAAACAGGAGCCCGCCTATTTTGCGAAAAATTTTTCTATGATTTCCAGCAGCCGAGAACGGTATTGTATCGTCTCTCCTCGCACCTCTCCCGAAAAACAGAGCGGAGGATAAACCACACACCACCAGTTTGCGCCAGCGCCCTCGCCCAATTCCACGATAAGTGCATCGTATACGCCCGCCGAAAGAGTGACTCCTTCATATACGCGGTCGGGAAAGGACTCCTGACAAACTTTTGCCCGCGCACGGTATGTAAAACCGTGTTCCGACAAAACTTCGTCCGCAACTTGTTCCACTTCGTCCAGACTCGCCGTCAGAGCGGAAATTGCCGACTGTTTGTCCGTACAATCCGCAACAACGGGGATAAGAAACTGCACGATAGCGTCTTTCACCTCGTATTTGATCTGCTGATCGACGGTAGCGTCAGAATTTGCGCGAACGTGCATCCGAAGATAAGCCGAAGTCTGCAAAGGTTTTTCCTGAGCCGTCAAGGCTGCCGTTGCAAGTAGTATCAGCAAGAAAGCAAAAACTATACAAAACTTTTTCATGGTGAACTCCGTTCAAAAAATTTACACAATTATGAACAGATTTTTTCGGAGATATACCTTAACAACAAAAAAAGCCCTGCGGCAAGCCGCAGGGCAAGATAGTTGTGTTATTTTACCGTTTTAACACCGATACACTCTCCGTTCGCATTATATGCATAAACATAAACCACTATTCCCGTTTCTCCAGGATTAGAGACCGTCGTATTCCGTCCGATTTGCTTGTCACGGAAAATAAAATACATGACATTGTCTTTTTCATACATAGCGATTCCGTCTTCGTTATATTCAAGCTCGTTTACTACTGCTTCACCGAAAACCTCTATCGCTTTTTGTTTATCGTATGCCTTATGCGTAAGAACATTTGTCTTTGTGATTTCCGTGTTGGACGCTATATCATAAAAATACTTTGTTGTATTTGAAAATGTATCACTGTTTTCATTGTCCAAACGATTGATATTAAACGCGATCTTAAAGGAGACTGTTTCGTCTTGAATATTCAATTGATATACAGCTCCTTTTTGATCAACGAAAACGTCTCTGTCGCTGAAATATCCGCCAACAACATAAGATCCTTTTTGCGTATAGGAAATACTATTCAATTTGTCACTTCTGGGAGCAAATGCAGCTCTTCCTGTATCCAACAACGAAAGAATGGTACCGCTATTCGTGAAGTTTTCGATCACAAACCTCCCGTCTTCGTAATCCGATACGCCCGCGACAGGTCCTTTAGAATTATAAACGCCCACATAAGCGCCATTTCCATATATAATACCAGCTTGATTTGCTCCTGTAATATCCCCGTTATTAACACAGTCGATATATTCTACTTTTGCATCATCTCCCTGGAAAAAGATATATCCGGAACCGACAAAAGCGCCCGTACTGGTTCCTTGGTTGATAAGGTCAGCATTGTTTACACAGTTTTTGAAAGTAATGCGATCAAAATTTTCAATTATAAAACAACCAAAAAATCCAAAGTTCGTAGAATTTGCTTTAACTGCTTTACCACTACTTTCTACAGCAACGTTTTCCATTGTAAGTGTTAACGTATCTGTTTGCCAATCGCTACTATAAATTAAAGATACCGGCTGATTTTCGTTCAATTTAAGAGTCAGATTCTTTATTGTTGTATTATTAAAGACAATTCCAAACAAATAAGAATAGTCTTTTATAACACAATCTTCCGCGAAAGAAATCGAGAAACTGTTTCCGTCATAAACTCCAGTAAACATATTGACAAAGGAAACACCGTTTACCATAGTAGGAATTACAATATCAGCCGCCTGCTTAAAAGAATAGGCTTTTCCGGTATAAGTATCCCCTTCTTGTGTTTTTTCGGCATAAAGTTTTTCAATGTTTTTAAACTGTTCAGCCGTTGCAATCAGATAAGGGCTGTTTTCCGTACCCAAACCACCAGCAAATTTATTGTTTACAGTGATCGCATCTTCCACTTTTTCTGTAGTAGAAGGAACTGTTGTATTTTCGTTTGTGATAACTCCTGCCGTAGTTGCCGCAACCGTTCCGACCGTTGCTTTGTTACTGACGTTGATTTTAATGTCCGCCGCTGAACTTGCCGTAACGAGAATTGTAGACGCCGCAGCGCCGTCCTCTACGACAACTCTTCCCTTTGCAAGCTCGATGTTGCCCAATACCTCGCCGTACTCGTGATAAGACTCACTTTTCACCGCCGTTACGACGACCTTTATCGCCATACCGTAGTGATTCACCGTGTCCGCAGGAGCATTTACCGTCAGAGTGCCGCCGTTGGTGCGGAACGTTGCCGTCTGCCCTGCTCCCGTATTGGTATAGGTAATGTCCAGCCCCTCGTTGGAACCGACGTCCACGCCCATAGACGTTTCAGGTACAGACGTCCATTCTCCGGAAAGATAATTGCTGTACTTATCGGAGAAATCTTCCGCATTCTTTGCGATCCTCCAAAGAGAAGCGCCTGTAGAAACGGTTCCGTCTCCGAACACCACTTCACCCTTTTCGTTGATCAGCGCAAAGCGGTTGTTTACCTCGTCCCAGACAATGTCTCCGCTGGACGAAGGGGTAAGTTTATCCACCGTGTACCCGAATTCG
>CASFBD010000054.1 GCA_949292885.1 uncultured Bacillota bacterium
CAGTATTTCTGGGACACTCTCGAAGTCAATTCCAAGACAGAATTCAATTTTGATACATATCTCGATTACGAAGGTTGGGAAAAACACATCGGTTCCAAGACTTACGATTATGTAAGCTTCTCGGGCGAAGCGTGGACGTACAGCACGGCTGTCCGCACCACGGTGGACGGTGGCGACGGTTATTCTATCCGTCTGGACGGTTCCGATTACGGAAATCTGGATACCAACCCCAACTCTTCCATTTATAGCAAACTGCACGTTCCGGACAGTGCGCAGGCACGTTTCAGCTTCTTTATCCGAGGCGAGGCATACGGTTATGACGCAGATTTCCGCGTACGTGTCATCACAAATGCGACCGGAACGCCTACCATCGAACTGTTGGGCAGCGACTGGAGCGCCGCGGGCGACGATCAATGGCGCGAAGTTGTGTACGACGTTTCCGCTTACAGGGGACAGGACGTCATCTTTATCATCGAACAGAACTCCACCCAGCGCGAGGGCGACGGCGAGATTCTGTATGTGGACGGTATCAAGATCGGAACCGAGACCGTCGATCTGAATACGGTCAAAGGCGCATCCGTCAACGCTAACACGACGTTGGATTTTGCATCCGACGCACAGGGCTTCCAGATCATCGGAAGCGGTGCGTACAGTTCGGCACGTCAGGCGCTGGAAGCCACAGTCGGCGCACAGCAGCCCGCAGATGACGGTGCGGACGCGGTGTTCTATACCAAGTTCGATTTGAAAGACATCAGCGGCTATACGCATCATAAGTTCGGCGTATGGGCTTGCGCGGAAGAAGGCAAAACGGCTCAGGTACGCCTTGCCGTCGTGTCCGCGGACGGCAAAGCCATCCTTCGCGGAGGAGTGTGGCAGGAGATCACGGACGAACCTTCTTATCTTTGCTACGAACAGGATACCATCCGTCTGACGGGCGGTGCGTTCCGTTACGCAAACGTCATGATTGAGGTCCGCGGCAACGGTGAGGATGCCAAGGTCTATCTGGATAACGCCGCATTCGCAAAAATGACGCGTTCCATCGACGACGGGTACTATTACGACGCAGAATATTTCAAGACAATGCAGATCTCCCAGCTTTCTTCCCTGAACGAGCTTTCCGGCTGGAACTATCAATCGGGCAGAGGACTGGAGGATGAAGCGCTCGTCAAAGACGGCATCGCCCGCCTGTACGGGTACGACTTCATGAAGGGCAGCGATACAAGCATCGTCAGCAAAGCGCTGGGCGGGTATGCGAAAGTCGCCAACGAGTTCAATGCCCGTATGTATGCAAAGATCGACGTGGGAAGCGCTTCCGAACTTACCTTTACGGTTGCGCGCATCCAGAAAACTCCCACGAACCTGGATACGGTCATTCCGCAGATCCGTGTTCTGTTTGTCGGTGACGACGGGCAGGTGAGCGTGCTCTCCGCATGGCAGGACATCGGTTCCTTTGCGGAAACGCAGATCACCGCAGACCTGACTTCCGTGCAGAACAAGACGGGCGTTCTGATGATCGAAATGGATTGTTCGCAGAACGGCGGGCGCGCGGGCGTCAACGTGAGCAGCGTATCCGTGGCATAAGAAAAAACCGCGCGCGGCAATCAGCCGCGCGCGGAAAAAAAGAAATATTTTCAGGAGGGAAAGATGAAACAGAAATTGGCAAAGGTGATCGCCGTTGTGCTCGCCGCATTGATGCTTTTCTCGTTTGCAGCGTGCGATACGGGAAAACAGGAAGAAGAAACTAAAAAGAAGATCACCTTAAGCGCAACGACGCTTGAGCTTACGGAGGGGGAAGAGCAGGCTCTTACGGCAACTGCGGAGCCCGCCGATATGCAGATCACGTGGTCGTCGGACAACGAGACGGTTGCCGTATATGAGGACGGCAAAGTCAAAGCGATTGCCGCCGGCACGGCAAAGATCACGGCACAGGGGGACGGCGTCAGTGCCGTTTGTACGGTAACGGTAAAGGCGGAGGAACCGGAAGTTCAGCCCGGCGTCACCGTCAATCCCACATCCATGAGCCTCGAAGTGGGGAAAACCCGCGCTCTGTCGGCAACGACAGTCCCTGCCGGTTCTGCCGTCACGTGGACTTCGGACAACGAAGAAGTTGCCACGTTTGCTGACGGCTGGGTGACGGCTGTTGCCGTCGGCACTGCCAACATCAAGGCATCCATCACCGTGGACGACGAAATTTACAGCGCAACCTGTAAAGTGACTGTCACCGAAAAACAGGACGCCATCGAAAACGGTATCAATAAGACGCAGGTTGCGGCATCCGAACTCAAAACGCTGGAAGGAAAACAGAGCTTTGAAAGCGGTGTCGGAGAATTTACTCTCGGCACGGGCGCGGAATATGATGCGTCCGCCAAGGGGATCAAACTGGCAGACCAGGGTTATATGTATGTAAAGGTTCAGCTGCCTGAATTTACGAACAGGTACCAGCTGACGGAAGGCCGCGCCAACACGGCAACGAACTCCGATTGGTTTGTTCGTTTTGAAGCCCCCGTCGGTACGGGCGGCGCGCAGGTATACGTCGTCAGCGAAGACGAAGAGATGCTTGCCGTGGGCGAAGCCGTCATGTTTGACAGGGAGAGCGGAAAATACCAGGTCAAACTGGATTCGACTTTCTCGAAGATGGTGCTGGGTATCGTGATCCAGAACCCTGCCCCGGAAGGTTCTTCCACGCAGTCTGTCATCACCTCTTTTGAAATCGTGCAGGAAAAAGATCCTCTCAACAGGGCGGAATATCTTGCCGATATGTACGCCTGGCTGCCTGCGGCAAACGTCGGGTTTGAGCCTTCCACCTTCTCGCCCACGCAGGGTTGGGGTAACTGGCACGGCATCAGCCGCGGCGATCTCTCTCATAACTGCCTCGTTTATCTCGATTCTTTCGGCGCCGCACTTGAATACGATAACCAGGGCGATAAAAACCTCGAAAATGAGGGCGTAGCTATTTATGCGAAACTCCTCATTCCCGAAGGAACGAAAAAACTGGAGTATTTTGCAGGATACATCAATGAGACCAGCGCTTACAGGATCCAGCTTTACGACGGAACGGATCTGATCAATCTCACTTCCTCTTCGTCCAAGATCAACACCGCAAACGTAAAACCCGATGAGGGCTGGACGGTGACGGCACAGGCGTATTCCGACTCTGAACTCAGCGAAGTGGCCATTCCCGCCGAATACATCGGGGAAGAAGTGATCATCATTTTCTCCGCCAAGTTCAACAACGGTTCCAGCTTCGGTATGCGTTTCAACAACATCAAGTTCAGCTCGCAGGATCTGATCGTTCCGCCCACGGTTTCCGAAGGCGTGAATATTGATACCATCAAGGCGCAGGAAGTTATTTCCGCTTCCGAGTATTCTTTTGCGGAATCTCTTTCCGGCTTTGCCGCCCAGTGGGGCGCCGCACACGACGCGGATAAAGACGCCATCGCTTTCACCGGCACTTCCGTACCCGAAGGCGCAACCGCCAATGCCGCGGTCACGGCAAACCTCACCGTTCCCGCTGGCTTCAAGTATCTGCGCATTACTGTCGCGGGCGAAGCGGGCAAATCCGTCGACATCCGCGTACGCATGGTCGATCTGGAAAGCAACACAAGCGCAACGCTGCTCGACTGGAAGACTGTCACGGGCGCCGAAGATCAGATCTTGCAGATCCAGAGCTTCCCGACCACCTTCATCGGCACGGTAGGGTTTATCGTCGAAAGCAAATATACCGATCCCTCCGCCGCTGCGGCTCTGTATGTGAAAAATATCACGTTTGCCAACGCCAACCGCGATGAAAACGGGTACGACCTGGATGCGATGAATTATATCCTGTCTCAGCCTATGCCTCAGGATAACAAGTTTGTGTTCGATGCGGCAAATTGCGGAAAATGGTCGGTCTTTACGGCAAACGACGATTCCAATACCAAGTGCATGAACAACAACATCTGGATGCAGCTGCAGAGCACGGCTGCCTGCACGGAGTTCAGCGCACTCATTGCATATAGGACCACGCTGGGAAGTTTCACTTCCGTGAACGTCAAATCTCTCGCTATCGAAAATGCGGATATCGCATTGACCTCCATGATGCGCGTGCGCGCACTCAAGAGCGACGGAACATTTGTCAACTTCACAAAGGACGGGCTGACGGACGCAAACGGCTGGTATGACGGCAGCTATAACGAAGGTCGCGGCGATACGGTTATCGAGGATCTCGGGTTCGGCAAGACCATCGAAAAGACGCTGGATGTCCCCGCAGAACTCGCCAACCAGGATGTGGTGATCATCATTGAATTCAACAATTCTGTTTCCAGCAACTGGAACGTTCTCATCGAGCATCTGGAATTCAACGCATAAAGTATGTAAGGGAAAGGGCGGCTTGCCGCCCTTTCCTACAAAAAGGAGAAACTATTCATGACATCTTATGAAAAGGTAATGCGTACGCTCAACGGCGAAGATCCTTCTTCGGCGGGCAGGCAGATGTGGCTGCTGCCCTGGACGTTCGACCATTATAAAAAAGAGCACGACGCGATCAAAGAAAAGTATCCCGACGACATCGTTCACATCGGCGCTTCTTTTAAAACGCCGCCCGTCATGGTCAAGGGCGATCCCTATGAAGTGGGGCAGTTTGTCGATGACTGGGGCTGTGTCTTTACAAACGTACATAAGGGCATTATCGGGGAAGTGCGCACTCCTCTCGTCAAAGACGAGGATTGGGAGGATGTGGATAACGTTCACATTCCTTACGAATGGCTCACTTTCGATGTAGAGGAAGTCAACAAAAACTGTGTGCTGTACGGCAAAGACAAATTTAAACTTTCCGGTGCCTGCCCGCGCCCGTTCGAGCGTTTGCAGTTTATCCGCGGAAGCGAAAATTTTTACGTCGATCTGATGCTTCGTCCCGAAAAGATGATGACGTTCATCAAAAAAATGCACGAATTTTACTGCGAACTGCTGGAAAAATGGGCAAAGACGGACGTGGACGGTCTTACTTTTATGGACGACTGGGGCAGCCAGAACTCCCTGCTCATCAATCCCGCGCTGTGGAGAGAAATGTTCAAGCCTCTGTATAAGGATTACATCGACATTGCACATTCTCACGGCAAAAAGGCGTTCATGCACAGCGACGGGTACATCCTGGACATTTATCCAGACCTTATCGAACTCGGGTTGGATGCCGTCAATTCGCAGATCTTCTGCATGGGCGTGGAAAATCTTGCGCCGTTCAAGGGTAAGATCACCTTCTGGGGAGAAATGGACAGACAGCATCTGCTCGTCGAAGGCACTCCGGAAGAAATCGAAAAAGCTGTGGAAAAAGTATATAATACTCTCTGGGATCACGGCAAGTGCATCGCTCAGTGCGAGTTCGGGCCGGGAGCAAAGCCCGAAAACGTGGAAGCCGTTTACCGCGCCTGGGAAAGGCTTACGTCCAGATAAAGGGGAGGGGGCCGCATCATGAAAAGAAAATGGACGGTGCTTTTGCTCGGCATGTTGCTGTTGCTTGCGGGGTGCGGCTCTCCCGCCGTTCCCCCTCCGGAAAAACCGGAGGATCAGACGCCGGGTACCGTCGTTCCTCCTGAGGGGGAGGATCCGTCCGAAGAGGAACCTTTCCGCTATTATCCCTCTCTTTCTCCGGGCGAAACGCTGTACTATATAAAGGCGAGCGACATGACCTCGTCCGAATATCTGCTCGCCGTTTCTCTTCAGGGTATCCTTGCTCAAAAGGGGAAGTCGAGCATCTACATCGACGCGCGCGACACAGATCCCACGCAGAGTTATGCCGTATGGCGGGAGGATCTGGAAGAAAATTACGGACTGACATTTGAGTATCAGCCCTCTGTTTACGAACTTTTGCGCATTTTCCGCGAGGATGTCAGCGAACAGGGCTACATTTTCTGCGACAGGGAAAGCCTGAACGGCGCAACCGTTGCCGCTGGTGTTTACGGCTATCTGCTGGCGAGGGAAGATACGCGGCAAGCTCTGGATGAACTGGGTTTTGTCAAAAAGCTGGATTACGCCGAAGAATGCCGCAACAGCGCACAGTCTTTTGACAAAGTCATTTTTGAAAGGTTTAAAGACAAGGTGACGACGTCTTTGCTGATCCACCAGTCTCCCGATAAATTGCAGCTGCGGGATTATGCCATCGCTGTAAAAGCGTACTGCTTTTACGTGTACGATCCCCGCACAAATCAGGAAGAAAACGCATTCGTAAGAGAAGTTTACGAATTTATGGATAAAGACATCCCCATTCTCGGCTGGGCGGAAGACGAACTTTCCTTTGTCGATCTCAACAGCGAGTACGGCAAGATCACCATTGCTTCCGACTGGTCGGATAATCTGTCTTTTCTCGGCGCGATCGAGGCTACAGACATCGTTCAGAACAGATACGAAGGCGGGCAGATCGTACCGGAAAAGGGGAAACATTACGCCGCCATCGTCATGAGCGACGGCGACAACGTGCAGTGGTATCAGGGCGGATTTATCAACAGCCCCAAATACTACGCCAACGAATATAAGGGGACTTTCCCCATTACGTACGGGATCAGCCCGTCGCTGAGCGATCTCGCTCCTACGCTCATGCAGAAGATCTACTCCTGTGCCGCCCCTTCCGATTATTTTACCGCGGCAGTTTCGGGACAGGGGTATATCAACGTCACACAGTACAGCGAACTGAAAACATTTGCGCAGCGCACGGACATTTATATGCGCCGGAGCGGGCTGGATTATATGACGTTCCTGGACGAGGGCACGCTGGAAACGATGGATGCGTCCTTCTGGCAGGAATTTGCGCAGTACGACGGTATCAAGGGCGCCATGTGGATGTACGGCGACAAGTATGCAGGCGGAAAGGGCGCCATTCGCTGGTCGGAGGGAAAACCTCTCGTCGCGTTCCGCGACGCCATCTGGGAAGAAGATCCCCGCCGCGTGGCTACGCGCGTCAACTCTTACAAAAAGGATTATACCTGTATCGAGGGGTATTCGTTCATCGTCGCGCATTGCTGGAGCACCCCGTTCGATCTGATCAAACGCTTTGCGGACAGCTTGTCCGACGACGTTGTGCTGGTCACTGCGGAACAGCTTTTTGACATGATCGTGCGCTATGTCCCGCAAGAGGACAAAGTTTATCTGGACGACAAGGATCCTGCGGATGCGTCCCTTTTCAATTACGATTCTTCCGCGGCAAGTGCCTATGTCAATCAGAGCCGCCGCCTTGCGGTAAGCGAAAATATCCTGCATTCTTTCGATGAAAAGGGAACGGAAGGGTACGGGATCAATCTTGCGGACGGGATGAGCGTCGGCATCGTAGCGGATGCGGGCGTGGAGGGAGGAGCCCTGCGTTTTTCCTGCACAAACGATACCGCTGCGGGGGAAAACGCCTATGTGATGTTCAGGGATAAACTTCCCGCCTCCGGGGAGAAATACATCGAATTTTACGTGCGTGGCAACAGCTCTTATGCCGTAAAAATGATCAGTATTGTCGGTACCGTCACCGTGCTGCAAGCGGAAACGCCTGCCGCACAGGAGTACCGGAAAGTGCGCATCCCACTGAAAAATGCCGTGGGCAGCGCCACCTATATCATCGAGCAGAACGGTACGGGAGAACTGTACCTGGACAGCGTACGCATTGTGGGGGAATAGCATGAACACCGATTGGGAACAGTTTACATACGACGTCACCGACGGGAAAGCAAACGGAAAGATCCTCTTTCAGCCGAGGATCCTGTGCTGGTATTCGGATAAAGTTTTCGCGCACGAATCTTTGGGCGAGTTTGAAGGGCTTTCTCTGAGCGGCATTTACAAAAAGCTGGATCTTTGCAACCGCATTTACGATTACGGCGCCTGTATCCAGCGGGTAGTGGAAGACAAGCGGATCAAACATTCCATTGTCCAGCTCTCCCCGCAGGAAAGGGAGTTCCGCATCGAAATGCCTGTCGGGGATCTGACCATGCGCCTGTATAAAAACGAATCCAACGGCGGCGAATTTTTCTCCAAATGGTGGGTGGAAAACGAGGACGATCTGTGTGCTTATACCTATTACGAGGAGGCGAGCGACTGGAAGTTTTATCCGGAGATCTACGCACAACTGCGCAAGGAATGGGGAAAAACGGGCGCGCCAACACTGTACCTGCCCCGTACAAGCATCATGCACGCCTATCTGGACACCATGGGCGTGGAGAACGCGACATATGCTCTGTGCGACATTCCCGATCGGATGGAAAAATATTTTGCCGCGTTGCGTGCCAGCCACGACAGATACATCGACGTTCTGAACAGGCATCCGGAATTTCGACTGATCAATTTCGGAGATAACCTGCATTGCAGACTTCTTCCCGACGAATATTTTGAAAAGTACATTCTGCCCGATTACCTGCACCGCACCGCGCGTCTTCACGCCGCCGGAAAATTTGTCACTTCCCATTGGGACGGCGATACGAAAAGCATCCTCAAATATGCGCGCAGCACGGGACTGGACGGGATCGAAGCGATCACTCCCAAACCGCAGGGGGATGTCACCCTTGAAGAGATCAAGGAGGCGCTGGGCGATAAAATGTTCCTTGTGGACGGTATCGCCGCCATCCTGTTTGCCGCACCTTATACGGAAGAACAGCTTTTTGAACAGGTGCATGAGCTGATCCGCCTGTTCGGAGAAAAACTCATTTTGGGGATCAGCGACGAAATGGCGTCTTTCGGAGATATGGAACGCCTGAAAAAGGTTAAAAAACTCGTAGATGAATACAACGCAGAAAAAGACAGGGAGGCAAGACTATGAAACCGTTTACATCCCAGACAACTCTTAAAGAAGTGCAGATCTTCCAGACTTTTCTTGCAGGGGAGATCTATAAAGATTGGGGACAGCCCTCCATGGAGATCGCTGTCACACCGGAGCCTGTGCCGTGGCAGGAACGCCTCGGACTCACTTATCGCCCTGTTCGCGTAGGGGAACAGTGGTCGGATACGCTGTTCAACTGCGGTTGGCTGCACATTACGGGCAAAGTGCCGCCCGTCCTGGAAAACAGAGAGCGCGTCCTGCGCCTGGACGTTTCGGGCGAGGGATGTGTATTCGACGCGCAGGGTACGCCTGTCCGCGGACTGACAAACGTGGCAAGCGTGTTTGACAGGTCGTGCGGAAATCCGAAAAAGACCACGCTCTTCCTCGATGAGTTGGATATTTGCGGCGAAGATCTCGATGTTTGGGTGGAGATCGGCGACAACGATCTGTTCGGCAACAGGAGCGGCGGCGTTATTCTGCAATGCGCTTCTGGGTATCTGAATCCGGAGCTGCGCAGTTATTTTTACGACATTGATTTTCTGCTCGATTACCTGTCCGGGATCCAGGACACAAATCCGCAGTATTATGCCGTTCTGTACGCGTTGGGCGAATCGGTCGCAAAAGTTTCCTCCGAATACAGGGACGAGGAGATCAGGGCGGCGCGCGCCGTTTTAAAAAAGCAGCTGTGTAAGAAAAACGGAGCAACGTTCCTCACTTTTTCCGCCATCGGACACGCGCATCTCGACCTTGCGTGGCTGTGGCCGCTGCGCGAAACAAAGCGCAAACTGGGCAGAACGTTCGCCAACGTGGTGGCAAATATGCAGCGCTATCCTTCCTATCTTTTCGGGGCGAGCCAGGCGCAGCAGTTTGCATGGCTGGAAGAGCTGTATCCGCACCTGTTTGAAAAGGTAAAGGATCTTGTGGCGCAGGGACGCATCGAGCTTCAGGGCGGGATGTGGGTGGAATCGGACACCAACCTCACGGGCGGGGAATCGCTCATCCGCCAGTTCCTGTACGGAAAGCGGTTTTTCCGCGAAAAATTCGGCAAAGATGTGCGCGTGTGCTGGCTTCCCGACGCGTTCGGGTACAGCGGTGCTCTGCCGCAGATCCTTAAAAAATGCGGGATGGAGTATTTCCTCACCATTAAAATGAGCTGGTCGGAACATTTCCGCCTGCCGCATCATACTTTCCGCTGGCAGGGGATCGACGGCTCGGAAGTGCTGGTACATATGCCGCCCGAGGGGAATTACAATTCTTCCGCTTCTCCCAAAACTTTGCTGTTTGCACAGGGGAACTTTGTGGAGCGCGGCAAGCTGGATACTGCCATCCTGCTGTTCGGCATTGGCGACGGCGGCGGCGGCCCGGGGCGCGACCACCTCGAACGCGTGGAGCGTGCCGCGGATTTTGCAGGGCTTCCGCCCGTAAAACAGCAGTTTGCCGAACGCGCGTTCGAGCGGTTCGCAAAACAAAAAGACAGCCTCTGCGTGTGGAAAGGGGAGCTGTATCTTGACCGTCATCAGGGAACGCTTACAAGCGCAAGCGAAAATAAAAAGTACAACCGTCTTATGGAAACGGCGCTTTCGGCGGCGGAAAAGGGTTGCGTGGCGGCCCTTCTCAACGGCGGAACGGGGTACGACGCCGCGCACATGGAAAAAATCTGGAAAGAGGTGCTGCTGTATCAGTTCCACGATATTCTGCCGGGTTCGTCCATCCGCCGCGTCTACGAAGAGAGTGTTCCCCGCTACCGTACCCTTCTTGCGGAAACGGAGAAAGAGTTTGCCGACTGCGCATCGTCGCTGGGAACGCAACTCTGCGTCTTTAATCCGGACGGCTTTGCAAGGGAAGAAGTGGTGTTTGCGGAAGGCTCATACTATCGTGTATGCGCCGCACCTCTCGCCTTTACCCCGCTCACCGAAAAGTACGAGGGCAAGGGCGCAAGGAGCAGCGAAAACAAGCTGGAAAACAAATATTTGAAAGCGGTATTTTCCGCTAACGGACGCATGACGCTTACAGACAAACGGACGGGCAGGGTATGTGTAAAAGAGGGCAATGCCCTGCGCGTTTACAACGAATTCCTCGATTGCTGGGATATGTCCGCCAATTTCAAGGACTATGCAGCCGGCGAAATGAAACTCGTTTCGCGCAGACATTACCGGGAAGGGGATGCCGCCGTGCTCGAACAGGAGTTTGTCTACAACAAATCCGTTCTGCGTCAGAAGATCCTGCTCCGCGACGAGGGCGAAATGGTGGATTTCCGCTGCTTTGCAGACTGGCAGGAAACGAAAAAGATGCTGCGTGCGGAATTTGTTCCCGAAACATGGTCGGACGTCGCCGTCTGCGACATTCAGTTCGGCAGTATCGAGCGTCCCACGACTTCCTGCACGCAGGAACAGTTCGGCAAGTATGAGGTGTCCATGCACAAATACGTGGACATCAGTGACCGCAGCCGCGGCGTCGCGTTCTTCAACGACGGCAAATATGCGGTCAACGTCAAGGAGGGGACGGTCAGCATCAATCTGCTGCGTTCGCAGATGTATCCCTGCGTGGATTGCGACAAGGGCGAGCACGAATTTGCCTATGCCGTGTACCCGCACGAGGGTGACAGGTATCATTCGGATGTGGTAAAGCGCTCTGCCGCCTACAATCATCCGCTGCTCGTGTGCCGTGCGGCAAAGACTGCCCCGACGGTACAGCTTTTCGCCGAAGGGGTGTTTGTCGAAACGGTAAAGCCTGCGGAGGACGGGAGCGGATATGTCGTGCGCCTGTACGAAGGAAACGGCAGGGAAGAGCGCGTCTGTGCATCTTTCGCGGGAGCCGGTGCGATTTTCGAATGCGATATGTTGGAAAACGAGCAGTCGGAATGCGGCGCCGAAAACGGAAAGGTCGGGCTTTCTTTCGCGCCGTTTGAGATCAAGACTCTGAAAGTCAAGAGGGGGTAACATGAAAAAAATCTTTGCGGTCGCGCTGGGATGTCTTGTGTCCGTATCCGCGCTGTTTGCGGGCTGTGCAGGGAATAAAAAGGAAGATCCCGCCACGCTTACGGTGCAGCCTTCTTCCGTGGAGCTGTTTGTCGGAGAGGAAAAAACTCTTACAGTCACGACAAATTATGCGGACGAGGTCGTCTTTTCCAGTGCCGCTCCGTCCGTTGCGGAAGTAAATGACAGCGGCGTGATCAGCGGCATCTGTGTGGGGCAGACAAGCGTCAGCGTCAGTGTGCGCGACGTGTCGCGCACAATTACCGTTACCGTTACGGAAAAACAGGAGGAAGAGGATCCGCTTTCGGGAAAGATCGTTGGGGAAAATGTCGTCTACACGTTTACCGTTCCCTCGGCGGGGCTGTACGCTTTTGAGATCCTTGCGGAAACGGAAGGGGAAGTGTCTGCTCTTGCGGACGACGTCACGTTTGCTTTCGACGGCGGATATTCCACGCGTCTGAAAAGCCGTAAAGCGGAGGGGGGAGCCATTTCCGTCGGTACAAAATATATGAAATCGGGCGAACACG
>CASFBD010000055.1 GCA_949292885.1 uncultured Bacillota bacterium
GCCAAACCTTCACTATTATAACACAGAGGTTTTTATTTACTGAAGTTCTTTTGCCTTCCCCCAGTAAAACTGGGGGTTTATTTATGCTAAAGCGCCAAACAAACGGCGCAGGAAAGTTCTCTTTCCTGCGCCGCCTCTTTATTTCATTTTTCCTTTTTTACGTGAATTATGTCACGCATAGTACTATGTTTCAGTCAATTTTTACGAGCTTTTCCACAAAAATCCTCTCTGCTCGCGCAATATCTTCTGTTTCCCCTTCGCGGCAGTTCGCATACGGAAACGGGAGAGAAAGCTCCCTGTACTTCTCCTCGCACAGCTTTCTGAAGGGCAAAAATTTAATTTTATTCACGTTAAATTTTTTAGCCAGAGCAGCGAGCGAGCCGATCTTCTCCTCCCCGTCGTTCTTTTCGGGAACGAGGACACAAGTGAGAAAAACTTCTTTCCCCTGCCGCACGCATTCGGAAAGAAAGGTTTCGTAAGTAGAGAAATCGTCGCTTTCCTGGTTTTTAACATCACAGATGATCGCGTCGCACGCGGCGATCAATTCCCCGTCCGCGATGTGCCCGTTTGTTTCCGCACAGACATGGATGCCCTTCGCACGCAAAGCGCCGGAAAGTTCGAGAAAAAATTCCTTTTGCAGAAACGGTTCTCCTCCGGAAAGAGTGACGCCGCCGCGGCGGAAATAGCCTTTGTAACGCATGAGATTTTGCGTCAGTTCGTCTGAGGAGATTTTTTTGCCCTGTTTGTACAACGTTTCCGGATTGTGGCAAAACGGACAACGCAGATTGCAACCGCTGAAAAAGACGACACAGCGAAGTCCCTTTCCGTCCACCCCCGACCCGTTGTAGACGGAGTCGATGTAACCTTCCGCACTCATACGCGCTCGTGGTAGGTGCGCTTCAGCACTTCCAGCTGATGCGCCTTGGAAAGCTTATGGAAGTTGACAGCGTACCCGGAAACACGGATGGTAACGTTGGGGTACAATTCGGGATGCTCCATTGCCGCAATAAGTTTGGCACGGTCAAACACGTTTACGTTGAGATGATGCGCCCCCTGCCCGAAGTATCCGTCCATCAGATCTGTAAGATTTTCCGCCCTGTCCTCGTAATTTTCACCCAACGCGGAGGGCACGATGGAGAAGGTGTTGGAAATACCGTCACGGCAATATTCGTAAGGAATTTTTGCAACGGAATTGAGAGAGGCGAGCGCTCCGCTCAAGTCGCGGTTGTGCATGGGATTGGCGCCCGGAGCAAACGGTTCACCCGCAGCCCTGCCGTCCGGCGTTGCGCCCGTCTTTTTCCCGTACACCACATTGGAAGTGATGGTCAGTACGGAAAGCGTATGCTTTGCCCCGCGGTAAGCAGGCGTCTTTTTCAGCTCGTCAGAGAACTCTTTGACAAGATCAACGGCAATTTCATCCACGCGGTCGTCGTCGTTTCCGTACTTAGGGAACTCCCCTTCGATCTTAAAATCACAGATGATCCCCGCGTCGTTGTAAACAGGTGTCACCTTTGCATATTTTATAGCGGAAAGGGAATCCACTGCCACAGAAAGCCCCGCCACGCCGCAGGCAAGGAAGCGTTCCACCTCGGTATCGTGCAGCGCCATCTGGATCTTTTCATAGGCGTATTTATCGTGCATATAATGAATGACATTGAGGGTATTGATGTACAACCTGCACAACCATGCCATATATTTGTGATACGCCTCGCGCACTTTTTTATAGTCAAGTACCCCCGTAAAGCTCTCTCCGGCAGGCGCAAGCTGGTTGCCGCTCTTTTCATCCCTGCCGCCGTTTAGAGCAAGCAGGAGAAGTTTTGCAAGGTTGCACCGCGCACCAAAAAACTGCATCTGTTTGCCGATCTTCATGGCCGAAACACAGCAGGCAATGCCGTAATCGTCGCCGTAAACGGGGCGCATCAGGTCGTCATTTTCGTACTGGATGGAATCGGTATCAATGGACACCTTTGCGCAGTATTTTTTAAAAGATTCGGGGAGTTTTTCCGACCAAAGAATGGTGAGATTGGGCTCGGGAGCTGCTCCCAAATTATAAAGCGTTTTCAAAATGCGGTAACTGGTTTTGGTGACGAGCGTTCTGCCATCCTCCCCCATGCCGCCCACACTCTCCGTTGTCCAAGTGGGATCGCCGCCGAACAAGTCGTTGTATTCGGGCGTACGAAGCTGGCGGGTAATGCGCAGTTTGATGACAAAATCGTCGATGAGTTCCTGCGCCTGCTCTTCCGTAAGAACCCCGTCCGCAAGGTCGCGCTCGATATAAATATCAAAGAAAGTGGACACCCTGCCCAGGCTCATTGCAGCACCGTTCTGTTCCTTGATTGCTGCAAGATATGCAAAATACGTCCACTGAATGGCTTCTCTCGCATTCTGTGCTGGCTCGGAAATATCCACACCGTACAAAAGGGCCATATCCTTGAGCTTTTTCAGAAAGTCGATCTGTTTGTACAACTCTTCCAGCGTGCGGATATTCTGCTCGTCCATCTGCTTTTCGCCGTACGCTTTTTTGTCCTTGGTCTTTTCTTCGATGAGCTTGTCCACACCGTACAGTGCCACGCGCCTGTAATCGCCGATGATCCTGCCCCTGCCGTACGCGTCCGGAAGCCCCGTCAGAAGCCCCGCATGACGAACCGCCTTCATCTCGTCCGTGTAAACATGGAACACCGCGTCGTTATGCGTCGTCTTGTAGCTGAACTCCGTCTCAACCGTGTCAGACAGCTTATACCCGTACGCCTCGCAAGACTGGCGCGCCATGCGGATACCGCCAAACGGATTAACTCCGCGCTTTAAAGGCGCATCTGTCTGCAAGCCGACGATGATCTCGTTTTCACGGTCGATGTATCCCGCAGGATAGGTAAGCAGGGAAGAAACACGCTCGGTATCCACATCCAGAACGCCGCCCTTTTTACTCTCTGCCTTCAAAAGCGCATTTACCTTATCCATCATCTTTTGCGTGCGAGCCGTAGGGCCGCAGAGAAAGCTTTCATCCCCTTCATAGGGAGTATAGTTTGTCTGAATAAAATTTCTGACGTCGATCTTTTGGGTGTACGCCCCTTCCCTGAACTTTGTACGCATGACCTTTCTCTCCTTTTTTCAAAAAATAAAAACCTGAGCAGCGAAACAGAAGCTGCCCAGGTGGTCGGCAAATGCCGCTTTCCGCTCCCCCGCAGTTAACCTGCATTTCCACCAGTCGCGAAAAGCCGTCTTTCAAAGCACAATATCTTGTGCTTGCTCTCGATTTTCATATACAGTATAGACCATTCTTTTTATTTTGTCAACGGATTCAAGCAAGAAAAATCCCGCCAATTTTTGTTCGGATTGATCGCCGCCAAGCCAGACTGTTTCCCCTTACCCAAAAGAAAATACACCAAAAATTTCCGCTGTTCTGAGTAGAAGTATTCATTTTTTAATAAAACAACAAAAAGAAGAAAATTGTTGAAACATAAAAAGGAAAGCTGTATGCGGCAGGAAGGCCGCATACAGCTTTTTAAAAGAGATTTTTTGCATATGACAAAATCTTGCCGTTTTAATCACGCTGCGGGTGTATCCACTACAAACTTGACGGGGTTGTTTTGGTAAAGTTTTCCGAGGAAAGTTCCGTCGATCTTTTGCAGAATGTCCTGCACAAAGGAAGTGTCTTCGATCATGCGGAACACCGCAAGCACGAGTAGCGTAAGCAGGAATACGGCGGCGACCATCAGCGCCATACCAAGCACCTTGTTGATCAGGCGCATGGGAAGTACATCCGCCTCGAACACGGCACACACGAATCGCACTAAAATGATGCGCACGATCTGCACAACAAAGAAAAGCAAAACGTAGAAAATCACGCTTTCCAGATGAATGGTCTGCAGAAAGCTCCACGCCTCCCCCAGCTTTTGATTGAGGGAAGAGATGAGCTCGGCAACAGCCGGGATCCCTTTGATCATACCGCCGAAGGTGAAGCACACAAAGACGGAAATGATGATCCCGAAAATCCCGCGCGTAAAGAAGCGCAGCGTTTTCCCGAATCCGAGCCCGAGCCCCAAAAGCCCGAGTACGATAGCCGCGACAATGGTGATAATGTCCAATGTCTGCATATTTTTCCTCCTATTTACCCGCAGGAACCCTTAAAAACCGTACAGATCCTTGCTGCCGTATTCGGGTTCGCAGGTGAGATATACGCCAAGCTTGCGCATGACGGAAAGGTCGTTTTCAGGAAGAATACAAGATGCGTGTGCATCGCATCCGCGCAAGCGCACCAGCATATCCATCGCCTTTTCCGCAATGGGATTGGTGGCAGCGCAAATGGAGAGTGCCGTAAGAACGTCGCCGAGCGACAGTTTTACCTTATCCTCCCGCAAGACTTCCTTTTTAAGTTCGATAATAGGCGCCAGCACGATGGGAGAAAGCAACAGCATTTCGTCCGCAATATGCGAAAGGGTCTTGACCGCATTGAGCACGGCGCTCGAGCAGGCAGTCATCAGATTGCTCGACCTGCCCGTAACAAAAGAACCGTCATCCAGTTGCAACGCAACAGCGGCACTGCCGCAAGCCTCGGCGCGATCGGCAGCCACCTTAGCAACGACACGCTCGGAAAGCTCGATCTTGTTTTCGTTCATCAGAAGACGGATACGCTCCACCGTTTCGGCATTAGCATTGCCCGTCTTATAATCGCACGCCGCTTTATAATAACGGCGGATGATCTCCTGCCTCGCCGCACTGCGGCAAACTTCGTCGTCCACGATGCCGAACCCTGCCATGTTGACACCCATATCCGTGGGCGATTGGTAGATGCTCTCATCCCCCGTGATCTTGGCAAGAATGGAACGCACGATGGGGAAACACTCGATATCCCTGTTGTAGTTGACCGTCGTTTTACCGTACGCTTCCAGATGGTAGGGATCGATCATATTCACATCGCCGAGGTCAGCCGTCGCCGCTTCATACGCGACGTTGACGGGATGACGCAGGGGCAGGCTCCAGATGGGGAATGTTTCAAACTTGGCATAGCCCGCGCGCACCCCCCGCCTGTATTCGTGATACAGCTGAGAAAGGCAGGTGGCAAGCTTTCCGCTCCCCGGACCGGGCGCCGTAACCACAACAAGGGGCTTTGTCGTTTCAATGTACGGATTGGCACCGTAGCCCTCGTCCGAAACGATGACGTCCACTTCCGTGGGATACCCCTTTGTCTTGTGATGGATATACGTCTTTAACCCGTGGCTTTTCAGCTTGTTGATAAATTTATCGGCCGCAGGCTGCCCCGTGTACTGCGTCACAACGACGCTGTTCATGTTCAGCCCCAGCCCGCGCATCTTATCTATGAGGCGCAGAACATCCGTGCCGTAAGGGATACCGAAATCCGCGCGGATCTTGTTGCGCTCCAGATCCTGCGCGCCGATCACGAAGATGATCTCCGACTGCTCTTTGAGCGTCAGCAAAATTTTGCACTTTGCATCACTTTCAAATCCCGGAAGAACGCGGCAGGCGTGCATATCGTCAAACAGCTTTCCTCCGAATTCCAGATAAAGTTTGTTGTCAAACTTCCGAATACGCTCTAAGATCTTCTCACTCTGCAATCGGACATACAACTCGTTGTCAAATCCCTTTTTCATCTTGTAAAACCTCTGTAAATTACATCCAAAGTATTATACCACACCTGCGCGCGGAATGCAACGCCAGAAAGCCAAAAAATTTTCGGTTTCCGTTTTTCCCTGAAAAGAGGTCAGCCCAGCGTCACGTCCAACACCATCATCACCGCAAACCCGAACATGACGCCCCACGTGCCGAGGTGCGGATGTTCGGCAATATGCGATTCCGGGATCAGATCTTCCGCCACAACAAAGATCATTGCACCCGCCGCAAAGGAGAGAAACCACGGCTGCAATGCCGTAAGTGCCGCCGAAAGAAAATATCCCACGACGGCAAAGACAGGTTCCACTGCCCCGCTTGCCGTTCCATACAAAAAAGCCTTGCCGCGGCTGCCGGTAAGCCCCTTCATCGGGAGAGAAACGGCGGCGCCTTCCGGAAAATTCTGGATGGCAAGCCCCACTGCGAGTGCAAGCGCCGAAACAAAAGCGCTGCTTTCCCCCAAAGCCGCCGCAGCACCGAACGCAAAACCCACCGCAAGCCCTTCCGGAATGTTGTGAAGGGTCACCGCAAGAAACATTTTGACCGGTTTACTCAGTGCGACGCGCGGACCTTCCTCCTCCTGCGTACCCGCATGAATATGCGGCATGACATGATCGAGCAAGACGAGAAACACTCCGCCCAGCAAAAAACCGCACACAGCGGGGACAAAACTGAATTTTTCCCAATCGCCCGCCCCTTCCAGTGAGGGAATGAGCAGCGACCACACGGATGCCGCCACCATGATGCCTGAGGCAAATCCGAGAAAAAACGTGTTGACCTTTTGCGAAATATCCTTTTTGAAAAACCAAACGACGGCACTGCCCAGCGTCGTTGCAAGAAAAATGACGGAAAAACCGAGCACCGTCATTGCCGTGTTACTCATACAGTCTCCTTTTCTTTTATGGAAAAACCCGCCTTACGGCGGGCTTTTGTAAATACTTTATACCTTTTTGGGAATGAGCAGCCCCACATCTCCGCTTTCGCGAAGATAGACAACGCGCACCTCACCCGTTTCCGCATCCTGGAACACATAAAACGAATGTCCCAACAGATCCAGCTGTTCCACCGCCTCTTCCGTGGTAAGCGGGGTAAGGTTGAACGTCTTTGTCTTGACCAGCTTGCTCTCAGGAAGATCTTCTTCTTCAAAAAAGATCTTCTTTCCCGTAAACGCGCCCTTTTTGAGTTTGGATTCTATCTTGGATTTATGCTTGTAGATCTGCCGCTCGATCTTTGGCAAAACCGCGTCGATGTTGTCGTAGAAGTTTTCACCCGAAACCTCGGCGCGAACCATGTTTCCTTTATAATAAATGGTTACCTCCGTCTTGCAGTATTTGCCCTCCGTTTTCAGATACACGGAACAGACGGCGTCATCATCGAAATACTTGTCGAGTCTGGCAACTTTCTTTTCCACGACTCCCACCAGCTTTTCGCTTGCCTTGCAGTTCTTTTCACTGATCTCAATGCGCATAATGTTTCCCCTCCTGATGTTATTTTAAACAGAACTCGCCCCGCCCTATGCGGAAAAAATTCTGCGCTTTTCACTTGATCGGAACAAAGACGATCTTTCCGTCCTTGGCATCCGCCAGGATCTTCTGTCCCGCACGGATCCGATCGGACAGAATTTCCTCGCTGAGTACGTCTTCCAGTCTGCGCTGAATAACACGCCTGAGCGGCCGCGCTCCGTACACTTCGTCGTACCCTTCCCCGATAAGCAGATCTTTTGCAGCCTCGGACACGGTGATTTTGACACCTCTGCTTTCCAGACGGGATACAAGTGAGGACAAGAACAGATCGCACACCTTGCCCATATCCTCGCGCGCAAGCCTGTGGAACACGATAACGTCGTCCACACGGTTGAGAAATTCGGGACGGAACTGCTTTTTCAGTTCCTCGGAGATCTTATCCTTCATATCATCATATTCGGAAAGTCCTGCCCCCGTAAAGCCCAGTTTCATTTCTCCCGCGCGCGCCGCCCCCACGTTGCTGGTAAGGATGACCACGGTGTTTTTGAAATCGACAAGTCGGCCCTTGCTGTCCGTCAGTCTGCCGTCATCGAGGATCTGCAAAAGCAGGTTGAACACATCCGGATGCGCCTTTTCGATCTCATCGAACAGGACGACGGAATAGGGCTTGTGCCGCACTTTGTCCGTCAGCTGTCCGCCCGCATCCTCATACCCGACGTAGCCGGGAGGCGCTCCGATGAGCTTACTGACCGAATGCTTTTCCATGTATTCGCTCATGTCCAGACGGATGAGCAGCCGTTCGTCCCCGAACATCGCAGCCGCAAGCGCCTTGCTCAGCTCGGTTTTACCCACGCCCGTAGGGCCGACAAAGATAAACGAACCGATAGGCCTGCCGGGATCTTTCAGTCCCGCGCGGGCGCGGCGGATCGCCTTGGCAACAGCGGAAACCGCCTCTTCCTGCCCGATGACGCGCTTATGCAGTTCCTCTTCGAGGTGCAGAAGGCGCGCACTCTCCTCTTCCGTGAGTTTGAGCACGGGGATCCCCGTCCAATCCGCCACGATCTTGGCAACCTCTTCGGCCCCGATGGATATGTGCTTTTTGTCGCGGTTCATCCGCCAGTCCTCGCGGAGTTTTTCGATCTCCTCCTGTTTTTCGCGGATCTTACTCAGACACTCCTGCGCGACATCGAAATGATCTTTGCGCGCCGCTTTGTTCTTTTCCGCATTCAGACGGCGGATCTCCTCTTCCAGTTCGCGGATCCCGCCGGGGCCGACATAACTGTCCAGCCGTGCACGGCTCGCCGCTTCGTCGATGAGATCGATCGCCTTGTCAGGCAAAAATCTGTCGGTAATGTATCTGTCCGAAAGATTTGCCGCCGCGGAGATCGCTTCCTCCGTGATAGTCACTTTATGGTGCGCCTCGTATTTGTCGCGAAGTCCGCGCAGGATCTCGATCGTTTCCGGAACGCTGGGCTGTTCCACGTTCACGGGCGTAAACCGACGTTCCAACGCAGGATCTTTTTCAATGTATTTTCTGTATTCGTCCAGTGTGGTGGCACCGATGGTCTGCATCTCACCGCGCGCCAGCATGGGCTTTAAGATGTTTGCCGCATCCATGGAATTATCCGAGCTCGAACCCGCCCCGACAATGGTATGGATCTCGTCGATAAACAAAATAATGTTGCCGTTCGCCTGCACCGCCTGCAGACATTCTTTCAGGCGTTCCTCAAAGTCGCCGCGGTAGCGCGCCCCCGCCAGCATTCCAGGAAGATCGACAGAAAAAACAATTTTGTCGGCAAGAAGATCGGGAACGTCTCCGCTGACGATCGCCTGGGCAAGTCCCTCTACGACGGCGCTCTTTCCCACGCCCGGCTCGCCCACGAGAACGGGGTTGTTCTTGGTACGGCGGGACAGGATCTGAACGACCTTGTCGATCTCCTTCCGCCTGCCGATGACGGGATCGAGTTTTCCCTCACGCGCCTTCTGTGTCAAGTCCGTTCCGTAAGGGATCTCCACGGCAGAACGCACATTCTGCCGTCCCTCGCCCTGCTGCCGACGCAATTTTCCGGACAGAAGAGAATCGAAATATTCTTCCATTGCGGGATCGGGTTTTGTTTCGCCGATCTCCGAATCTATTTTGGAAAGCACTTCTTCGACATTGACATGCAGCCTGCGCAGATACCGAACCGCCACGGAATCGTCGTCCAAAAGGATGGCAAGCAGCATATACTCCGTGCCCACAAGAACGCCGTCCCCGTCGTGGTCGACGGCAAACTCGTACGCCTTGTTCATCATGTCCTTGGTGCGGGCGGTGAATCCGTTGATGCCGGTGTTCTTTTCCAGCCCTGCCACAAACTTTTTACGGTAAGCCGCCTCCTGCACACCGCATTCGCGCAAGATCTTGCAGGCGCGCGATTCGGGAAGATTGAGAATGGCAAACAGAATGTGCTCGCTCCCGATATAATCGGTTTCGTAAAACTCGGCAACTTTCTTTGCCGTGTCCAGAACGTTTTTCAGATTTTCGCTAAAATGATCGAAGGGAAACATGGATTAAAGTCCTTATGAATCTGCTCTGCGCACCGCACTCAGCGCGGCGCGGCATTTTTCTGCGCGGTAAATATCCCGCTCCGAAGAGGAAAGCGGAGAATCTGCCAGCAAAGAGATATTAGCGGGGCGAGACGCCTCCACCAGTTCGTCCAGCATGGCAAAGCGCTCCGTTTCCAGAAAACCGAGTGCAACACCCAGCTTGACATCCGAGATAAGTTTCAAAAATTCGGCATACGACACGCGTGCGCAGTTGGACAAGATCCCATACGCGCGGCAGCATTCGTCCTTGACGCCTACATAATCCGCTCCGCGCAGTTTTTTGCGCTCGCCCGCCTCCAGATTGACGATACTCAGCACCGCGCGCTGTACTTCGGAAAGAATATAACTCTCGTCCACGCCCAACGTCACTTCGTTACTGATCTGATACAGATACCCTTCCGCAACACTTCCTTCTCCGTACACACCGCGGACAGTGTGCCCGAAACAGGAGATCTGACGGATGAGAGAATTCATCTTTTTCATACGCGTCAGCCCGGGAAGAAAGAGCATGGCGGACGCCCGCATCCCCGTGCCGAGATTGGTGGGACAGGCGGTGAGATACCCCAGCTGCGCATCAAACGCAAACCGGAGTTCTTTTGAAAGCTCATCGTCTATTTCCGAAATCTTTCTGTACGCAAACGGAAGATTGAGCCCGTCAACAATATATTGTTCCCTCAGGTGGTCTTCCTCGTTGATCATGATGGAAAACTTTCCGCGGGGTTCATCCGGTTCACCCTGTTCGTCGATAAGAGCCGCTCCGCACTGCTTGTTTGCGGCAAGCTCCGCGCTGATAAGGTGATCGTCGCACAGCGAACGCGCCACATTTTCCGAGATCACATTCATGGAATACAATCGGAACGCCCTAAGTCGCGCGGCGGCGGAAAAAACTTCGTTGACGATCTTTTTCCCCTGTTCGGCACTCTTCAATGCGCCGGGAAAGGGATAGCCCGCAAGGTTGCGCGCCAAGCGCACGCGCGAGGACACGACCGTGGTTTCGATATTATTCATGCCTGCCTTCCTCGTTGATCATGCGCTGTACGTCGCGAATGTCGCGGTTGATGCGCTTTACATCCTCTGCCCGCTTTTCGCGCAAGGCGCATTCCAGTTCGCCGCGCAACAATTTAAGCGTATCAAGCAGTTCGTACAGCCTGCCGTTTCCCAAAGGATGTTTGCCGACGTGACGCGTTTTGCCGTGCAGCCTGCGCACAAACGGCATGATCTCCTCTCGGAAAGCCGTATAGCAGGAGGCACAGCCAACCAGTCCCGTGCGACGGTAATCGGCAACCGTCGTACCGCATACGGGACAGCACACGTCCTCGCTCTGTTCCGTAGGAAGAAAATCAGCAAGGAACCCCGCACCCTCACCAAGATAAGACGCCGCCCCGCCGAGCCGTTCAAAGCACCCGTCGCACAGATGCAGTTCTTCGCCGTCCTCTCCGCAAACGGTGTGCGACGCCTCGCGTTTATTGCAATTGGAACATACCATATGATTCGCACTCCGGCGCGAAGGACTTGTCCAACGCGCTTGCGGCGCGCGTCCGCGCGCCTTTTTTTCTATTATAACACGAGAAAGTCCCTTTGTAAACGGTTTTTCGGAAAAAGCCGTTCCGGTAACATTTTTTAAGGGGAGCTTAATTACTTTTTATCTTGTTATTGCTGCATTATGTCTGACATAGTACTATGAAAATGCAATAAAACAGGCTTTTATATGGATAAAAAGAACAAAAAAAGGTTATCTGTAATCGTCTCGATCGATGCGGGCGCGTACTCGCTCGATGGCGCGTTTTTCTATACGGGAAATGTACGAACGCGAAATTTTCAGAAAAGATGCCACCTCTCTCTGAGGCATGGGTGCACCGCCCTTCAAACCGTATCGCAGACAGAGCACGGTAAATTCCCGCTCGGAAAGAACTTCCTCCAAAAGCCGCAAAAACTTCTCCCGCACCATTCTGTTTTCCACCGTCTTGAACACGCCCTCTTCCTTTTCAAAGAGCAGGTCCATCAGAGTGAGTTCATTCCCCTCTTTGTCTACGCCGACGGGATCGGAAAGATAGGCGTTCCCTTTGTGTTTTTTATTGCTGCGAATAAGCATCAGAATCTCGTTTTCGATACAGCGTGCCGTGTACGTGGCAAGCTGGGTACCCTTTCCTTCCTTGTAGGTATCGATGGCCTTGATCAGGCCTATGCTGCCCACAGAGATCAGATCGTCCGTTTCCGCCGCACCGTTGTACTTTTTTACGATGTGCGCTACGAGACGCATATTGTGCCGCACAAGCGCATCCTTGGCGGCAGCGTCTCCGGCGCGGGCGCGGCGCAGATATTCCGCCTCTTCCTCCGGCGGAAGCGGTTTAGGAAAAGAGCCCTTCCCCCCGATGGCGCCCGTAAAGAAGAGCAGTTTTCCCACTAACGCACACAAAAAATCAAAAAACATCCGTTTTCCTCCTTGCGGTTCCGATTACAGTTACTATATGATTTTTACGG
>CASFBD010000056.1:0-12092 GCA_949292885.1 uncultured Bacillota bacterium
GCATTTGCGGCTTCAAGCGCTTCCACTTTTGCTTCGAGTGCATCTATATTTGATTCCAGTGCATCGAGGCGGTTTAAAACGTCCTGGTTGTTGCTGCAAGCGGTAAACCCGAACAAGGAGACCGCGGCAAAAACCACCAGACAAAGGCAACAAAAAATTTTCTTTTTCATCATTTCTATTCCCTCCTTATTGTGAGAAAAGTATAACACAGGAGGGATAAAAAATCAATCTCTTTTCCGAAATTGCCGAAAGCCGGGCGTTTTTAAGTCATTTTTAAACAAGGGAGGCAATGCGCCCGTGCTCTTCGGCTTTGCAAGGAGAGAAAAAGATACGTTTTTTGCATAAATCGACGGGTTGCGTCAACTCTTTCCAAAAAAACTGTCATGAACGGATTTATACTGTCATGGTCGGAAGGAGGTGTGCGGTGGTCGTCTATCTCGATCTTCTCATCCTCGATAATTTCTGCGCGGATGCCGCCCTTCTCTGGCTTGCGGTGCGCACGGTGCGCGGAAAATGTGTTTTGCCGCGTATCCTGCTGACCGCTCTGCTCGGGACGGCGCTGGGTGTAGGATACACGGTGCTTTGCCTGTATTATACTTTTCCCGCCGCGGCGGACTTCCTTTTAAAATACGGGGTTGCGTTTCTTCTGCCGCTTCTTGCGGCGCGCTTTGAAAAAAAGCGCAGCTATGCGTACTGTTCGCTTGCATTTGTGGGGTATATGTTCGCCTTTGCGGGTGCATTGACCGCTCTTTGCGGACAGAGCATGGACGCGCAGGGGAGTACGCTCGTCTATACAGTGTACGGCATTCCGTCGGGCGCGCTGGTGGCGGGGTGCGTGTGCTTTGTTTTTTTGGGGGAAAAGCTGGCAAAGGCGCTTTCGGCGCACGCAAAAGTGCTTTCCTGTACGCTGGAATGTGTTCTGCATAAAGGGGAGAAAGAGGTCCGTCTGCGCGGGTTTGCGGATACGGGCAACCGCCTGCGCGACGGGCGGGGAAACCCCGTCGTCGTGGCGGAGCGCGCGGCGGTTTTGAAATTGTGCGGGGATTTTTCGGGATGTAAAACGGAAAAAATTGCGGTAAAAACGGTCAACGGGAGTTCGGAATTTTTTACTGTCCGTATAGACCTTTTGGAGATATATTTTAAAGAAAGGCGGCATACAATAGAGGATGTGACGGTTGCGGTAAGCCCTTCCCCGCTGTCGGGGGAGTACGGGCTGATCCTGCCCGCTTCGTTTGCGGAAGAGAAAAATTTTCAGACGCGGGGGTGAAAGGGATGCTCAGGTGGATTCGCGCATCGCTCTTACGATTTGTACATCAGCTGAAAGGGGAACAGAACGTTCTCGATTATATTTGCGGAAGCGAGGCTCTGCCCCTTCCGTATTCCTCGGAGGAGGAAAACGACCTTCTCGGCAAGCTTTCGGACGGCGACGAGCAGGTAAAAGCATCGCTGGTGGAGCACAATCTGCGGCTTGTCGTGTACATAGCGCGCAAGTTCGACAACACGGGCGCGGACGCGGACGATCTGGTATCCGTCGGCACAATCGGACTGATCAAGGCGGTCAATTCCTTCCGTCCCGATAAGAACATCAAACTTGCCACGTATGCCTCCCGCTGCATTGAAAACGAGATCCTGATGTATCTGCGCAGGCTGGTGCGGGTGCGCAACGAGGTGTCCTTCGACGAACCGCTCAATACAGACTGGGAGGGGAACGAACTGCTCTTGTCCGATATTCTCGGCACGGAATCGGATGCTGTGTACAGGGATGTGGAATCGGGCGTAGAGCGCGATCTTCTGCGCGGAGCACTGAAAAAACTTCCCGAACGGGACAGGCGGATCATGAACCTTCGTTTCGGACTGGACGGACGGGAGGAGATGACGCAAAAAGACGTGGCCGAGCTTTTGGGGATCTCGCAGTCGTATATTTCCCGCCTGGAAAAAAAGATCATTGCAAGGCTGAAAAGCGAGATCGGTAAATTGGTCTGAGTTTTCTGCCTTGGCTGAAACAGAATGTATGCTGATAAAAAGGTGTAACAGGAAATTACTGTCGTTTCCTTTCAAAATCAAAGTATATAAGCAAAAAACAGCGCCCTTCCTCAGGTAAGGGCGCTATTTTTATAAAAAACATTCAAGTCAACGCACAGTTGACCGATTTTGATGGAAATAAAAAGAGTAAGATGCTATAATTGAAACAGAATATAGCAGAGGAAATGTTGGATTTATGGACGAACTGCAAAATATTTTTGTCGGAGAAAGGCACCCGTGATCCGGGTAAAGGGTCTGAAAATGAAATACAATCCCAAAGTGGAAGAGTACGCTTTGAAAGGGATCGATATGGAATTCGGATGTGTCCACTGCGATCATGGGGCCGTCCGGAAGCGGTAAATCTACACTGCTGAATTGTATTTCCGGCCTGGAATCCGCTACCGAGGGAACAGTTGAGGTTTTAGGCAGAGATATTTCCCGATTGAAAGAACCCAGGCTGACAGAATTCAGGCGCAAAAATATCAATTTTATTTTTCAGCAATATAATCTTGTCGATACATTGAACGTAACAGACAATATCAAACTTCCATATAAACTGAGCGGAGAAAAAATAGATAACGCCAGATTAAAAGAATTGATACAGAAACTGGGGTTGCATGGAAAAGAAAAATTTCTGCCGTCAAAATTGAGCGGCGGACAGCAACAGCGTGTGGCGATTGCCAGGGCTCTTTTAGGAAAAGACAGGATCATTTTTGCCGACGAACCGACCGGGGCGCTGGATATAAAGACAGGGCAGGAAGTTCTTGATCTGCTGCTGATAGCTTGCAGACAATTCCGTCTGCCGCTTATTCTGGTCACGCACGATGCGTCGGTCGCCGCCAAATGCGACATCGTTTATTTTTTGCGCGACGGGAAGTTTGTTCAGTCCTTACAATCGGCTAGCGTAGAAGAAATTTCCAAAATCATGCTGAATTTACAGAGGTAAACCATGTTAAAACTGATTTTCAGCAAATTCATAAAGAATCCACGTATTTATATCGGAACTTTTTTTACGATCAGCCTGGTCAGCATGATCATAGGGGCGTGCCTGCTTCTGATCAGCGGGTGTATTACTTCTTCCGATGACGGGCATCGTTTTGCGGCGTGTAAAACGGTTGTGAGTGCGAGCGAAAAGGTGGTTTACGTTTATCAGGACGGCGATAAAATAAAAAAAGAAACGGAAACTCTGTTACAAGAGCGCGTGTTTACAGCGGACGAACTGAATACGATCCGCGAATTGACAGGGGGCGAGGAGTGCGTTTTTGATTATACTTTTCCTGTTTGCGCACAAAAGAATGCTCAGAGGCAAAACTGCTCCTTGCACGGACATAATTATTCGGCTGTAAAACTCACCGGTTTTTCTTTGGCGGAAGGCAAAGCGCCGCAAAAGGATGAAATTGTCATCGACGAAAACTTTGCGTCTGAATATGGTGTAAATATCGGCGATACGCTCGAAATACAAATGGATTCCGAAAAGAGAAGGCAAAAACGCTTGCAAGCAGACAAATACTCCCCATCGTTATAAAAACAATCATAGGCGAAAAGAAATTCAGTTTGAGAAAGGAAAACTCTGCTTTGTTGACGTTGTTTCCGGCATACACATCAAACCCGGCTTTCTGCAATTTTTCCGTTAACCCTTTGTTTTCCGTAAACAAGCCTATGTTATATACTCCCCTCGACAATGGAAAATGACGGCGATAGAAACCGCAATCGTTACCATAACGGGTATGTTGCTGGGGTTTTTAGTATGATCTGTGTGGGGTATTTCAGTTTCCGGTCTTTCGGCGTTTTCGATTTTGTTGTTGAACCGGCATGGTATTTCGGTTTGTTTGTTTCTATAACCTGTTGCGGATTGCTGGCGGGGTTTATTCCTTCTTTCCGTACCGTGGCAAAGTTAAAACAGGCATACCGGCAGGAAACTTGACTTTTTTCGGAAAATGAAAGAAACGGGCATAAATTTTTCTATTGAAGAACTGAAACAGAGTAAAAGAGAGTGCAGGTTTAAAAGACGCTGCACTCTCTTTTCGTTGATAAGTTGCGGCATATTGTTTATATAGAAAGCGTGAAAGGGACAGGAGAAAATGAAAGTTGATCACAGTGGGCATATGGACAGAAAAAAAGGCGTTGCTGTTATGCAACGCCTTTTTGTATTGATATGTTTTTGTTGTCTTTACGGATCGGAACGGCGGGAACCATGCAAAGTCCGTCTTTGTTATTCTTCGATGGTTTTGATAGATCCGCGCAGATGAAATTGCGGGGTGAGAAGAACCGTGTTTTTTTTGCTGCCGCTGTTGATCAGGTCCAGCATCAGATCGAAACTCTTTTTGGCGTATTTTTCTTTGCCGACGCCCACAGAAGAGAGCTGCGGCGTAAGCTTTTTGCAAAGTTCCGTGTTGTCGAAACTGAGCACGGATACATCGTCGGGGACTTTGTACCCGTGTATTTTCAGAAGAAGATAGAGGATCTCCGCGGCGCTGTCGCAATGGCAGACGTAAGCGGTAGGCATTTCTTTGGGAAGAACGGTTTCCAGTTTATCTCCCGTCGATTCGATGTTGGCATTGATGTGGAATGCGGGATCGAAAGTGAGACCGTTTTGGATGAGTGCCTTTCTGTATCCGAAAAATCTGTCGCAGATAGAGGTGGTGGAGCAGATGTTTCCCACAAAACCTATCTTTTTGTGCCCGCTTTGAATGAGGTGCGTCGTGGCAAGGAAAGACAGGTTGTAATTGTCCAGATAGACGTAATTATATGTATATAGGGGAGAATAAAAATCTATGAAAACGATGGGAAGAGTCAGCTCTGTAAACTTGGGCAGGGAATCTCTGCTGATAGGGCCCGCAATAAAAATGCCGCTGATTTCCATTTCCTCATTTTCTTTGAGAAAGTTTTCGATATTGGCAAACTCTTCTCCTTGCTCCATAAAAAGAATTTCTATTTTACAGGATGCAAGTTTGCACTCCTCGGTCAGATAATAATAAATGGAAGTATAAAATTGTTCTGCCGTTTTTAAAAAATAGTCTTTCCGAATGGCGTAAACAAAGTTTAAATTCTCTTTATATGTGGAGTTAACGGGACGGTAACCGGCGCTTAATGCACACTGCTTTATTTTTTCCCGCAGTTCTTTGCTGACTCCGTTTTTGTTGTTCAAAGCCTTGTAAACGGCAACCTTGGATACGCCCAAAGATTTACCGATGGATTCGTAAGTAGCTCTTTTCATGGTTTTCCCCCTTTACATTATTAAGTATAAAGGGCAAAATCGCTTTTGTCAAGCGTCCGATGAGAAAGTAAAGTAAAAAAATTAACTTTTAAGTTAATTTATGGAAAATAATTATGTTAACAAGAAAAAGTTAATCAATTAAAAAATTACTTTTGATATTGACTTGCGTTATTTTGTGTGATAGAATAAAATCGCAAGAAAAAAAGGGAGAAGCCTCCGCGATGAGGAAAGAGCTCCGACAGGGGGAAGAGATGAACAGGCGATCCGTTTACGAAGGACTGACAACCGGAACATTTGAAAAGAGTGCCGCAGGACTGGGCGAAAACCAGATATGGCAGTGTGCTTACAGCGACCGTCCTCAGATGCAGGAGCAGGACTATGGCACCATCTTTTCTTTGCTCGTGTTGCAGGGTATCGTCAACAGGAGACAGCCTGTTTTTTATTTTGATCACCAGACATATTTCGGGAAGATCGATTATTTCGGCAACGATTCTCCCAAATGCACAGAGGAATTCCGCAGATTTTATGCGGATACCCGCACATTTGAGTTTTTGCCCGTAAAATCTGCGGCAGAAACGCTGAAAACTTTTGTGCCGGCGCTTAACGGCGTTATTCTTTATAATGAAGAGGATATGAACAGCGTCGTCGCCGCCATCAACCTGGCTTCCTTATACGATTGTGTACCTGTCGCGCAGAACACATACCGCCGCGAATATGCAAAGCTGGGCTGGAAAATTGTCGGAGAGGTCGATCTTTCGGAAAAATCCCTGCGCGAGGCATATGAATGGATGTTTGAAAACATCCTGCCGCATTGCAACAAAAACGGCGCCTATGCGATGGGATACCGTTATTTTCGCAGCGACAAAAAAGTGTACCCCAAGTTTTACATAATGGGTCTGGACTATGCCGTTCTGCGCAAAAATTTTGTATTTCTTCTTTCCTGCAACGAGCGCGAACGCGGATTTTACGATTATGTCATCTGCGGGGACAAGGAAGAGTTTTCCGTATATGAGCAGCTTCTCGACAAACTGGAAGCTCCCGCGGCAATGCAGGGGTGGATCGATCCGGAATGGCGCTGGGCGCTGACGGCAACACAGCACGGGCATTTTATTTATTGTACGGACTGGGCTCCCAACCTCTCTTTCCATGCAAGCGTTCCGCCGCTGAATCCTCCGCCGTATGAGGTCAACAGAAACAGAAAACCTGTAAAGCTGGAGAATAAAGTATACATTTCCGTTCTCGCAAACGAAGGGGATACTCCCAAAATGGTCGCACAGCTGTACAACAACGGCTGGCTGGATCCCCGCCGCGGAGAATATCCCGTCAACTGGACGATCAATCCCACGCACGCAGAACATTTTCCTTCTCTTTTGGAATATTACGTGCTGACTGCAAAGGAAAACGACTTCTTTTCTCTTTGTCCCAACGGGGCGGGCTACAACGTCGTGCGTGAAAACGATCGGCTGGAAGAATTCCTTGAATATACGCGCAAAGTCAATAAAAACCTGAATTTCAGAACGGCGGATCTTTGGTATGCCAACATGGAAAAGGTTCGTCAATATTTCCGTCTGATGCCGGAGATCAAGGGAATTTCCATTGAGCCGCACTTTGAAGTCCCTGAAGGTCAGGTATTCAGTGTGGACGGAAAGACGGTCGTAAGGCACATTGACAGGCTCTATTATTGGTACAACAAGGGAGATCTGTGTACAAACTGCAAGATCGATAAAGAAAAACTGACGCAATTCCTCAACGGGTATTACAGCGCAGACAAACCTGCCTTTGTGCCTATCTACGGATTTGAGTCCGATCTCGTGGGAGAGTGGGCGCAGTTCTGCGACACTCTGGACAAAGATAAGTTTGTCCTTGTGGATATGGAAACGTTCTTCGATCTCGCTTCGCAGGTGGCAAAGCCCTTCCGTTACGATCTGCCCGAACCCGCCGTGGAACACGAATTTACCGATCGTTCCCTGTTTGACAAGACCGCGTGGTTCGCTTACGACGGAAAAGCGGAGTTCGAATGGGTAAAAGAAGGGCTGAAAGTTCGTATTCCCGCGGACGCCGAAAAGAAAAGTGCAGGTTTCCGCAACGATATTCTTTCTTCCACGGCGCAGGAAGGGCAATGCAGTGCGATGGTCGCCATCCGCGGTGTTCGCCTGCCCGAAAAGGCAAACGTTCTCACGGTAACGACTTCGTATATGAGCGAAGGTTCCGACTGGATGTTCTGGACGTACGGCGATTACGACGGTTTCTCGCTGACAGATAAGTGGGAACCTTTCTGGAAACTTTCCTGGGCGGGTTCGCGCAGCGAAGAAGTTCCCGGCAGGGTTCGCAAACATTATCCGAAAGCACACAACCTTCTCATCCTTTGCGTGGAAGGAAAACCGGGGGACGAGATCGTCTTTTCCGAACTGAAATTTACCGAATCGTAAAAAAAGAAAAAACGAGAGCTCTCGTTTTGTTTTCCTGAAAAAGGAAAACAAAATCCATTGGTCAGCAAAAAGGTACGTTATGAGTTTTAATACATTGAAAAGCAGGCACGATCCTGTTCCCGTCATCGAAAAGGCGGCAGAGTTTATAAAGAACGCAGACAAAAAGGGGATCACGGGCAAGCCGATCTCTCTGGACGAAAAGATGTTTGACGGGTGCGTGTACGGAAACCCGTCCGCGCCTTTCGAGTACAACGGCGAACTTGTGATGAGCCTGCGCCGCTGCAAAAACGAAACGGACGATGAATGCGTGTTTGTTCATCTGTGCAAGGACGGCATCTGGAGAGAAGCTGAAGGAATGCCTGTTTATCCCTTGCAGGATCCGTACATTGCAAAAGTTCACGGAGAATATGTTTTCGGCGGGGTAAAGGGCTGGAAAGTGGACGTCGACAAGTGGACGTGGCTGTGCGAGTTTTATGCGGGCAAAGAATTGGAGAAGATGAGGCATCTCGTCACCGGTCCTACTTTGATGAAAGATATCCGCCTTGTGGAAAGAGAGAACGGAAAAGTGGGGATCTTTACCCGTCCGCAAGGGATTTTGTACCGCCATTATTCGGGCCATATCGCTGACATCGGATACACGGAGGCGGAAAACCTGCGCGTGATGGATTCGCGCCTGATGGTCAACGCCAAACCGCTGGAAGGTGTGTTTCGTGCGGATGAATGGGGCGGCGTCAATCACGTCTATCCGTTGAAAAACGGGCTGTTGGGGATCATCGGTCACGTTGCTTACGGAGAAGGGGAGTTCCGTGAAGGGCTGCCCATTCATTATTTCGGAATGGCGTTTGCATTCGATCCGAAAACGAGGAATTTTACCGAACCCAAGATCATTATGGCGCGCAGCTGTTTCAAAGATATGGTGGACGGAAGCCGGAACGACGACGTCATCTTTTCGGGCGGCATCCTCCGCAAGGAAAACGGAAAAGCTGTTTTCTATGGCGGCGTAGCGGATAAATTTGTAGGGGAAGCGGAAATAGACGATCCCTTCCTGGAATACGAAAATCTGTAAAAAAAGGGGAAAACAATGCCTTATCATCAGGATCATCCCTTGCAGGGCGAAGTGCTTCGCATCACGGCGGACATTCTTAAAAACAAAATTTATACAAAGATCCGCGATTTTGGGATAGAAGGGTATGTAACGGAAGAGCCCGTTCCTTTTTCCGAACGCGAAAAGGGGGAGTACCGTTCTTTCCGCGTAGGCGAGTGCTGGGGAAAAGTTTGGGATTGCGGTTGGTTCCGTCTGAAAGGGAATCTGACGGCGTCGGAAAAAGGCAAAACGGTTGTCGCAAAGCTCGATTTTTCCGGCGAGGCACAGATTTTTGACAAAGAGGGATGCCCCGTCAAGGGACTTACGAGCGTGAAATCCAATATGACGTATACGCTCGGCAATATGGGAAAGACGGTGTACCCCCTCACACAATGCGCAAACGGGAACGAGACATACGAACTCATCGTCGAGGCTGGCAACAATGACCTGTTCGGCGGTTACAAGGGCGGAGAGATCGTCGAGTGCGGTCTTTACGAGTGCAATACGGCAATGCGCGAATTGTATTACGATTTTGCCGTTTTGTACGAACTGATGATGGTCAACCCCAAAGAGCGGGCTTTTCATCATCGCATCCGCAACGCGCTGAGCAAGGCGGAAAGTCTTCTCAAAACCTTTTCTGATGAGGAGATCGCACAGTGCCGCGCACTGCTTGCTCCGCTGTTGCAGGTAAAATCGGCGGAAACGGGGTTCGATCTTTCGGCGCTCGGTCATGCACACCTCGATCTTGCGTGGACATGGCCCATCCGCGAAACCATCCGCAAGGGCGCGCGCACTTTCTCGTCTGCGGTCTATGCAATGCAAAAATATCCCTTTTATAAGTTCGGCGCTTCTCAGATGCAGTTGTACGACTGGATGAAACAGCGCTATCCTCTTCTTTTTGACAAGGTAAAAAACCTGGTCAAGGAAGGAAGATGGGAAGTGCAGGGCGGAATGTGGGTTGAAAGCGACCTCAACGCCACGGGCGGGGAATCGCTTGTGCGCCAGTTTTTGTACGGACAGAAATTCTGCAAAGAAAACTTCGGGAAAAAGGCAAACGTGTGCTGGCTTCCCGATACGTTCGGTTTTACGGGCAGCCTGCCGCAGCTGATGAAAAGTGCGGGGATGAACAGGTTTGTCACCCAAAAGATCCGCACGTCCCCGCACAGGATAGAATACCCGCACGACACTTTTTATTGGGAAGGAATAGACGGAAGCAAGGTGCTTACGCACGTTGCTCCCTTTGAAAACTACGGAAGCTCCGCTTCCCCGCAGGAAGTGTACAGGACGGAAGTGCGTTTTCACGATAAATATACCTGTCCTTCGGCATTGCTGTTGTTCGGACAAGGGGACGGCGGCGGCGGCGCGGGATACGAGTGCCTCGAATGCCTTTCCCGCGAGGCTGATGCCGAGGGGATCGCCAAGACGCGTTCGAGAACGGCAGAAGAGTTCTTTGAAGTCATCGAAAAAAATGCGGACGAGTATCAGACGTGGTTCGGTCCCATGGATCTGGATATGCACACGGGTACGCTGACGTCCGCCTGCGAAAACAAAAAGAAAAACAAACAAACGGAAATCTGCCTGCACACGCTCGAATGGCTTTCCACCCTGGCGGATACGGGCATAAGCAAGCAGGAGTTGGATGAGATCTGGCATTCCATGCTTCTCTATCAGTTCCACGACATTCTGCCCGGTTCCTCCATCAAGAGAGTATACGACGAATGCCTGCCGCATTACGATCAAATGCTGGAGCGCCTGCAAGAAGGCATTGCCGCCGCAACCGAGCAGCTTGCAAAGAAAGTTTCCTGCAAGGCAAACGAAATTTTTGCGGTCAACCCTTCGCCCTTTGCGCAGAAGTTCACCTTCGAGCGGGACGGGAAAGTGTACGGCGCGGAGGTTCCCGCGTACTTTGCAGGGGCGGCGCAATACAGTGAAATTGCTCCCGCACTCTCTCTGGACGGGCTTACCATGGAAAACGAGTGCCTGAAAGTCCGTTTTTCCGAGGACGGCAGCATTTTGTCCGTCATCGAAAAGAGCACGGGCAGGGAAGCCGTGAACAGTGCAAACAAGCTGTGTGTGTATCAGGATTTCCTGCATTACAACGAACAGTGGGGCATGGAAAATGCGTGGGATTTCCCCATCCGTTATAAGGACAAAGCGCCCGATATTCTCAAAGCGGAACGGATTTTTGGGGAACGTGGTGCGGATTTTGTGTCCATAACGGCAGAGTACCGTTATCATTCTTCGCGTATTCGTCAGCGCGCCGTTCTGAAAACGGGTTCGTCGAAAATTGATTTTGAAACGTACGTCGATTGGCACGAAAGCGAAAAGATGCTGCGCAGCATCACCGATCCCGCCGTATTTGCCGCTCAGGCAACGCGCGGCATTCAGTTCGGTCACGTTTCCAGACCTGTCAACAAAAACACGATGTGGGAATACGCGCTGTTTGAAAACGTCGGTCAAAGATATGTCGATAAGTCGGAGAAAAATTTCGGCGTCAGCCTTCTTTCTCCCATGAAATACGGGTATCGTTTGCAGGACGGTCAGCTGGACATCAATCTCCTGCGTTCTACTTCCTATCCCGCCGAGCATCTGGACGAAGGGGAGCACACGTTCGTGTATTCTTTGTACGTCCACACGGGCGACTTTTACGCGGGCAGCGTAATAAAGGAAGCGTACAATAACGAATATCCCGTCACCCTTTCTCAGACAAAAGGCAGCGGAAAGGGAATAAAACAACAGTTCTGCGTACAGGGCGACGTGATCGTGGAAACGGTCAAACCCGCGGAGAGAGGAAAGGGCATCGTACTCAGAATGTACGAACCCAACGGAGCAAGCGTTACGGCCAGCCTTTCGGCACAGGGAAAGGTTTTTGAAACGGATATCCTCGAAGAGAGCGAAAGGGCGATCCCCGAAGGGAGCGAAGGCTGCAAAATTGCGTTCCGTCCCTTTGAAATCAAGACAATCGTTATCAGGTGAAGAGTATGCAAATGGATAAAAAGACGGAAAATTTCGTAAAGACGATCAAATATCAGTATCCGGACGATCTTACCGTACTGGCGGGGTTTTTGCCTGCGGCATGGCTGAAATACGGAGATGAGCTCGCCAAATTGCAGGAAAAGTACAAGGACATCATCGGCAACGCCATGCATTACGACGAGAGCAACCTCCCCGAACGCTTTTACAACGGGCAGTATACGGACGGCTGGGGCTGTGTTTGGAGCAACGCCATCGAAGGAATGGAAGCCATTGTTACGGGACATCCCGTACAGACGGAGGAAGACATCCGCAACCTGAAACTTCCTACGGTGGACATGGGTACGCCTCACGGATTTATGTATCT
>CASFBD010000056.1:12108-17262 GCA_949292885.1 uncultured Bacillota bacterium
CCGAAGAGCCGGAAGAATTGCAGCTGCTTATCGATAAAGTGCTCGAATACAATCTCGATCAGGTGCGCAAACAGTTGGTCGGGTACGATTATCCCATCATGATGTTCGGGGACGACCTCGGAATGCAGACAGGGCTTGCCATCGGTGCGGAAAAGTGGCGCAAATATTTCAAGCCCTGCTACAAGAAGATCTACGATCTCGTACACGAAAAGGGAATTCTCGTTTTCATGCACACGGACGGCTGCATCCACGAGATCATGCCCGACTTGCAGGAAGTGGGTGTGGACATCATCAATCCTCAGTTCCGTGCCAACGGGATCGACAATCTCGAACGCGTCTGCAAAGGAAAAATTCCTATCTGTCTCGATCTTGACCGCCAGATGTTCCCCTTTGCAACAAGACAGCAGATCGAGGCGCACGTGCGCGAGATCTTTGAAAGATTGTATTTGCCGGAAGGCGGACTTGCTTTGAATATCGAACTGGACAGCCAGGTTCCGCTGGAAACGATGGACGCAATTTTGTACTACGTCAGCCATTACAGGGATTATATCAAAAAATAAAATTTCAGGAAGGGGAGAAGAATGAAAAAATTAGGAAAGGGCGTTTATCTCTGCGAATGGGGAGAACGGGACAATTTTTCTCCCTTTACATTGCTCGGCACACAGCCCAAAGAGGACAAAAGAGCGGATGCGGAATGTCCCTTTTCCGAAAAAGAACTTGTCTTTGAAGAAAAAGAGGACGGAGTTTTGCTCAGTCTTCCCGTTTCGGAGGACGAGGACTTTTACGGGTTGGGACTGATGTTTAAAAAAGTACGGCAGACGGGCAGACAGCTTCACCTGCGCGTCAATTCCGACCCGATCGCCAACACAGGCGATTCACACGCGCCCGTTCCTTTTTTTGTATCGACAAAGGGGTACGGGGTTCTCGTTCTCACCGCGCGCGAAGCGACGTTCAGTTTCTGTAACGCCATTCAGAAGCGCAGGCGCTCTGCGCTTGGCGAAAACAGGATCGTCACAGATGTCAATGCGCTGTATCTTTCAGATAACCGCGGTTCGGACGTGCGCATTTTTCTGCGCGGCGCAAAGGGAATAAGCATCGTCATTTTTGCGGGAGAAAACACTCTCGATGCGGTGGAACGTTACAATCTGTTTTGCGGCGGCGGCGCGCTGCCTGCCCTGTACGGGCTGGGCATTCTGTACCGTTGTTTCGGCGGTGCGGACGAAAAAGCGGTGCTGGACACGGCGCAGACTTTCCGCAAGGAAGGTGTTCCCTGCGATATGATCGGGCTGGAACCGGGCTGGCAGACTTATACCTATTCCAATTCGCTGTGTGTCAACCGCAAACTGTTTCCCGATTTTTACGGGATGGTCAAAAAACTGCGCGAACAGAATTTTCATGTCAACCTTTGGGAACACGCGTTTTTGCACAACAGCTGCCCCTTATACGATGAGCTGTTTGATAAATCGGGCGATTACGAAGTGTGGCAGGGCATCGTTCCCGATTTCTCGTTGGAAGAAGTGCGCCGCACGTATGCAGAGTATCACGAACGGGAATTTTTGTCCGCGGGTATCGACGATTTCAAGGTAGACGAGTGCGACAGTTCGGACTATTCCACAAACTGGTCTTTCCCGCCGTATGCAAAGTTCCCGGGCGGAACAAACGGCGAGCAGATGCACCAGCTACTTGGAACTTTGCTTGCAAAAACCTTTCACGATCGCAAAAAAACGGACAACAAGCGTTATTTTTCGCAGATCCGTTCTCTGGGCGCGGGGGCTTCTCCTTATAGCTTTGCGCTGTACTCCGACCTGTACGCCCATAAAGATTTTGTGCGCGGCATCATCAACGCTTCGTTCAGCGGTCTGCTCTGGACGCCGGAAGTAAGACAGTGCGAAAGCGAGCGGGAACTTTTGCGCAGACTGGAAACGCTTGTGTTTTCTCCTTTTGTCTGCGTCAATTCCTGGATGATCCCGTCGCCGCCCTGGCAGCAGTGGGACTGCGAAAAGAACAATCGCGGCGAGTTGCTGGAAAACAGAGAAGAACTTACAAAAAAATGCAGGGACATTCTTTCCCTGAGGATGCGCTTTTTGCCCTATCTGTACGCAAAGTATTTTGAATATGCACTGCACGGTACGCCTGTGTTCCGCGCCATGCCGCTCGCATATCCGCAGGACCTCCGTTTCCGCGATTGCGAGGACGAATATATGCTGGGCGAGGATATTCTCATCGCGCCCATCGACGCGGATACGAATGCGCAGCGCAAAGTTATTTTCCCCGCAGGGGAGTGGATCGGCTTTTTCGACCACAAGGTGTATGCGGGCGAAGCGACGATCGGCGGAGAAATGCCCATCGGCGTGTATGTAAAAAGAGGCGCTTTGCTGCCTCTTGCTCAGGCAGCGGAGAATACGGACGCAAAGCCTGTTCCCGTCACTGTGTATGCCTTTGGCGCAAGCGAAGGGGAAACGGTGCTCTATGAGGACGACGGAGAAAGCTTTGACTATGAGTCCGGAAAGTATAACGTCCTGAAAATCACATACCGTAACGGAAAAATTCAGACAAAGTCCGAAGGGAAATTCGGCGGAAAACTGTGGGAGATCGCGGGAGCGGAAGAGATAAATGTTTGAAAAGATGAAGAGACATAAGCCCGATTGCGAAGAAGTAATGCGCAGATACGAGGCGTACTGGGAAGGGGAGCTGACAGACAGACCTCTTTTGATCTACCAAAACAATAAAAAAGATTTTGCGTTCCGGAACGGGGCAACCTATCATGACAGGTGCTTCGGAGATATGGATAAGATCCTGGATGATTTTTTGTACAATCTTGACGGGCAGAACTTTTACGGGGACGCGCTTCCCGGGTTCTGGATCAGCCTGGGAACGCACGAACTTGCGTCGTATATGGGTTCGGAGATCGTCTGGGGAGACGAAAACAGCGATACCTGCTGGGCGAAGCACCGGGAAGGGGAGTTTGAAGATCTTTTCCCCATCCGTATCGACGACCAAAATCCCATGTACCGCCGCATCCTGGAATTTTACCGCAAGGCGTCCGAAAAACTGGGCGGAGAAGCGTTCGTGTTTACTTTGGATTTCCATACAAACATGGATCTGCTCATTTCTCTGCGCGGAGACGCACAGCTTTGCCTGGATACGATCGATTGTCCCGAAAAGATCGATGAGGCGATGCCCATGATCCGCGGAGTGTTCAAAAAAGTATTCGACGATACCGCAAAAGCGGGACAATTTGAAAAATACGGCTATTATTACGACACCTATTCCAAAAAGAAACACACGACTCTTGCGTGCGATTTTTCCGCGCTGGTAGGACAGGAAACTTTCCGCCGCTGGATCATGCCCACGCTCGAATATGAAGCATCCCTGTTGGACAGGGTGCGCTTCCATTGGGACGGGCCTGCGGCGCTGAGGCATTTCGACGACATCATGTCTGTCAAAAAGATCCACACGATCAGCTATGTGCCCAACCCTTCCGAGCGGCATACGCAGTATCTGGAAATGTACCAGAAAATACAAAAAGCGGGCAAAGGCGTGGAATTCGGAGGCACTGCAGACGAGATCAGGGAGGCAAGCAAAGTGCTCCTTCCCGAAAAGACCATCTACCGCTTGCAGGGAGATTATTCCGAAAAAGAATTTGAAGAGCTTGAAAAGTATCTGAGGAGAAAGTAAACAATGACGCCGAGAGAACTGATGCTTCATACGCTGGCTCTGAAAGAACCCGTAAAAGGGACGCTTGTCCCGCATTTTGAACTTTGCTTTTTCCTGACGATGGAGAGCATCGGCAGGGTACATCCCACGCATCGCGTGTTCAATAACGGCGGCTATCTGTGGGAAAGCATGAGCGAACGGGAAAAAGAAAAACAGCGCTACGATATGGTTTCCGTGCAGATAGAGAGCGCGAGAAAATACGGGCAGAACGGAATCATGCTTTCCTGCTGTCCGTGGAACGATTTTGAAGAGACGCTGCGTCAGGCGGAGATCGCCCGCGAGCTTTCGGGGGACGAGTTCTTCCTGGCGGTCAGCATGGATCCCACCTTTGCCATTCCGGACGGGAATCATCTGGAAGAGTTTGTTTTCCGCCTGGCGGACGACGAACAGGGCGTAAAGGACGAGGCGGAGCGCAATCTGGAAATCAATCTCGAACGCCTGCAAAAAATTGCCGATCAGGGATTGTACGACGGCGTTTGTATGTGTTCGGATTATTGTTTCAATGCAAATCCCTTTCTTTCGCCCGACATGATGGACGAATTTATCTTCCCTTATCTCAAACGCTTTATTTCGTTTGCAAAGCAGAGAAAGATCTGCACCATCAAGCATACGGATGGCAACATCATGCCCATTCTCGACAGGCTGATCGACGCGGCGCCCACGGCTTTGCATTCTCTGGACCCGCAGGGCGGCGTGGACATCAAAGAGGTCAAGGCGAGGACAAAGGGAAAACTTGCACTCATCGGCAACGTGAACTGCGGACTGCTGCAGACGGGAACGGACGAAGAGGTCATCGGTTCCTGCCGCTATGCACTGGAAAACGGAATGCCGGGCGGCGGATATATTTACGCAACTTCCAATACGGTGTTCACGGGAATGGAACTTTCGCGGTACGAACTGATGCTGTCTGTGCGCGAAAAATACGGCAGGTATTGAGGGAAAGAACATGAAAGAGAGCAACGGCGCAAAAAAACTGAGAGATTGTTATGCCATACGTCCCGGAGCGCCTTTTTACGTGACGGAGTTCGGGAACGGTTATTATTTCGGACTGGATCGCTGGAAACAAGAGGGGATGCCTCAGGACGTGCCCAAAGAAAAACTGTTCGGGTTCGACGATTTCGGACAGTTCTGGCTGAGCGGACTGATCGGGGACAGGATCATGTTCCCCGCTTATGAACCGGAAGAGATCTATCGGGACGAAAATTATCATGTTACCAAAGACGCAATGGGCAGAGAGGTAAAGGAATTCAACGCCAGCGACCTTGTGTATATGCCGGAATATGTCGGGTATGCCGTCAAGGACGAAAAGACATGGTTTGAGGACGTAAAGCCCCGCCTGAACGCAGATTCTCCCGAACGGTACGCGATGGTCGAAGAGATTTCCGCAAAAGCTAAAGCCGCCGCGGAAGAGGGAAAGATCGTGACGTACGAAGTGGA
>CASFBD010000057.1 GCA_949292885.1 uncultured Bacillota bacterium
CGGTGACGATCTTAAGCGTTACCACCATGCCGGGCGACGACGTCACGCATCCCGTTCCCGACAACACGGGTTACATCACGGAAGGGCAGTATTACCTCAAGGGGGGCAGGATCGAGCCGTTCGGCTCGCTTTCGCGCCTCAAGCAGAACGTCAACGGAAAGACTCGCAGCGATCACCGCGCACTGATGGACTGCATGATCAAACTGTACAGTGCCTATAAAGAGAGTCTCGAAAAGAAAGCCATGGGCTTTTTAATGAGCGAATGGGACGAAAAACTGCTTAAATACGGAAAGCTGTTCGAGGACGGGCTGATGGATCTGCGCGTGAATATTTCCCTGGAAGAGGCGCTGGATCTGGGCTGGAAGATCCTTGCCGATTGTTTCGAGCCCAACGAAACGGGGCTGAAAACCAATCTGATCCGTGAGAGATGGCCCAAAGACCTGAACCTCAACTAAAGGAGGAAAGGGTATGGGTGCCGTCAAATTAACAAAAAACGATTTAAAAAAGCAAAAAGATCAGTTAAGACAGTTTGAACGATATCTTCCCACGCTTCAGCTCAAAAAACAGCAACTGCAAACGGTCATTATGAAGTCTGCCGCCGAACTGGAAAAACAGGAACAGGAATTTTTTTCCATGATCGACGGGCTGGACGAGTGGGTGGCGGTGTTCGCCGAAAACGAATTTTTTGCGGACGAAAAGAAACTGGAAACGCTTGTTGTTCCGGATAAAGTAGTGTGCGTGCGTGAAAACATTGCGGGCGTGTCCGTCCCCGTGTTCCGGGAACTGACCTTCCGCGACATTGTATACGACGTTGCGGATTATCCGCTCTGGGTGGACGAAGCGCTTGTCCGTATGCGGGAGATTTCCCGTTGCGAGGCGCTGTTAAAAACGCTGAGGAACCGGATGGAACTGCTCGGCAGGGAACTGCGGCTTACTTCTCAGCGCGTCAATCTGTTTGAAAAGGTCAAGATCCCCGAGGCGAAAGAAAATATCCGCAAGATCGAAATATATCTGGGCGATCAGCAGACGAGTGCGGTCGTACGCGGAAAGATCGCCAAGAAAAAGCGGCAGGGGGCGGCGGTATGATCGAAAAAATGAAAGCCGTCTGCATAGCGGCACAAAATTCGCACAAGGACGAGCTTTTGGGCGCTCTGCGCGACCTGGGCATTGTCCATCTCGCCGAAAAGAGTGCCGCAGACGCAACCCTGCTCGAACGATTTTCCGCACTTTCCCGCCTCATGCAGGAACTCAAAGAATATAAGGTAAAGGAGCAGACGGAACTCCTTTCGGATGCGGAGTTCGATGCGCTGTATTCCCGTACGTCCGCCGCCCTCGAAAAAAAGGCGCAGCTGCGGGAGCGCCTTGCGGCGTTGCTCCTGGAAGAGGAGCGCCTGCGCCCGTGGGGTGACTTCGATCCGCAGACGGTCAGAGATCTTTCAAAGGTCGTTAAGCTGCATTTCTGCCGCGTCGATAAGAAAGAGCTGCGCCAACTTGCCGAAAATGAGGAGATCAGGTTTGTCCGCCTCAGTCCCGTCGAAAAGTCGGAAACGATCGCCGTGATCGGAGATCCGGGGGCGAATCTGCGCACGGGAGAGTTCCCTCTCCCCGAAAAGGGGCTTTCGCAGATCCGAAAGGAAGCGGATGACTGCAAGGCGGAGCTGGAAGAGTGCGAACGCATCCTCACGGAATCGGCGGGACATCTGAAAAGCTACCGCCACAGGCTTTTGAAATTACGCAACGCCGCCGAGTATTCTGCGGCAGATGCGTCCCTTTGCAGGGAGAGCGGCATCGTATGGATCTCGGGTTATGTTCCGGAAGCGGACGCGGAAACCTTTTCTGCCGCCGCACGCGAGCATGGCTGGGCATGGATGATGGATGACGCGGATGAAAACGATGCAGGCGTCCCCACAAAAATATGCTATAACAAGGTAACGTCGCTCATCCGTCCTCTGTTCAATATCCTCGGCACCGTTCCGGGGTATAGGGAATACGATATTTCCTTTTGGTTTCTGGCATTTTTCTCCCTCTTCTTTGCAATGATCATCGGCGACGCGGGATACGGCGCACTGTTCCTTATAGGAACGATCATTCTCAATGTTCGGATGAAAAAACTCACCAACGTTACCCTGCTTTTGTATCTTTTATCGGCGACGACCATTGTCTGGGGCGCGCTGACAGGTACATGGTTCGGCTTGGAAGGAGCGATGAAGATCCCGTTTTTCAAGGCACTGGTCATTCCCGGGATCGCAAATTATCCCGAGTATTTCGACGTGTCGTCCACGGTCGCACAGAACAACGTCATGAAGTTCTGTTTCGGGATCGGCGTTGTTCAGCTCGCCCTTGCGTGCATCATGAATATCCGCCGCAAGATCTGCGGCCGCGACCTCGGATGGGTCGCGGATGTGGGCTGGCTGATCTCCGTCTGCGCGTTGTATTTCATGGTGCTGTTTTTGGTCATCGGACAGCAGGTCAACCTGGCGGCAGTTGCCTGTGCCATCGGCGTGGGATTTCTTCTCGTCGTTTTGTTCGGCGGAATGGCGCCGGACAAAACGTTCGGGCAGGGGCTCAAAGCGGGGCTCGGCAATGCTTTCACAGCGTTTCTCAATACCATTTCCGCCTTTGGCAACGTCATGAGCTACATACGGCTGTTTGCCGTCGGAATGGCGTCCCTCGCCATCGCACAGAGCTTCAACGGAATGGCGGCCGGGTTCGGCGGCCCGCTTGTTATCGTCGGGATTGCCATTATGGTAGTCGGCCACGCTCTCAATATCGTCATGGGATTTCTGTCCGTCGTCGTGCATGGCGTGCGGCTGAATCTTTTGGAATTTTCCGGGCAGCTCGGCATGGAATGGTCGGGCATCGCTTACGAACCTTTCCGCGAAATAAAACAAGAAAAGAATAACTGATATTCAGGAGGAATTATGGAAATACAGTTTATAGGTATGGCTTGCGCTCTGGGGTTGGCAGCCATCGGCTCTGCGTTCGGGGCAGGATATGCGGCAATGTCTTCGGTGGGGGCATGGAAAAAATGCTACGCCAACGGAAAACCCGCGCCGTTCATGATGGTCGCTTTTTCGGGCGCGCCTCTCACGCAGACGATCTACGGCTTTCTGCTGATGAACTTTATCCGCAGTGCATTTGAAGCTGGGACAGCTTCCCCGACGCTCTGTCTGTTTGTGGGCATTTTTGCGGGATTTGCCATCGGCTTGTCTGCCTGGTTCCAGGGCAAAGTTGCTGCTGCTGCATCCGACGCGCTGGGCGAAACGGGTAAAGGCACGGCTAACTATTTTATTGTCATCGGTATCGTGGAAACGGTCGCTCTGTTTACACTGGTGTTCGGGCTTCTGTTGCTGCAATAAAGGGAAAATACGAAAAGGGGCATATCTGCGTGGCTTGCAGATATGCCCCTTTTGCCATGATGCAATTTTATTTAACTGACGGCACCTGATAATGAAAAGCGATCTCACTATCAAAATCACTACAAATTATATTCGATTTTTTTAAAGGGATCTTAATATCGCCAAAACCAAAATTTTCAGTTTTTTCAGGAGCCGTGTAAATTCTTTGACCGGATGAATCAATGATTGTGCTTTTTCCTAAAAACTCTGCCTGCATACCGGGAATGGATTCTGAACCGATTCGATTACACAAAATTAAAGGCGTTAAATTTTCAACAGCTCTTATCTTGGAAATATGATAGGTGGTATAGCCTCCAAAATTTGCTAACACACACAACAAATTTGACCCCATCCGTATCTGTTCCCTTGATATTTCAGGAAACCACAGGTCGAAACATATCTGAACGCTTATTTTTATCCCATCAATATCAAAAACCTGATTTTTATCTCCTCTTTCAAACAACTTTTTTTCGTAGTCTGAATACTGATCTGAAAAGAAAAAATCCGAATCAATCAGTTGTTAGCGAAAGGTCTGGATTATTTTGATTTGGCGGAGATGATCATAAATTGCCGATGTCCAAAGGGGGCTCCTCGGCAAAGCGTCGGGCTAAGCCCTCGCACGAACGACGCGCGATATGTTTTTTTCTGAGTTGTCCGACTCTTCGGCTCGCGTTGTTCTCGTCTGCCTCGACACAAAAAAAGAAGTCCCTTATTTTGGGACTTCTTTTTTTGGTGGACACAAGGGTGACGTGTCCGAACACCCGCTTAAAGATAATTCCCGAATGGTTTTATCGGGATCATCCTCTGCCGGCGGCATATAATTCAGATAGTTGTAGTAGATCTCAAAGCGGTCGTCGTAAAGCACGATTTTCTGTATCAGATTCTTTATCAGCAGTTTCGGTTGCTGCTTGATGGTATGCGTCAGATATTCGACGACTTCTTCCTTCTTAAGTTGATTTTGCGCTTTGTATTGTTCCACGACGATTTTATCTTCCACTTCGGAAAGTTGTGCTTCCAGCTCGTCCATACGGCTTTTGGTCGTTGCTGTCAGAATTCCTTGCTCGATTGCCTTCATAATGTTGGCAAGCGACTTTTTAATGGCGTCCCTCTCATTTGTAAGAATGGTCAGCACCGATCTGTCGTGCATCCGCTTTTCGTGTATCTTGATTATCTCGTCTGCGATTGCGGAAATGCCGTCCGGCGTTCCGAATACCTGCATCGTCGCGTCAAGGATCGCTTGCTCCAATTTCTCTTTCGGCATGATATCCTTTTCGCAGATGTTCATTTTCTTGCGCCCCATGCACTTATAATAGTATTTGACTGTTCCGTTTTTAGAAGTGCCGCTGTCGCCCTGCAAGCTCTTTCCGCAGTAACCGCATATCAGTTTTCCTTTTAACAGGAATTCGACTTCGCGGCTTTTGGAGCCTATCTTATTCTTTTCGAGGATGCGTCCGACTTCTTCAAACAACGCCGTCGGGACGATGGGCGGATAGATATTATCGTAATCCGTACCGGCGCAGTTGCAGATGCCTATGTATTTTCGCAGGCGCAGCATTCCGTACAATGTGTTAAGCGCAAATGGTTTACCATGATAAGTGACGCCCTTTTCCGTCAGGTCGGCGATGATATCCTTTGCGATGATGCCCTGCGCATATTGCTGAAAGACGTATAAGACGATTTTAGCACGCTCTTCGTCGATAAGCACTCTTTTGTTTTCCACCCGATAGCCGTAAGCAATACGCCCGCCGGGAAAAAGCCCTTTGCTCCTGTTTTCGTGCAATCCGCGCTTTATTTTTTGAGAAAGCTCCGCCGAATAATATTCGGCAAGACCGATATAGACGTTTTCCAGAAGGATGCCGTCAAGGTTCTTTGAGCCGTCGATATTCTCCGATGTCCGTTGCGTGGCGGAAATGAGCGTCTTATGGTTCTTCTTCAAACGCTGTTTATTGACGGCGATCTCTATAGAATTTCGCCCGAAGCGGTCGATGGCATACACGAGCACGATATCCCACGGCACCGGTTTTTCGCTATCCGATAACATCTGCTGAAAAGCGGGGCGATGGTCGTTCGTTCCCGTCATGGCTCTGTCGATATAGGTATCTAAAATCGTCAAGTCGTTCGCCTCTGCATATTGATTGCAGATACGCAGCTGTCCTTCGATGGACTGTTCGTTTTGCCGTTCACTGCTGTAACGCGCATAGATCACTGCACCTTTCATTGTAACTTCACCTCGTGTTCGGATTTGTAGTTCACATACTATCTTTTTCGAGATTGGAATGTTAGCAAGCCAGCCTATACAGTTTCCCAACTGACCGTGGCTTTTGCATAAATCTTCCCAAACAAACCAAAAGCGTATGCAAACTTTTCTGTCGAACTTTTTCTTTCGACAAGCAAAACCCATCGGGAAAAGACAACGCCGTCAAGGGCGCAAGGGGCAGCGCCCGAAAAATTATTGCGTACTTATACGGCAAACCAGCCGACCCGCTTTTGCGGATCGGCTTAAAGTTTTCAGCGACAATTTTTCCCCTTGACGGCAACGGCTTTTTCCGATACCATCCGCAAATCGAAAGAATTTACCCGCTCTCCCTGCAGTTTGGGAAGATTTTGGGTGCAGTTATCTTTATTATAATTTCTTTCGGAGCGGGGTATGGTTATCGTATAGGCGGACTATCTTACAATCTTCTGCGAAAAGTTGTACTCTCCAAGAAAACCACGGAGGTGTACCATGCAGGAGATAGACGTTAAAAACGAGTTTGATGCGAAGATTCTCATAAACGGCGTTCCCGATCATCGGCTCATCATTGCCGACAAGGAATCCGGCTTTTTAGAGGCGCTTGAATTGCAGATAAGCGAGTATTTCAAGGAACAAAATAAAGAGTAAACGGAAAGCCGAGCAGTTTACCTGCCCGGCTTTACTAATTTTCAACGATAATTTTTCCCCTTGACGGCAACGGCTTTTTCCGATACGCCCTAAAGGAGAAAGACAATTTCATAGGAAGTTCTACTTGACAAAACTAATATGGTTAGGTATAATTATATATAGGTTAGCATAAGGAGGCTTATCAAATGCCGCGTGTGGGACTTACGGCGGATACAATTATAGAAGCTGCCGCGCAAATGGCGAACGAGATGGGAATAGATAAAATCTCTATCAAGTTACTTGCAGAAAAGTTCAACATCAAATCGCCGTCCTTTTACAATCATTTTACGAACTTGGACGAAATCAAAAACGGCGTTATGCTTTACGGTTGGAAGCAGCTCGAAGAAAAGGCGTTGCGTGCGGCCGTCGGCGTTTCGGGATATGATGCCGTGAAAGCAATTTGCTATGCGTTTTACGATTATGCCACAAACAATGCGGGCATATTCGACGCCATGCTTTGGTACAACAATTTTCAGGACGAAAGAGCTCACAAAGCAACGCTAAATATGTTCGATGTGATTTATAAGATAACCGCGTCGCTGAACATATCCGAACAGAACAGTCGCCACCTCGTGCGTATGTTCCGCTCCTTTTTGGAAGGCTTCTGTCTGCTCGTCAATAAAAAGTCTTTCGGCAACCCGTTGCCCGTATCGGATACCTTTGCTCTTTCGGTCGATACCCTGATTGCCGGCATGAAATCTTTGGAAAATAAATAATGCAGGGAGCGAAACAGTATGATACAGAATTTAGGCGGCAGGATCGTAAATAATTGGCTGTACCGCTATGCGGACGGTTACGTTCTGATAGACACCGGATACGAGAACGGCTACAAGCATTTTTGTAAACAACTCAAAAAGAAAGGCATTGCTCCAAAGGATATTCGCTACTTATTTCTGACACACGCCCACGATGACCATGCGGGTTTTCTGAACGAGCTGCTGGCGGCTATTCCGAATTTGACCGTGATCGCGGACGAGAAAGCTCTCGATGTCTTGCGCAAGGGACAGAACCCTTTTGCGGGCGGCTGCACGGGCAGGTTGGCTCTCACTTTCTGCAAATTTATGGCTTTGCTCGGAAAGGGCGACCACCTCTTTCCCCCTTTGAAGAAAGAGTATGAAAACAGGCTCATTCTGATTTCGGACGAGAACATCCATGATTTAGACGAAATATTGGGCGGCAAAATAATACGCACGCCCGGCCACACCGCCGATTCGATGTCCCTGCTATTGAACGACGGCACTTTGTTTTGCGGTGATGCCGCCATGAACGGTTTCCCGAGCGTAAATAATGTAACGATCTGGGCGGAAGATATGCGGGACTTTGCCCGCTCGTGGGAGAAAATCATCTCTTTGAAGCCGAAGAAGATTTACCCCGGCCACGGCAAGCCGTTTTCCGTTTCCGCCCTGCAAAAGAATTTGGCAAAACTGAACAAAGTCAAATTGTATCCTTTGGAGCAAAGGAACTAAGCAAATGCTGAAAGTGTTTTTTGATACCGACAATATCGGAATGATAACAGATATGCTCGATGCGGAAGAACATTCGCATTATCCTATCCAACTGTTTTTGAGCATAGACGAACCGCTCAAAATCACGATTGCGGGAAAGGAAGTATGCGCGCAGTGCATTGCGGTCGGGCAGAATGTACCGCACGCCTTTTCAAGCCAAAACAGGGCGCATATATCCGCCATTATTGAAACGGCATCCGATTTTTCTCGTTCGTTGAACGAAAGAATTGACGGCGCCTTTGCCGTATTTGAAAACGCCGGTTTACCAACTCTGCAAAGCAAGGCGAAAGAATTGATCGCCGCATCTGACAAAGAGCAATGGCAAGCCTTTATGCGCGATTTCAAACTGTATTTAGGAATTGAACCGCGGGAGCAGCCTTTGGACGAGCGTATCACAGAACTTCTTTCCCTGTTAAAAAAATGCGACTGTTACGATCATACGATTGCCGCGTTCGCAAAACAAGTATCGCTATCGCCCAGCCGCTTGTCCCACCTCTTTCGGGAGCAGGTCGGCGTTCCGCTGAAAAGTTATATTGTATTGCACCAAACGGAAAAAGCGTTTGCCGCCTTGCTTGGCGGGGCAAGCATAACCGACGCAGCCATGCTTGCCGGCTTTGACAGCCCGTCCCATTTTGCGGCGACAGTCAAAAAGCTCATGGGACAACCGGCATCCAAAGTGACCAAAGACAGCGAGTTTTTGAAAGTTTTTCTTTGAGAAATAAAGTACAATATGAGTACCAAAGCATGAGGTGCTCTATTATGGAAAGATACTTAAAGGAAACGAAAATGCTCAATTACCGCGCACGGGAAATCGTTGCGCTTGTGCGCAGCCGCAAATGGAACGATTTGGATGAGTACGACAAAATCGGAGAAATCTATCGCTTTGTGCAAAACGAAATCGTACTCGGCTATAACGAGTTTGACGATTTGACCGCTACACAGGTGTTGGCGGACGGATACGGTCAATGCAATACGAAAGCCACGTTGCTCATGGCGTTGCTCCGCGCGGTCGGTATTCCTTGCAGATTGCACGGCACACAGGTCGTCAAAGGGTTTCAGCGCAGCATTATGCCGAAAATAATGGCAAAACTTGCCCCGCCGTTTATCGTACACACTTGGGCGGAAGTTTACTTCGGCGGCAAATGGTTGAGTTTGGAAGGCGTTATTACGGATAAAGCGTATATCGCAGGACTGAAAAGAATGTTTCCCGCACACAAAGGTGCTTTTGCCGATTACGCCGTAGCGGTCAAAGACTTTTCAAACCTGCAAATTGATTGGGAAGGCAAGGATACCACCGTACAGAAAGAGGCAGTTGCCGAAGATTACGGTGTTTTCGATGTGCCGGACGACTTCTTTCCTGCTCACCCGCAGCTATACAAAGGGTTAAAGAAATTTATTTACGAAAAGATCGGCAGAAAGATAATGACAAAAAACGTGGCAAAAATCCGCCGCTATGGAGAACAATAATGAAAATGTATGCGTCCTGCCCGATATGCGGGTATAAGTTGTGTAAAGGCGAAAGCGGCTCGGACGTGGATATTCTCTGTCCTCGCTGCGGAAAGCTCGTTCGCGTCGTCATAACAGAAACGAACACGAATTGCACCCCCACCGACGCTCCTAAAAAGGCGATAAAAGAATTGAATTAACATAAAAGCTCGGCAAATTTGTCGAGCTTTTTTATAAGATGACTTGCTGTTGTCATCTTTAATATGGTATAATTAAAGAAAAGTACATAAGGAGGTCGTCATGCTTGATACAGCTCCAACCGCGGAAAAAATGACAAATCTGGTCGGAAAATCTTTATACGAAATATGGGATAGTTTAATTGCTTTGATCGATGAAAACTATGATATGGAACATATATGGAATAATGGCGGCAAGGCATGGAAGTATGAATACAAATACCGCCGCGGCGGAAAGACGCTATGCTCGCTCTATGCGCGGGAAAACTGTATCGGGTTTATGGTCATTTTCGGGAAAGACGAAAGGACAAAATTTGAAAAAGAACGAGATTGCTACTCAAAGGAAACGCAAACTATTTACGACAAAGCACAGACATACCACGACGGTAAATGGATGATGTTTGAGCCGACCGATACCGCCCTGTTCAGCGATTTTATGAGATTGTTGAGCATCAAAAGGAAACCGAACAGATAATAATTGATATGCAAACCGAAAGGCTTTTTGAAATCGTATATACTTTACTCGATAGAGGAACGGTAACGGCGCAGGAGCTTGCAGATCGGCTCGGCGTATCTAAACGGACAATTTTGCGCGATATAGAAACACTTACGCTTGCCAAAGTCCCCGTCTATACCACACAGGGCAAAGGCGGCGGCGTTTCGTTATTGGAGGGATACGTCCTCGATAAAGCCGTCCTATCAGACGAAGAAAAAGAACAAATACTTCTCGGCATTAAAACGCTTTTGCCGACGGGAAGTGCAAGCGGCAAGGCTTTGTCGAAGCTCGGTTCACTCTTTTCAGTAAAGAATACCGCTTGGATCGAAGTCGATTTTTCGCGTTGGAGCAACCCTACACACGACCGAGAGAAATTCAACAATTTGAAAAATGCCGTTATGCAGAGGAAAGCGCTCGCCTTTTCCTATCCGAACTCGGTGGGTGAAATATCCGAACGCAAGGCATATCCTTTGAAACTTGTTTTTCAGGGACAGGCGTGGTATGTACAGGCATTCTGTCTTTTGAAAAAGGACTATCGTACATTCAAAATCAATCGAATGATCGATTTGCAGGTGCTACCCGATACTTTCGATGCCGCACTCTATACGCCGCCGCCCGTCGTGCCGCAAAACATCCCTCCGCACGTTAAAATACATATTCGGGCAATTTTTACGGCAACAGTCGCTTACCGTATCTACGATGAATTCAACGTAGAAGATATATCAAAAAACGCGGACGGCTCTTTTACCGTCGATACGTCCATGCCATTTGACGAATGGGTGTATGGCTACTTTCTCTCTTACGGCGATAACGTGCGTATCCTCGAACCGACAGCCTTGCGCGAAACATTGCATAAAAAAATTAGAGAAATGCTGAAAAATTATTCGGAACGGTGACGCACTGTTGTCATGTTCTCTTTGCTATAATACAAGAAAAAAAGGAGAACTGACATGAAAAGAATATTGTACTTTTTGCTCGATCAATGGGCGGACTTTGAAGCGGCGTATCTGTCCACCGCCGTTAGCATGATAGGCGGCGGACAATTTGAAAATAAAATTGTTTCGCTTACGGATAAACCTGTAAAATCTATCGGCGGCTTTTCCGTTCTGCCCGATTACGATTTGCAAAGCGTACCGGAAGAATACGATGCGCTCATACTGATCGGCGGAATGTCTTGGCATAGCGAAAATGCCTACATGATAAAACCGCTCGTCAAAAAGACGATTAAAAAGGGAAAATTGTTGGGGGCGATCTGCGATGCCTGCCGCTTTTTGGGTACGATAGGCGCGCTCAATTACGGCAAACATACGGCGAACGATCTTGCCGAACTTAAAGAATCGGCGGGTGCCGCCTATATAAACGAAGCGCAATTTATACATCGTCAGGCGGTGAGCGATAAAAATATCGTGACCGCAAACGGAACAGCTACGATGGAATTTGCGAAAGAAGTTATGCTTGCCCTGCAAGTAGCGGAAGAAAAAGTGATAAACGCATGGTATGAATTCCATAAGCTCGGCATATACACCGCGCCGTTGCCTGAAATGAGGTGATCTATGGTTTTTGATTATAAGAAAGAATATAAAGAATTTTATCTGCCGCCCCAAAAGCCTGCGGTGGTGCGCATCCCATCCATGAAATACGTTGCGGTGCGAGGTCAAGGTAACCCGAACGACGAAAACGGTGAATACAAGCGGGCAATCGGAATATTATATGCCGTTTCCTATACGCTGAAAATGAGCAAACTCGGAAAACATAAGCTCGAAGGATATTTTGATTACGTCGTCCCGCCGCTTGAAGGCTTATGGTGTATGAACGACGGAAAGCCTTTCGATTACGCTCGCAAGGACGACCTTTGTTGGATCTCGATGATACGCCTGCCGGATTTTGTCAAAAAAGCAGATTTTGAATGGGCTGTCAAGGAAGGCTCTGTAAAGAAAAAACTCGACCTTTCCGCTGCCGAATTGTTTACGTTTGACGAAGGGCTCTGTGTCCAATGTATGCACATCGGGAGCTATGA
>CASFBD010000058.1 GCA_949292885.1 uncultured Bacillota bacterium
GGCATCATGTTTTCGCTTGAAATGCGAATGTTCCCTTGTTTAGACATATTAACACCTCCGTATAGTCAAAAGCCCCGCTGTAACGGCGGGGCTGTGATTTTATTTGATTCAGTCGTTGTTTTTGTTCTGGTTTTCCAGCATTTCCGCAATGGACGCACCGCCGATTCCGCCTTCCGTCCATTCTCTGAAGTCGTCCTCATCCCTCTGCTCTCTGGGCTGACGCGCTCTTCTGGGCTTACGCTCACCGCGCTCTTCGTTATTGTTGTCGCGACGGGTATGGACCTTGGTCACTTCGGGTTCGGGAAGAAGAGCCTTGATGGAAAGCGTCATCTTCTTGTTTGCGGGATCGAGCACAAGGATCTTCGCGTCGATCTCTTCCCCGATGTTAAGCACAGAGGTCGGATTTTCCAGCCATTCATGAGAAATCTGGGATACGTGTACCAAACCGTCCACGCCGTTTTCCACTTCGACGAAAGCACCGAACGGAACGATACGCACAACTTTGCCGTGTACGACGTCACCTTCCGCATACTTCTCGGCAACCAGATCCCAAGGCTGGGGCTGGAGCTGTTTATAGCCGATGGAAACTTTCTTATTTTCTTCGTCCACTTTCAGGACTTTGAACTCGTATTTTTTGCCGATCTCGAGAACGTCGGTAACACTCTTGGCACCCGACCAGGACAAATCGGAAATGTGAGCGAGGCAATCGAATCCATTGACGGAAACAAATGCACCGAAACTGGTCACGCGCTCCACTTTCCCTTCCACGACGTCACCGACATGAATGGTTGCGAAGAATTCCGCTTCCTTTTCAGCCTTGGCAGCATCGCGGGCGGCTCTCTCCTCTTCGAGGATAACGCGCTGGGATGCAATGATCTCCTTTTTGCGATCGGACTTTTTGATCTCAAGAGCCTTGAGGCGCAGCTTTTTGCCGACATACTTTTCCAGCTCTTTCACATAGCCCATGCGAATTTCTTTTGCAGGCACAAATACGGAATAAGTACCCATTGCAGCGGTAAGGCCGCCCTTATTGAAGCCCGTGCAGACAACGTCGAATTCTTCACCGTTGCTGATTGCCTCGATCTTGCCTTCCTCTTCCTTGATCTGCTTGATGATCTTCTGGGAAAGTTTAACGGGGTTGGCGGGGCTGACGACCATCACTTCGATTTCGTCACCGATCTTGGCGGAATAATCTTCCGCTTTGTACTCTTCGCAATCGATCTCGTCTTTTTCCAACAAGATTTCCTTTTTAAAGAAAGGTAACAACACAGCCACGCCTTCATCCGACGCCGAAGAGATGATCGCCTTTACAAGCTGACCTTTCTTCAATTTAGACTGCCCGTTATCCATCTGCGCAACGACATCTGCCATGCTGTCTGCCACTTCGTTCGTTGCCTTTACTTCCGTGTTGTTTTCCATCTTAAAAAGAACCTCCTGCGTTTGCGTGTGCGGAGTCGATGCTCCGGACACAATGCCTACATTTTTTAAATTTTTTATTTTTTGGATTTCGAGTTCGTCGGGATGAGTCAGCCGAATGACCTGCTCACATCTGCTTTTGCAAATCTCGTATAATTTGTTGGTATTACTGCTGTTTGCACCGCCTATAACGATCATTGCATCACTTTTTTCTGCAAGCTCTGCCGCCTCTCTCTGACGCTCTTTAGTAGTATAACAAATTGTTTTGAAAATCTCAACTGTTTTTTTGCAACTCTTTACAATATTTTTAATAATTTTTTCAAATTTTTCTTCGGAACAGGTCGTTTGCGCCACAACCGCAACATTTTTCCCGGCCAAAGGCAGATTTGAAGCCTCTTCCTCACTGTCGACCACAAAACTTTCCCCAAAGCACCAACCGCAAACGCCCACCACTTCCGGGTGTTTTTTTTCACCCACAACAACGATGGTTTTACCCTGAGCAGACTGTTCCTCCGCAATTTTTTGGATGTGCCTGACAAAAGGACAAGTGCAGTCCAGAATTTTGATTCGGCGATCAGAGCACTCCTTATAAACGGACTTTCCGACGCCGTGTGAACGCAGGATCAACGTCGCACCGTCCGGAACATCGGAAACAATGTTTACCGTGCGGATCCCCCGCTCCGAAACCTGCCTTGTCACCTCCGGATTGTGAATCAACTCTCCTAAAAGATAGGTGTTTTCTGGCGGAGCACTCATTGCCGTGTCCACTGCGTGCTGAACACCCTTACAGAACCCGCTGCTGCGGGCTATCGTAATTTTCATCGGGAACCCTTCTCTTGTTTTTTAGCACGCTTTTTTGCCTCCTGCTGAGCAATATAATCGTGCTTTGTAGCGAGCATTTTTTCACGGATCCGCTCTTCCGCAGCAGCATAATCCTCTGCCGTCATACGTATATCGTAAAAATCGGATAGATCGATGGGGTCACCCACAATGATCTTTGTACGAATAAAAGGCCGCGTCTTGCGCAGACACATGACAGGATACACGGGAACACGCGCTTTAATAGCAAACAGTGCCGAACCTCCTTTCAGAGGAAGCAGTTCCACGTCCTTTGTCTTGTTGCGAGTCCCTTCGGGAAACATGGAGATCTTTTCATCTTTTTTCAGATAGCGGAGTGCAGTCATCACCGCCTTGGCGTCCTGACCGTCCCTGGAAACAGGAATGGCCTCCACGATGTCACACAGGTAACCAAGGAATTTGCTGTTGTACAGCTCTTTTTTGGTGATAAAATGCACTCTTTCCTTAGTGGTACAGGCCATATGAACAATGTCCCAGATGCGGTAATGATTGCCGACCAGTACACACGCCCCATCCTTAACTTTTTCCTTTCCGATCAATTTATAAGGAAGAATGATCTGCACAAAGCAGTTGAGTACCGCTTTCAAAAAACCGTAACTGAACATTTTATACTTTCTCCTGGATCTTCTTTTCGATATAAGCGAGCACTTCGTCGATGGTCATGTCGGAAGTATCGACAAGGACAGCGTCTTCCGCGCGCCGTAAAGGTGCAAATTCGCGTTTGGAATCGTTTTCGTCGCGCTGTTCGATCTCCTTTTGCAGTTGAGCAAGATCTACGGAAAATCCCTTTGCCGTCAATTCATCGTAGCGACGGCGCGCCCTCACGTCACTGCGCGCTGTAACAAAAAACTTAAAATCTGCCTGAGGCAATACAAAAGAACCGATGTCGCGGCCGTCCAAAACGCAAGACTGTTCGGACGCAATCTTGCGCTGCATTTCCACCATCTTCTCTCGTACACATCTGAGCGCGGAAATGTCGGAAGCAGCCATGGAAACTTCGGGGCGGCGGATGGCCTCGGATACGTCTTCTCCGTCAAGCACGGTGTGTTGTTTCCCGTCCCTATACTCGATGCGCAAATCCAGTTTCTGCATGAGCGGAAGAACATTTTTCTCGTCAAATTTTTTTAACCCCTCTTTCATCGCTTTCAATGCGCAGGCGCGATACATAGCCCCCGTATCCAAATATAAAATATTATGAGCCGCAGCAAGGAGTTTTGCAACCGTACTCTTTCCGCTCCCCGCCGGTCCGTCCAACGCAATAGAATATTTACTCAAATCTTTGCGGAGCGCAGCCGCGCCTCGCAAATAGACGTGATTAACCATTGCTCCCGTTTCCGCAAAAATAAGAACACGGATGCAAAGAGGCAGAGAGCCCTCTATTTCCGGTTCCAAAGAGGAATACAACGCCGCATGGATAAACCCTGCCTCACGCGCAGCCTTTGCTGGATACAGAGAACGGATGTCCGCAGTACTCGAAAACAGTATGCAGATCATTTCCTGTTCGGACAGACTATTCCGCTGTGAAATCTCATTGAGCAATTCCTTTACCGCCAAACGGATCTCTTCAGGTGTATCCTCGTATACTGTGGTGGCTCCTCGAATGGCCTTCATGCCCCTACCTCCCTTTTATATCCGAATTATGTCAGACATAATACTTCGTATTTTTCTTTTTAAATTGATTTTAATGAATATTTTCACCTGCGGCATAGCCAGTCATAAATGCAATTTGCAGATTAAAACCACCCGTGAAAGCATCCACATCCAAAACTTCCCCACAAAAATATAGCCCGGGAATATCCTTGCACTGCATTGTTTTCGGGTGGATCTGCGCAACGTCCACGCCTCCTGCAGTAACAATCCCCTCTTCAATCGGACGCAAAGAAAGCGGATGCAGGCGGAATTTCTTTAATGTCCGCAAGAGCCGCCCCCGAGCCTCCCTGGAGAGAGAGTTGACAGGAAACGAATAGGAAATTCCAGATTGATTCAAAACGGGAAGGATCAGGCTTTTCGGCAAAAGTTCATCCAATGCGTTTTGAATTTGTTTATTTTTATATTTTTCAAAATCCCGCAAAAGACGTTTATCCAAAGTGATTTCATCCAATGCAGGTTTGAGATCGATCGAAAGAGAAATCTCCTTCCAACATTTCGTCTCGTTCAAAAGACTGGAAAGAGAAAGAACGATTGGGCCCGACACGCCGAAATGCGTGAAGAGCATTTCTCCAAAAAAACTTCCCAGGATTTTTTCCTGTCTCTGCGCAGTGATCTGCACATTTTTCAGAGTCAGACCTTGGAGACGGGAAATTTCGGACATATCACAAACAATCCCGCACAATGCAGGACGCAGAGGTTTTATTTTCAACCCAAACCGACGCGCAAAAGTGTATCCGTCCCCCGTGCTGCCCGTAGCAGGATATGAAACCCCTCCCGTACATACGATGACGCAGTCAAATTCATAAAGATTTTTATCCGTCGTGAGCAAAAAGGCGTCTCCTCGTTTTTCTATCTGGGTTACGCCTTCCCGAAAACGAAATACAACGCCTGCATTGAGGCAATAACGTTCCAGACACTTTGTAACGTCACTCGCCTTATCGGACGCGGGAAAAACGCGGTTTCCACGCTCCACCTTCAAAGGCAGCCCGCCCTCTTCCAAAAAGCGCATAGTTTTTTCGGGAGGAAAAGCATAGGCACATCCTTTCAAAAACTTCGGATTGCGGACGACATTTTCCAAGAAATTTTCCGCAGAGGTATCGTTTGTGACGTTACAGCGCCCTTTCCCTGTAATATAGATTTTTTTTCCCGCCTTTTCATTTTTTTCAAAGACGGTAACTTCATTTTGATTTTTTGCGGCGGCATATGCCGCCATAAGCCCCGATGCACCGGCGCCGACGACTGCAACTTTTTTCATTTTTCCTTTACGAAAGAGTCAGCGAAAGCCTTTTACGGCCTTCGCTGACCTTACGATTTCAATTCTGATCAGACGGGATAAACCTTTCCGCCTTCTGCAAGGTTTTTATCCACTCCTTCTTTTGCGGCCTTGCGCCACTTGAAGAAGTTGAGAGCGACCTGCCCGAATACAGCATAGGAGAGCACATCCTCTTCCTGCTCCATATATTCGGAAATTTCCGCCTTAAATTGTTCGTACTCGGGTTTCAGATCATCTGCAGGACGATACGTGATGCGCTTTTCATCATCGATGCACTTCTTTACGACAGCCGCATCAGGCTCTGCGGGAAGTTTGCCGTACTCACCGCGCAGGATCCCCTTGAACTCTTTTGTTACCATCTTATACCGCTCGCCCGAAAGCACATTGAGAACAGCCTGCGTTCCGACGATCTGAGAAGACGGCGTGACAAGAGGAGGATACCCGCAATCTTTGCGGACGTTAGGGACTTCCGCGAGAACTTCGCCGAGTTTATCCGACTTGTTCTGCTGTTTGAGCTGAGAAATGAGGTTGGAAAGCATACCGCCCGGTACCTGATAAATGAGCGCATTGATATCAATGGAAAGCACCTTCGGAGACAGGAATCCGTCTTTTTTCAGTCTTTCCGCAACCCCTTTGAAGTGATCTACGATGGGCAGAAGTTTCTGTATATCAATGCCCGTATCATAAGGCGTACCCGCAAGCGTTGCAACCAACGGTTCGGTAGCAGGCTGACTTGTACCGTTGCCGAGCGGCGAAAGCGCCGTATCCACGATGTCCACCCCTGCTTCTATAGCCTTCAGATTCACCATGTCACCCGTACCTGCAGTGTTATGCGTATGCAGGTGCACTTTCGTTTCGGGTTTGAGTTCCTTTTTCAGCTGAGAAACAAGATCGAAAGCCGTATACGGCAGGAGCAGGTTCGCCATATCTTTGATACAGATGTTATCTGCGCCCATACTCTCCAGCTGTTTGGCGAGTTTGACAAAGTATGCAGTGGTGTGCACAGGACTTGTCGTATAGCTGATCGCCGCTTCGCAGATGCCGCCGTATTTCTTGATTGCCTTCATGGACGTTTCCAGGTTGCGGGGATCGTTAAGTGCGTCAAACACGCGTACAACTTTGACACCGTTTTCGATGGATTTCGCCACGAATTTCTCCACGACGTCATCCGAATAATGACGGTACCCGAGCAAGTTTTGGCCGCGCAAAAGCATCTGAATGGGTGTCTTTTTCAGATATTTACGCAAAATTCTCAGGCGTTCCCAAGGATCTTCATTGAGGAAACGGAGGCAGGAATCGAAAGTCGCGCCGCCCCATGCTTCCAGGGAATAATAACCGATGTCGTCCAACTGTTCAAGAACAGGGATCATTTCATCCAAACGCATACGCGTTGCCGCCTGGGACTGATGCGCGTCGCGGAGAATGGTATCGGTGATCAAAACTTTTTTATTTTCTTTATTAGCCATTGCTTTTCTCCCGAAATATTACTCTTTGTCCCGTGTTCCCCTACCACAAGACAGAGGAAACGACGGAACGGATTTGCCTCAGTTTAGCCGAAGCAGGCAAGCAGGAAACCGGCTGCAATCGCAGAACCGATAACACCTGCAACGTTCGGTCCCATGGCGTGCATGAGAAGGTGATTGCTCGGATCTTCTTCACGGCCGACGTCCTCGGAAATACGAGCAGCCATCGGCACAGCGGAAACGCCCGCCGAACCGATAAGCGGGTTGATCTTCCCTCCGGAAAGTTTGCACATGAGCTTCCCGACCAAAAGACCTCCGATCGTACCGAACATGAACGCGATGAGCCCGAGTCCGATAATAAACAGCGTCTGCACTTGCAGGAATGTTGTTCCCACAGCCTTGCATCCGACGGAAACGCCGAGGAAGATGGTGATTGTATTCATCAGCCCGTTCTGTGCCTGCGAAGAAAGTCTTTCTACAACGCCGCTCTCACGCATGAGATTTCCGAGCATGAGCATACCCAACAGAGGGATCGCGTCAGGCAGAAGAATACCGACGATCAGCGTGACAAGTACAGGGAAAATGATCTTCTCCACTTTGGTAACTTCACGCAGCTGTTTCATCTTGATCGCACGTTCTTTCTTGGTCGTCAGAGCGCGCATGATAGGCTTTTGAATAATAGGAATGAGCGCCATGTACGAGTATGCCGCAATGGCGATAGTTGCCAGCAGATCCTGTTCCGTACGAGAAGCGAGTTGCTGGGTAAGATAAATTGCCGTAGGGCCGTCTGCACCGCCGATGATGCCAATGGAAGCAGCCGCAGCCGCATCAAAGCCGAGCACAACCGCCATAAAAAACGTAAAGAAAACACCGAGCTGAGCCGCCGCACCGAGGAGCATGCTCTTCGGGTTTGCGATCAGCGGTCCGAAGTCGGTCATCGCGCCGATCCCGAGGAAGATCAGAGGCGGGTAAATGACGTTTTCCACACCGAAATACAGATACCACAACAGTCCGCGGTTGGTCACATCCATATACGCATGAGAGATAATAAGGTCAGCACTGCTGAACGTTGTTACACCTTCCGAGACCGTGCCGGAAATATATCCCTGCAACGTGTACATTTCTGTAAAGTTGACGACCTGCGCAGTAGAGACAGTACCGGCCTGCAACGCGGCAAAGCCGTCGTAATAGGTCAGCGTACTGCCGTTGAGGAATCCTTCTTTTACATAAATGAGAGTATCCTTCGTACCGTTAAGCAGATAGACCCCCACATATTCGAGCGAACCGTCTGAATTGAGGCCGAGTTCGAGCGAAGTATCCGGTGTTTCGTACCTGCCCCATACGATGTTCTGCGCACCCGGGATGTTGATAATAAACATACCAAACGCGATAGGCAGAAGCAGGAGCGGTTCAAATTTTTTGACAATGGCGAGGTACATCAAGACGAAGGAAACTACAAGCATGACGTAGTTTTCCCAGCTCCCCTGCATAAATCCCGAGGATTTCCACAGGTTCACAAACATCTCGCCAATGTTAATTCCTGACGAAAGTATTTGCATCTTTGCACCACCCGTATCAGCCGATCACAGCAAGCAGCGCATTTGTTTCGACGTTGTTGCCGACCGCCGTTTTGAAGAAAACTTTTCCCGCGCAGGGTGCAGTGATGTCGTTATCCATTTTCATTGCTTCCAGCACAAGGATGGGCTGATCTTTTTTGACGGTATCGCCTTCATTGACAAGGAACTTTTTGATAAGCCCGGGGAAAGGAGAAAGTACCTTTTCGCCGGAAACGGGAGCTGCGGGTGCAGCAGGAGCTGCCTGCGCCGCAGGAGCAGCCGCGGGAGCAGCAACAGTATTGACTACAGTCTGATCGGCACCGATCTCTTCCACGCCGACTTCGTAATTTTTACCATCAATAGTGACAACGAATTTACGCATTTTTATTTTCTCCTTAAATTCTCTTGATTCTCTTTACTTTGAATTCGCACGAGCTGTTTTCGCCGGCGTAGTAAGCGGCAATCGCCGCAATGATCGCAACACGAACTTCCTCTCCGATCTCATCAGAAGCGGCAGGAACCTCCACAGGCGTTTCTTTTACAGGTTCTGTCTTTTTTTTGCTGCGGGCAACAGAAGTCTGTTTAACAACTTTTCCGAGCAGCCAGATAAAAAAGATCAGAATAAAGATTCCGACAAACGTGACGGCAAAACCAATGATTGCATAGATCAAAGCATCAGATATTCCGATCCATTGCACATCCTTTGCCAATAAAGCTGCAAGCATTTTCCGCACCTCACTTCAACAGCATCTGGAGGGACGCAACCAGATATTGTCTGACAAATTGCGGCTCGATGATGTTGTCGATATACCCGTTTTTCGCGGCGTGAATCGGATCGGAATTTTCATCCGCATAGCGCGCGGCAAGTTTCGCCTTATCTGCTTTTTTCTCGCCAGCAAACTCGATTTCCGCACCCTTTTCGCTGTCAAAAAGTGCAATCTTCGCGTTGGCAAACGCATAAGAATAATCAAAACCGGCAGATTTCGCCGCAAGCAACGTATATCCCAGTCCGATGGCACTCCCGTACACGACGGAGATCTTTGCATTGTCCAAAAGATCGTACGTTTCCAGCAACTTAAAGATGTTTTTCAGAACGAGGCTGTTCTGCGTTGTAAGATCGGACTGCACGCCCTGCGCATCCACAAAACTGACAAAAGGCAGTCCGTAGTAAGACGCAAACTCAACAAACGAGATGATCTTTGCAACGTTGTTCTCGTTGAGAGCAACAGGAGTTTCCCCGCCCGTAACGACAGCAGCAACGGAAATTCCACCCACTCTGCCGAGCACGCAATGCACTTCGGGAGAGCAGTTATTCCCCACTTCCACATACGTATCTTTATCAAACACGGAAGAGATCAGCGTCTGTGCGTCGCACTTTTCGTTGAGTTTGGGGAACGCAAGATTGAGATCTGCCCCGTTCTCCTCAACAAGTGCGCTGTATTCGGGCAAGACCCCGAGTATCTTGGAAACAGTTGCGCGAACCTGTGCGATGTCATCCGCCTCAAAGGAAACAAGGTTGGTTTTGTCCAGCGCTTTAGCACCGCCCACAGCTTCTTTTGCAAGGTTTTTGCCGCTCTTTGCAGAAAGCACAAACGGACTATCCGCTGCAAGGACGCCACCCTTCATGAAGAACGTAAAGTCTGCACAAGCCGCAAGCAAAGCAGTCTGCCCATACACTTCGCCGTTGACGATGGCAAACTGCGGAACTACGCCATGAAGTTTTGCTGCCTTGGAAAGAAGCTGAGCAAGTCCTTCCAATACGGTGACACCCTCCCCGATCTGCACGCCGAGACTGTTGAGCACATACACAACGGGTGTAGAATTCTTTTCCGCGAGTTCCAGACATCTGAGCAGTTTTGCACAGTTTTCCTTGCTAACGCCGCCATTGAGAACGTCAAAGTTCTGTGCCGCCACATAAACGGGATTCCCTTCAATGGTAGCAAAACCCGTTACAACGCCTTCGCCGGCTGCTTCCTCGCCGTAAAAATCGTTTTTGGAAAAGCTGAAACCTGAAAGTTCCACAAAGCTGTCTCCATCAACAAGTTCGGCGATCGTTTTGCGAATCGCACTCCCTGCGGCGAGCACTTCCTGCCGCCTTGCACGGAGCAAGTTGAGTTTATCCATAATACCTCCCAAAAAAGTATTCCAAATCTATCCAGTTTATATTATAAACTATTTTTTGCTAAAAAGCAATTTTTTGACAAAAAAAATTTCACCCGCCGAACTCTTTTTCATCAAAAAAAGCAGCCAGCGGGTGATTTTTTGTTCCAGCGCTTATTCGTTTCAGTGCCGTTCGGTCGGGTCGTCAAACGTTTCGCAGAAACGCCCGGAAAACGAAACAGGTTCTTTTGCAATATACAGGTGAGAAATATCCCCGTACGACATACAACGGAAAGATGCGATCCCTTCTTCCCTCTCCTCCGTGTACACGGTTGTTACAGAAGTCGTAGGCGCGGAAAGGTGCTGCATCATTGCCACGGGCGATTGATTGAACAGATGCGAGAGTATCACGGCCGTCGCCCCGAAATGACAGAAAAATACGAGCGTATCCCTGTTGGGCTTTTCTGCCGCATAATATGTCCCCTTACGCCGGTATCCATGTTCGGCAAGCAATGCGTCTATTCCGTCACAAACGGCACCGTATTCCCGCGGCACGTCACTGTTCCGGATAAACGGGAGATCTAGCCATTGCGTCGGAGAATACAATCCGAGATATTTTTCCATAAACGAGGGCATAAAATCCCAAATAATGTGTGTTTTTCCGCTGTCAGGATGTGTAATAAAAGCGGCAAATTCGCGGAGCCAGGCAAATGTTTTTCCCGTCCTGTTCAGACGTTCCATCACGATCTTCCCGGTTTTCTGGGCGCGTCCAAGCGGCGAAAGATAGATATAATCCATCTTTTCCGAAGCAAGACGATCGGCAAGCAATTCCGCTTCGCGAACTCCTTTTTCGGTCAGAGTGTCATTTTCATAATCGGGATCGCCGTGTCTGACAAAAAGCAATCTCATAATTTACCTCTCAGAGTGAATATTCGGATGCAAGCTTTTTGAACGCAGGCAGAGAACGCTCGATCATCTGCGGAGATACACAATAGGCGATCCTCACATACCCGGGACAGCCGAAATCATCACCCGGCACAAGCAACAGGTCGTATTTTTTCGCCTTCTCACAAAACGCGTTGGCATCCGGTTCGGGGGAACGGACGAACAGATAAAACGCCCCGTCCGGCTGCACGCAGGAAAAGCCAAAGCCGCGCAGTGCCTTGACCAAAACATTCCTGTTCTTTTCGTAAACGGAAACATCCGAAGTGATCCCCTGACAGCGGGCAATCATTTTCTGAAACAGCGACGGTGCGCAGACATATCCGTGCGCGCGCCCCGCACCGCAAACAGCAAGATAGATCTCTTTTGCCTTATCTGCCTGCGGGTTGACAAAAATATAACCGATGCGCTCACCCGGAAGAGAGAGAGATTTGGAATAAGAATAGCAAACAAGCGTATCCTTATAATAAGCGGTGAGATACGGGACTTTTACGTCGCCGTAGACAAGTTCACGGTAAGGTTCGTCCGTTACCAGATAGATTGTCTTTCCAAACTCCTCCGATTTTTTTGACAAAAGAGCGGCAAGTTTTTTGATCGTTTCCTCGCTGTACACCACA
>CASFBD010000059.1 GCA_949292885.1 uncultured Bacillota bacterium
AAGGAATGAGCCCGGTGCAATACCGAACTCATTACCAAACATTTTAATTTAATTTTTTGTCCAAACTTTGGGGTTCACTTCAGTTTGTGCGGCGTTATTTTTACTCTTTTATGATTTCCTTTCACAGGCAGGTAGTTCAGAAAAGGATCTCCCTTCCGTAATGCAGAACGGGAATGCCCTTCTGACGGGCGTATTCCACCGTGTAGGCGGTACCGCCGCGATTGTCGTTGCAATACGCATAGAGGACGTCGGCACGGTCGACCATGTAACGGTTCCTCTCGAACATACATCCGCAGGTGTATACGGGGTGCAGAACGATCTTCTCGTCCGCCTGGCGAAGAATGATATTGTATACATTTCGCCAATACGCCGAGAACTTTTTGGATTGATCGGCGCAGGGAATACACGCCACGAGGCGTACGGGAAAATACTTTTTGATCTCCAGGATCTCCCGCGCACAAAGCAGATCGAACCCGATCGCCATGCCGCAATAAAAAGTTGTAACTCCCCGTTCCACGAGGTCGTAAAGCTGTCTTCGGAGTACTTCGGACGTAAAGTCTTTTTCCAACTGTCTGTGTCCCGTAAGGGCGCACGCTGTCACCATATTTTCCTCACTTGTTTATTGAAAGCAGGTCATGCTTTCTTATCCGGTTTGTGTTCGGTTTTTCCCTCTTTTCCATCGGGAGAACCCTCTTTCTGCGGCGCTACGATCTTGGGCAAAGAAAGTCCCGCCATGTTGTACATCTCTTCCAACGGGGGCAGACTCTTTAAAAGCCCGCTGAGAAAGCCCGCCGTAGCCGTCTTGCCGTCCTTGCCTTCGCCGCCGTCCCAGACGGTGACTTTGTCGATCTTGACGTTTTTGATTGCCTCGACCTGTTCGGCGACGATCTCTTCCAGCTTGTCGGCAATGATCAGGCGCACTGCGTCGTCGGCGCCGCCGCCGGCAGCCTTGACAAGGTTTTGCATACCTTCCGCCTGTTTGGACAGTTTTTCGCGGATACCGCGCGCCTCTGCCTCCATCTTTGCATAAATGGCGTCCGCCTCACCGGCGGCTTTGCGGCGCATCTGCTCCGCTTCCGCGTCCGCGGCGATCTCCATCTGGCGCTTTTCGATTTCCGATTTGACGATGACGTCCGCTTCCTGCGTCGCCTTTTCCTTGGCGGCACGCGAAATTTCCGCCTGCTGTTCGGCGGCGTACGATTCTTCCAACGCCTTTGCCGCCTGCACTTTTTCCGCAGTGACGGCAAGTTTGAGCGCTTCCGCTTCCTTTTCGCGCAGTTCCGCCTGCGCTTTGGCGATTTCCGCCTTTGCCTTGTTTTCGCCCTTGATGGCCTCGCTGTCCGCTTCGGCAACGCGCACGCGCTCTTCGCGCTTGGCGTTCGCTTCGCCGATGGAACCGATCTTGTTGGCTTCCGCAACGGAGATCTTTGCATCGTTGATCGCCTTTGCAGCCGCTTCCTTACCCAGGGCGATGATGTAGCCCGATTCATCCGAAATGTCGGTGACGTTGACGTTGATCAGGCGCAGACCGATCTTTTTGAGTTCCCCTTCCACGTTCCTCGAAATGGCTTCGAGAAATTTGTCGCGGTCGGTGTTGATCTCCTCGATGTTCATGGTGGCGATGACCAGACGCAGCTGACCGAAAATGATGTCCTTGGCAAGCTCGGCGATCTCCGTCATTTTCAGATTGTGCAGCCGTTCGGCAGCGTTTTCCATGACCGTAGGCTCGGTAGAAATACCGACGGTGAAGATAGAAGGCACGTCGATGCGGATGTTCTGACGGGAAAGCGCGCTTTTCAGGTCAACGGAAATAGACAGCGGCGTGAGGTCGAGATAGGTAAACGACTGCACGAGCGGCCAGATAAATGCGGCGCCGCCGTGAATGCACTTGGCGGAGCGGCTGTTGCCGGCTTTGTCCGTACCTACTTTACCGTAAATGACCATGATCTTGTTGGGCGGGCACTTTTTGTAGCGCGTGAGCACCATCAGGAAGATCATGAACAGCACGAGCACTGCCACGATGATGAGAACGATGATCCAAGGTTGCATAACTTTTTTCCCTCTCTGTACTGATTTTTTATGTGCGTATCCTTAAAAACGATACGAACTATGCTTTTTTGCGCACGACAAAGGCATCGCCTGCCTGTTCGACGATCTCAACGACGCAATCGACGGGGATGCGTTCGGTTTCGTCGGTGACGGCGTCAAGTTCGGTGTATCTGCCCTGCAGGACGAGGGTGATCTTGCCCCTGCCCGCGCGGCTTGCGGGAATGCTGACGTACACGGTTGCTGTCTGCCCCACCGCCGAGGCATAATTGAGGGTGCCGTCCTCCTGCAATTTGAGCACAAGGCGGATGAGCGCCCACACCAAAAAATAGGCGGCGAGCCCCGCGACCACGGAAACAGGCACGGTGATGCCCACCTGGACGTTGTAGGAAAGCATGAGCATCCCCGTCCAGCCGCCGATGGCAAAGAATGCCGTCAGTCCCTTGATGGTGAACAGCGAAACGCCGGTATCGGTATGCGAATCCAGATCGCCGTCGCCGTCCGTATCCGTATCGAAATCCGTGTCGCCGTCACCGCCCGCGCCGATGAGCATCATCACGATCTGGATGAGCAGGGCAAGGGTGCCGATGCAGGCGACGATGAAGTAGGCTATTTCCAGCCCGCTGAGAGATCTGAACCAATCAAACATTTTTTCTCCTTACAGGGGGCGGCTGCGCTCTTTCCCGTTGCCGCGCGGGTATGCCGCAGGCGTGCGGGAAATTTTTTCCGCCGCAAACAAGACTCTTTCTCCCGCCCCTTCAGGCAGGGAAAACCGTTCGCGGGCGCATTCCTTTGCGCCGAGAACGGAGAGGGCGTGCGCACACTCGTCCGCTTCCTCCTCTCCCGATGCGCCTTTATAGGCGACGAACCTTCCGCCCGTGCGCACGAGGGGCAGACAGTATTCGCAGAGAGTGTTCAGCCGCGCCACCGCGCGGGCGCAGCAAACGTCGAACTTTTCGCGGAAACGCGCGTCTTTTCCGGCATCCTCCGCGCGCAGACATTCCACGCGGGCATTCAGCCCCAGCTCGCGCACGGCAAGCCGCAAAAACACGCATTTTTTCTCCACCGACTCGAACATCGTAAAATGCAGATCCGGCCTGGCGATCAGCAGCGGCACCGAGGGAAACCCTCCGCCCGAGCCCACCTCCGCACAGTCCGCGCCCTGCGGAAAATACTTTTCCCCGGCAAGGCTGTCCAGAAAGTGCTTGATCCTGCAATCCGCTTCGTCCGTGATGCGGGTGAGATTGACTTTTTTGTTGTAATCGCTGAGCAGAGCATAAAAAGCGGCAAATTTTTCCGCCGTTTCCCCGCTCTGCAAAAACGAAAGATACTGTTGCATGGTTCGATTATATCATATCTCTTTGTAATTGTAAACGTTTCGCGCCAAAATTCTTTCAAACATTTGTTTTTTTGGACTGTGCACATTGTGGATAAGTGTGGATAACTTGCTGTGCAATTCTTGACAACTCCCCTTTTTTCCGCAAAGTCCGTGGAAAACCTCACTCCCGAAAAATTTTTTTCGGAAAAGTTGTCCACTCATCCACTTTTTGCCAACAGTTTCTTCCACAAAAAAAGTTTGGGTTATCCACACCCTTTTGGGAAAATCTCCTTGCTTTTTGCGCGCGTTTCTTATATAATGATAGCACCCCCGCAGAAAAGGGGCGGTAAAAAAAGGGGTTATGCACATATCCACACACCCTATTATTATTTCTACCATGTATAAAAAATAACAGTTATAGAGATTCTGTGCGGCGAAAGCGCAATTTGCGAAAAAAGGCCGCCGGAGAGCAGAACGGAGGAAAACTATGAAGATCATCTGTGAAGGGTTGGACCTTTCGGACGCGCTTTTGAAAGTTGCAAAGGCGTGCAGCACCAAGACGACCAATCCCATTCTCGAATGTGTGAAGATCACGGCGGAAAACGACGGGATCACGCTGATCGCCACGGACGGAGAAATTTCCATCCGCCGCAAAATGCGCGCGGAAGTGCTGGAAGAGGGTTCCATCTGCGTGCCCGGCAAGTTTTTTGCCGATTTTATCAAGAAACTGGAAAACGAGCAGATCACCCTTTCCACGGAAAAAGACTGCCTGCAGATCGATTATGCGGAAAGCCGCAGCTCGATGCAGATGCTCAACCCCGACGATTTCCCCGCCATTGAAGCGAACATCGGGGAAAACCGCATGGAGATCCTTGCAAAGGATCTGAAAGAGCTGATCTCCAAAACCACGTTCTGCTGCGCGCAGGACGATTCCCGTCCCGTCCTCAAAGGGGTGCTGATCAGAGCGGAGAACGGCAGCGCCGTGTTCACAGCGCTGGACGGATACCGCATGGCTGTCTGCAAAAAGGAAATTCTGTCCCTGCACGGAGAATTTTCCATCATCTGCCCGGGCAGGACGCTCAACGAGATCGGCAGAATGCTGGGTTCGGATGAGGATCGCATTGATATTTTCGTTCAGAAAAATATGCTGATGGTCAGCATCGACGACACCGTTCTCACCAGCCGCCTGTACGAAGGGGAATTTGTCAACGTTGCAAACATCGTGCCGCGCGAATTTACGGGGGAAGCGATCGTAGACAAGAACGCGCTGGACGAGAGCGCCGAGCGCGCCGCCGTGCTTGCCCGCACGGATAAAAACAGCATCGTCACGCTGGATGTGCACGAGGGCGGCATCGGCGTTTCTTCCAACACCAGCATCGGCAGCGTCAAAGAGGAAGTCAAAGCCGAACTGACCGGAAAGGACGTTATCATTTCGCTCAACTGCAAGTATCTGACCGAATGTCTGAATGCCGCGACGGACGAAAAAGTGAAGATCGGGTTCAACGGAGCCCTTTCTCCCTGCGTGATGACGCCCGTGGAAGGAGATTCTTACCTGTATTTGATACTTCCCGTGCGCACATCGGCATAAAAACGGTTGACAGACGCACAAATTTTTATGTATAATGAAAAAAGATAATTTTAAAATAGGAGTAAAATCGGAAAAATGAAAAGAACATATCAGCCGAAAAAGAGACAGAGAAGCAAAGTTCACGGATTCCGTCAGAGGATGAAGACGCAGGGCGGGCGCAACACGCTCAAGAGAAGGAGAAACAAAGGCAGAAAGAAGCTCAGCGCATAACGTACGGGCGCAAGGTGCGATGTGTATAGCAGATTAAAGAAAAACAACGATTTTCAGAAATTGTTTTCAAGGGGAAAAAAGTCTTTTTCCCCTGCTTTAATTCTATTGTATATGCCTGCAAAGCAGACGATGCTGGGTGTCTGCGTGAGCAAGAAGCACGGAAAGAGCGTAAAGCGCAACCGCATCAAGCGGTTGCTGCGCGAAGCGTTCCGCAAGGTCTGCCCGCAGCTGAAAGGCACATATGCCTGTATCCTGCTGCCCAAACAGGCGGAGGAATACACCCTTGCCGGGTTTGAAAAGAGCCTGCGCATCGCCCTGAAACGGGAGGGACTGCTTTGAACGCAAGATCGCTGCGCGCGGCGTACAAAACGCTGCGCAGGACGGTTTTCAAACCGTACCTGAAAATGCTGTGTATGCACGCCATCGTGTTTTACCAGAAATATTTTTCGCACGGGACCTGCCTGTACCGCCCCACCTGCTCGCAGTATATGCTGGAAGCCATCAACAACCACGGCGTTTTTGTGGGCATCCTGCTGGGAAGCTGGCGGATCCTGCGCTGCAATCCCTTTTCCAAGGGCGGATACGACCCCGTCCCGGAAAACTACTTTAAGGTGCGCTGGCTGTACTGAAAAAAATTTTGGATTTTAGGAAACCATGTTGAATTTATTGGATGCGATCATCACACTCCCGGAAACTGCCTTCGGTTCGGGGCTGAACTTTCTCGGCAACATCATCAAATGGATCGTCGAGATCGTGCCGAACGTAGGGCTGGGGATCATCCTCTTTACCCTGATCCTGAAAGTCATCACTCTGCCGCTGGATATTTATTCCAAATCCTCCATGAGAAAGAACAGCCTGAAAATGGAGAAGATGCGGCCGCAGCTGGAAAAACTGCAAAAACAATACGCCAACGATCAGAACACGTACAACGCCAAAATGATGGAGATGTACAAGAAAAACGGCTATTCGATGCTGGGCGCCTGTCTGCCCATGATCGTTACGCTGGTCATCTTCATGATCGTTTTGGGAGCGTTCTCCGATTATTCCGCCTACACCAACGTGGACGTGTACCGCAAAATGGCGGCAAAATACAACGAAGCAGTGCTTGTTTATGCCCCCGACCCGGATACGGCTCAGCCCGCAAAAGTGGAATATACCACGGACGACGAGAACAATTCCGAAGGAAAATTCACCTGCACGCGCAAAGACACGTACGAACAGGAGGACAAGGTCCTGCGCGTTGTCATCACCCGCACGCTGGTGTTGGACGAGGGCACCGATCACACGAAAGAAGAACTGTGGGAAGGCGTTTCCGCAAGCGATGTCAAATACGAAGTGATCTCCGGACAGGTAAGCACCTGCACGGACGAAGCGTTCCTTGCTGCCCTGAACGAGGCGAAAGAGAGCGAGGAAGGCAAGGATCTGGACGAGGGCGCACAGGCAGTGCTGGCTTTGAAGATCCTGGGAAGAGACGTCGCGGAAAAACAGTATCAGGCGGAAAATTCGCATTTCCTCTGGATCAAGAATATCTGGTTATCGGATACTTCCTATACCCACCCCGTCCAGAAAGAGGCGGGCGTGCCGCAGGAAACGTTTGACGAGATCACCAAAAATCTCAGCGCCGAAAAGAGCGCGGCAAACGGGTACTTTATCCTGATCGTCATTTCCATCGGTTCGATGTTCCTTTCGCAGTTCATCCTCATGAAGAGCCAGAAGGCGCAGAACGAATTGCAGACCGCGGACGGCCGCGGCGCCAAGACGCAGAAGATCATGATGATCGTCATGCCCATCATGTTCGGTATCTTCGCGTTTGCGTACAGTGCGGCGTTCTCCATCTACATGATCGTCAGCAGCTTGTACGGTATCGTGTCCACCCTGCTCATCAACTTCTTTATCGACAGGAAGTTTGCGAAGATCGAGGAACGGGAAATTCAGGAAAAATATAACAAGAGAATTCCGCAGGCGGTAAAAAAGAACGGCGAAACGCGGAACGGAGGAAAGAATCAATGACGGAGTATGAATTCAGCGCAAAGACGGTGGAAGAAGCCGTAGAAACAGGGCTGAAAACCATGGGGCTGGAACGCGAACAGGCGGACATCACCGTATTGGAAGAAGGAAAGAAAGGCGGATTTTTGAGCCGCGGCATTCCCGCGCGCGTTAAAATTTCGCGCAAGCGCACGGACGGCGAACGTGCCGTGGAGTTTTTGGAAGGAATGTTCAGACTCCTCGACGTCAGCGCCACTACCGAACTGGAAGAGGACGAAGAACACACCTGCATCAATGTCGTCACACCCAAGAGCTATGCGCTCATCGGGCATCGCGGCGAGGTGCTGGACGCCCTGCAGGTCCTTGCGGGCGCCGTTGCCAACATCGGCAGAGAAGAGTATAAACGCGTGGTCGTGGATTGCGAAAAGTATCGCGAACACCGCGAACAGACGCTGAGAAGGCTTGCCAACAAACTGGCGGAAAAAGCGGTGCGCCTGGGCAGAAAGGTTTCCCTCGAACCCATGACCCCCTACGAGCGCCGCATCATCCATGCCACGCTTGCGGACAGTACGGAAGTAAAGACGGCGAGCGAAGGCAAGGAACCCAACCGTTACATCGTGGTCATTCCCAACAACCTGAAACCGGGTGCGGACAGGGAACGCCGCGGCGGCAAACCCCGCTACGACAAACCGAATTTCCGCGGCGAGCGCAGGGAAGGATTTGAGAAGAAAGAGGGCAAGGGCGGCTACGACAAACGCCGCAGTGACAGAGGCGACCGCCGTCGCGACGACAAGCCGCGCGCGTTCGGATTGCCCCGCTCGCAGCGCCAGCCTTTCTTCGGGACGTTCCTGGGCAACTCCAACGACGTCAAAAAGGACGAGGACAATCAGGACTGATCTTTTTCCGCCTGCCATCCGGCAGGCGGATTTTTCTTTTCTTAGAAAAAAGACAGGAGAAAATGCGCATGATTTTCAAAGGCGTATCGCAATTTTTTCGCAATCTGAAATACTATTTTGTACCGACGGGGACTCTGTTTCTGGGCATCGTGTTCGGCTTGTCTGTGTTTCTGCCGGGCATCGGTTCCGCCCTGTTCCGCCTGTGCGAGGATGTGGCACAGCTGATCGGGGAAACGGCGGTCAGCAACGAACAGCTGTTGGAATCGCTCGCCGCTCGCATTTCCGAATTGGATTGGAGCAATCCCCTGCACGCCGTTGCCTCGATGTTCGACGGAAACTGGCTGGAAGAAACGCTGGAAGGGAGCGTGAAACCCTTTATAGAAGATTACGATGCCTACGCGGCACAGCTGGATGCGATCATTCAGACCGCGGCGGACGAGCTATCCGCCCTTGCCGCAGTTCTTCTTGCCTGGACGGCGGCAGGTCTGTTTGCGGGATTTATCATGCTGGGACGGCTGGTCAGCCTGAACATGACGGGAAACAGCCTTTTCCGCTTTCTTCTTTCTGTTTTGGTAAAGAGCGTGCTGGGCGTGGCGCTTATCTTTGCCTGTTCCTTGCTCGCCTCGGTCGGGCTGTTGAGCGGCGTATTGTCCGTTCTGGCAGTGTTTTTGCTGGTTTCTGCGCTTTCTCTGTTTTCCGCAGCCATCGTCATCGGAAAAAAAACAGAGCTGAAACAGGTGGTCAATGCCAAAAACATCGCCGCGCTGCTTGTCGGTGACGTCTGCATTTTTGCAGTGTGCGCGGCAATGGTGGCGATCGTGTGGGCTGTAACTTCGCCGATCGCAGCATTTGTGCTTGCCCTGCCGCTTTTGGAGATCTGTTTTTTTGTCCTTTCCGAAAACGCGGGGAGTTATGTGACGGAACAAGGAAAGAAAGGTTGACAATCCCCTGCCATGGTGATAGAATGGGCAGGAACATTTTTGAGGAAGGCGCCATGCACGCAGAGAGAGTAAGAAAAAAAGAATTGGATATGACGGCCCGCCCGTTGCTGGGAAAAATTTTTCTGTTTTCCCTGCCCATCATGCTGACGGGAATTTTGCAGCTGCTGTATAATGCGTCCGACATCATCGTGCTGGGACACTTTGCAAGCGACGTTTCCGCAGGGGCGGTGGGTTCGACGGGCTCACTGATCAACCTGACGGTCAATCTGTTTATGGGGCTTTCGGTGGGAGCGTGTACCGCCGCGGCGCGCTGGATCGGCGCGGGAAACGAACAGCGGCTGGACCGCGTGGTACATACCGCCATTCTTCTTTCGCTGATCGGCGGGGTGATCGTGGGAGTGTTCGGCGTGACCTGTTCCAAATATATGCTCATTGCCATGGACGTCCCGCAGGACAGCGTCCTGCCCCTCTCCACCGTCTACCTGCAGATTTATTTTGCGGGAATGCCTTTCAACCTTTTGTACAATTTCGGGTCTTCCCTGTGCCGTGCGCGCGGAGATTCGCGCACGCCCCTGCTGTTTTTGTGTGCGGCGGGTATCTCCAACGTGGGGCTGAATATCTTTTTCGTCGTGGTCTGCCGCATGGACGTGGCGGGCGTGGCGCTGGGAACGATCATCGCGCAGATGATCTCCTCTTCTCTCGTCCTCATTCACCTGTGCCGCCTGAAAGGGCATTGCCACGTCGATCTGAAAAAATTGCGCATCTATAAGGATGCGTTCGGCGACATCGTGCGAATCGGACTGCCCGCGGGCATCCAGGGCTGTATTTTCTCCCTGTCCAACGTGGTCATTCAGTCCTCCATCAACTCTTTCAAGGACATTGCCATCACCGCCAACGCAGAGGCGTCCAACATCGAGGGATTTGTCTATACCTCCATGAACGCCGTTTCCCAGGCCTGCCTCACCTTTACGGGGCAGAATTACGGCGCGCGCAAACGTAAAAACATGGACGTCACCCTCTTTGACAGCCTGCTCATCGTTACTGTTTTGGGGCTCGTCGTCGGGTTCGGCGCCTATTTTGCGGGTTCTTTCCTGCTCTCCATTTACACAAAATCGCCCGAAGTCATCCGCTTGGGACTGGAACGCATGAGCGTCATCTGCACCACCTATTGTCTGTGCGGCATTATGGAAGTATTGGTGGGCAGTATGCGCGGCATGGGACATTCGGTGGTGCCCATGCTGGTCTCTATCGTGGGCGTGTGCGGCGTTCGCATCGTGTACATCAATACCTTTTTTGCCGCCTGCCGTACCCTGTTCAACCTGTATCTGTCCTACCCTATCAGCTGGGCGGCAACCATTCTCGCGCACGCGGTCTGTCTCTTTTTTGTCCGCAGAAGGGAATACAAAAAACTGGACGCCGCGCCCCCTGTTTCCCCTGCCGATCCGCTTTCCGATACTTCTTCAGAAACTCCTTCCGATGCCGCAAAGCCCGTTTAACGGGCTTTTTTTGTTCGGCCGCCGCTTTCTTTTGGCTTTCGCCTTTCGCATTCTGCCTTTCACAAATGATTTTTGCGCGCTTTGGGAGCCATGATTTTTAAGTATGCCTGCCGGATGTGTGTGCGCGCTGTTTTTTTGCAAAAAAGGGCATAGAAAGGGCGTAGCGCCGCGCCCTTGTTACCTCTCTTCCGATCTTCTTTTGGCGCCGCAGAGCCCGTTTTACGGGCGTATAAGCGGCAGTCAATGGAATCAGGTATATCCCTGCCTTATTTTCTTTCTGAGGGCATTTTTCGCGCCCTCAGGGCAACAAAGATGCGGACAGGAGTTTTCCTGCGTAGGTTTCGTCGGTACAGGCGATTTTTCAGGATTTTTGCGGACAGAGTTTTCCGTATTAGCTCGGAAAAAGCATTTTCGGGCAAGACGTTCAACAAGGCAGAAACCCCGCCCTGTCTGCGGGTTTCTGCTTTTTTTTCGGCAAACGCCCGTTTTTTTGCACCGTGTGTTCCGATTCCTTGTTGTTTCCTTTTCTTTTTCCCTGTTTCTTTTATTTTCCTGTTCCTCTTCTTTCTGTTCTTTGCTGTTTTTTTTTGCATGCTTTTTTTATGACGGGCGCTGGATTTCCTCTTTCCGAATGGGTGCAAGTCACCATTTTGCGGGCGGGCGCATAGGATAAGAAAAAGCCTTGGAGGTAAAAAAATGGAAGGATTGCAGGTAGACCTGCCTTACCCCGATCTGGCGGGGATAGGAGAAGATTTGTGCAGTGCGCGCATTATTTCGCCCGCCTATGCAGACCGCGGGAGTGAGATGACCGCTATTTTACAGTACGTATTTCAGGCGATCGTGTTGCAGAAACAGGGACTGGAAGAGTATGCAAAGACGCTGGAACGCATCGCCATTACGGAAATGCACCATCTGGAAATACTCGGATCGCTGTTGTATCAGCTGGGGGTATTGCCCGTGTTTTCCTCTTGTCCGCCGCGGAAATTTGATTTTTACAGCACGTCTGCGGTGTCCTATGCCTGCGACGTACATAAGATGATTTTGGATGACATTCTGGGGGAAACGCAGGCGATCTACACCTACGAAGAGATGATCAGAAAGCTGAAAAACGAAAAGGTGGCGGCGATCATCGAGCGCATCGTTCTGGACGAAAAACTGCATCTGGAAACGCTGAAAAACATTTTGCGTGAACTCAATAAAAAAGAGTAAAAAAAAGGGGACTGCCCGACTGATATGCACCCCAAAAGTTGGACAGACTTTTGGAGGTGCATATTTTTATGTCAAGAGAAAAGAAATTTAACACAAAGTACTCGCCGGAATTCAAAATA
>CASFBD010000060.1 GCA_949292885.1 uncultured Bacillota bacterium
TACATTAAAGTTGAAAGGACTGTCTCCGGTTCAATACCGTCTACAGTCCTCTCATTCCACCCGTTAATCTTTCCGTCTCATTTTTTGGGGTCAGATCAAGAAGGCGGTTTTTTTTGTAAAAACAAGCGATACAAGTCTTTACAAGCGCGCAATATTGTGATATAATATAAAAAAAGTGAAATAACAAAATAACCTTGTGGAGGAGGAATATATGAAAACAAAATCACCCACCACCTTTCTTCTCATGAATATTCTTTTCGCAGTCGTTACCATTGCCCTGGTCGTCTGCTTCTTCACCATGCTGATCCTGGATTATACAACCACATCCGTAGTAGTCTTCCTGGTCATTCTGCTCGCGTGGCTTGCGGCTTTTGCAGTATGGTGCGCATCCAGGCTGGAACGCAAATCCAAAACAAAGTAACCGAAAAGCAAAAAACGTCCGCTGTCTGCGGACGTTTTTTTACAAAAGGTGAGTAAAACGGCGCGTTCTGCCGTTTAAGGGATGAGAGGTGAGCGATATGGAACTGGGTACACTGTTGTACAATAGATTTCTGGCGGGCGACGCGAGCGCTTTGGAAGAGCTTGTACGCCTTTACAGCGACGGTCTGGTGCGTTTTGCCTGTATGTTTGTAGGAAACACGGCGGAAGCAGAAGACGTGATGGCAGACACCTTTGCCGCGCTGATCGTAAAGAAAAAGAAATTCCGGGAAGAGGCAGCCTTTAAAACCTACCTCTACAAAATCGCACGCAACAAGGCGGCGGACGTTTTACGTGCGCGAAAAAAGACAGCTCCCCTCTCCGAACAAAAAGACTTCCGCCCCTCCGCAGAAGAACTTCTCCTGCGCTCCGAACGGGAAAAGACACTTTTTTCCGCCATGGAAAAACTGCCGCCCCAATACCGGGAAATTTTACAGCTCACCTATCTGGACGGATTTTCTGTAAAAGAATGCCGTAAAATACTCAAAAAAAACGATAAACAGATCTACAACCTGCTTGCCCGAGCAAAGCTCACCCTCAAAAAAATTCTTTGCAAGGACGGTGTTTTCTATGAAGACTTATAAAGAGCGCACACACGATATTCTCTGGCGTGCCGAGGAACTGAAAACAAAGAGACGTAAGATAAAATTTGCGTCCGTCGCCGCAGCGTGCATGAGCGTTCTGATCGCGCTGAACCTTATTCTGTTTCTCCCCTATTCCACGGCATATCCATCCCTTTCCGCATACAAAGACAGTGAATATTATTCGCTGATGCAGACACTGAACAAGCTGACTTACACGCCTTCCCCCTACAAAAACAACTTTGATGCGTGGTTCGGCGACCTGCTGGACGGCATGAAAGGCGCAGCCGAAGGCGACGATAATCTGACCTCCGATCCCGCCGCCGGCGAAAACTACGAAGAAGTGACCAATAACCAGACAGAAGGTGTGATCGAGGGCGATCTGTTCAAGCGCACGGACAAGACCGTGTTCTACCTGAATACGTCTGACCGGGATCATTTTACCCTGCAATGCTATAACGTTGCGGGCATGGACACCGCTCTGTGCGGAGAATTTACTATTCCCGCGGGCGGGGAAAAAGATTCCTTTACATCTCCCGAAAGCGCGGAAATGTACCTGAACGAGGACGGAACGCGCGTCACCGTATTTACGCCCGTACGACTGTCTGAAAAAGGGGCGAGGTACACCGCCGTGATCGGGCTGGACGTTTCCGATCCCGCAAACGTGCGCGAACTGGGCAGGCAATACCTTTCGGGCGAGTACGTCACCTCGCGCAGCATGGACGGCGGATTTCTGCTCATCAACCAGTTCAACGTCCGCCAGAACCCCGACTTTTCGGACGAAGCGCAGTTCTTGCCGCAATACGGCGACATTGACGATCTGCAGAGCGTCGCCATGCAGGACATCGTCTGCCCCGAAGATGCACGCACGGCGCGCTATACGGTTCTTTGCCGCATCGACGGAGCAAGTTATGAAATTGAACATTCCTGCGCTTTTCTGTCCTTTGCACAGGAGGTATACGTTTCCGCGGAAAACGCCTACGTCACCCGTTCTTACAGTGGAACCTATGAAAATGTGCGCAATACAAAGACAGAGATCCGCCGCAACGATCTTACGGACGGCGCCTTAGAGATGAGCGAAACCAGGACGGAGATCTGCCGCGTCGATCTTGCGAACGGCGCCCTTTCCGTGGCGGGAAAATACGACGTAAGCGGCTCCGTCAAAGACCAGTACAGCATGGACGAAAAGGACGGTACCCTGCGCGTGGCCACCACGCTCAGAAGACAGGGCATCATAAATGCGGCTGTGTACGTCTTTTCGGTCAAAGAGTTTGCCCTGCTCGGAAAACTGGAAAACTTTGCGCCCGACGGCGAGGAAGTGACGGCGGCGCGTTTCGACGGAGATACCGCCTATATCTGCACGGCATACGTCCTTCAGTTCACCGATCCCGTGTACGCGATCGATCTTTCCGACCCCTCCAACATCACCGCCAAAGATACGGGAACCATCGACGGATATTCCTTCACACTGTTCCCCTTTTATCAGGGATCTCTGCTCGGCATCGGATACGGAAACACGCGCGACACGCTGAAAGCGGAAGTGTATCTGGAAACGCAGGACGGCGTGGTTTCGGACGGCAAATACGAACTGTCCCCCTGCATCTTTTCCGATCTGTTCAAGGCGCACCTGATCGACGCAGGGCGTGGACTTATAGGACTGCACGTGTACGACTACGATTCGGAAACGCAGAGTTATTACCTGCTTCTGCGCTACGACGGATACGAGATCGACGAAGCGTGCCGCATTCCCGTCGAAGGAGATCCCGACAAGACGCGCGCCTGCATCATCGGTGATCTGCTGTACGTCTTTACGACGGATGGATATGCCGTGTCCGCGCTGTAAGCGTTTCCGACAGTCCGCTATCCCCAACAAAGTTATTTTCCGATACAGATGATCCTGCGGGAGCGCCGCCCTGTGCGGTGCTCCCGCTTTTTGCCCGCAATCGGGCACAGAACGATAAACAAAGAGCGTTTTTTGTTGACGGAATCGCAAAAAAAGACTACAATAGAACCGTTATGATAGACACGCACGCACACATCAACTACCCCGAACGGTACGGAGACGAAGAGGCCCTCCTGGCAGATCTTGCCGCGGCAGGCATGGAAAAACTGATCGACGTGGGCTGGAATTACGAATCCTCCCTCTATGCGGCAAAGCAGGCGGAACACTGTCCGTTTGTGTATTTTGCGGCAGGATTCCACCCTTCCAACCTTGCGGACTTCAAAGAGGGCGATTTTGAGCGCATTGCAGACCTTCTCAAAAGTCCCAAGGGCGTTGCCGTGGGCGAGATCGGGCTGGACTACCACTACGACGGCACGGACGAGGAAGCGCAAAAGCGCGCCTTTGCGGCGCAGATGGAACTGGCGCACGAGTGCCGCGTTCCCTTTATCATTCACAGCCGCGATGCGGCAGCGGATACGCTGTCTCTTCTCAAACAGAACAGAAATCGGCTGGAATACGGCGCGGTGATGCACTGTTTTTCGGGAAGTCCCGAAACGGCGGCGGAATACCTGAAACTGGGTCTGTACATCTCCTTTGCGGGTCCCGTCACCTTTAAAAACGCGCGGCGGCTGGACGAAGTGGCAAAGATGGTTCCCGCAGACAGGATCCTGGCGGAAACGGACTGCCCCTACCTTGCCCCCGAACCCCTGCGCGGCACACAAAATACACCGAAAAACGTGCGGTACGTGTACGAAAAACTTGCCCTTCTGCGAGGAACGCCCCTCCCTGTTTTGGAGGAACAGATACGCAAAAACGCATATACGTTATTCAAAAAATTGAACGGTGAAAGCCATGGAAAAATTTGAAACCTTTACTTATGAACTGGACGGGAACCTGTACATCAACCTGACGAGCAAGTGTTCCAACGACTGCACCTTTTGCGTGCGCAACGAACATTCTTCTTATTTCGGGCACAAACTGTGGCTTGCGCGCGAACCTTCCGCAAGCGAGGTGCTTGCGCGTATTCCCCAGGATATTTCCCGCTATAAAGAATATGTGTTCTGCGGATTCGGCGAGCCCACGCTTCGTCTTCCCGTACTGCTCGAGATCGGGAAAGAGCTGAAAAAGCGAGGCGCAACGGTGCGGCTGAACACCAACGGACAAGGCAGCATGACGGCAGGCAGAGACATTTCCGCCGACCTTGCACAGGCGGTAGATAAAATCAACGTCAGTCTGAACGAGAGCAATGCCGAAGACTATGTAAAACTCTGCCGCCCCGCTTACGGACAAGCCGCCTTTGCGGGATTGCAGGACTTTGCAAAAAAATGCGCGGCCCGCGGCATAAATGTCTGGTTTTCCGTGGTAGACGTCATCGGAGAAAAGAAGATCGAAGAGTGCCGCAAGATCGCACAGGATTGCGGCGTTTCCCTGCGCGTGCGTCCCTACATTGCGGACAGCGAATAGCCACCCCCGAAGATCCCGAAACAAATCCGAAAAAACCATTTCATCAAAAAAAGAGATCTCAAAGACGTTTGCCTTTCAGATCCCTCTTTTTCCTTTGTATGCAAACTTTTTTTCTGTCATGGCAAACGCACTTCTGCCGATAAGCAGTCATCCGTTCGCTCGGTGAAAAGTTTACATTCCCAGTTTGCGCCGGGCGGCGCACAATATACGCAAAATTTACAGGCAAATCATGGAAAATTTAAAAGACATTCTCCTAAGGCACGGCTTTTCCTTTAAAAAGCAGTTCGGACAGAACTTTATTTCGGACTCCAATCTTTTAAAGAGCATCGTTTCCCTTGCGGGCGTAGACAAAAGCACGACGGTGTTGGAGATCGGCTGCGGCGCGGGAACGCTTACGCGCGAGCTTGCCGCAGCGGCAAAGCGGGTCGTGTCCTACGAGATCGACAAAAAATTGCAGCCCGTACTTGCGGAAACGCTGGCGGGCACAGACAACGCGGAAGTGGTTTTCCGCGATTTTATGAAAGAAAACCTGCCGGCTCTGGAAGAGGAGCTGGGTGAATACACGGTGGTGGCGAACCTGCCCTACTACATCACCTCCCCTCTCGTCATGCGTTTTGTGGAGGAAGCGGAAAAAGTGCGTTCCCTCGTCATCATGGTGCAGGACGACGTGGCGCGCCGCTTTTGCGCACAGGCGGGAACGGCGGACTACGGCGCCATTACGGCGGCAATCGCCCGCAGGGCGAGCGCGCAGATCGTAAAACTTGTACCGCGCAGGATGTTTCACCCCGTGCCCAATGTAGACAGCGCAGTGGTAAAGCTGGATTTTGAAAAGGACCGCATTCCCGTACCCGATGCCAAATGCTACCGCGACACCGTGCGCGCCGCCTTCCTTTCCCGCAGAAAGACGCTGGAAAACAACCTGGTAAACGCCTTTTCCCTTCCCCGCGAACGGGCGCAAGCGCTTCTTTCCGAAGCGGGCATCCCCGAAAAGGCGCGCGGCGAAACGCTTACGCCCCAACAGCTTGCCGCGCTTTCCGCACTCCTTTACAGAGAAAAGACCGCAAACGCATAACGTTTGCGGTCTTTTTTGCATAAGGTGCAATCCCCTTTTCTCCTATGCTTTTGTGTAAAAAGAGAAAAAGCCCTTGCTTTTTCCGCCGATTGCGGTTATAATAGAAAAACAAACAAAAGTTCAAAAAAAGGAAGACTTATGGGGATAGAGGAACTTATCTTTAAAAACCTGAACGCGGAGCAGGCGCAGGCGATCCGCGCAACGGAAGGCTACGTACGCGTGGCAGCGGGCGCAGGGAGCGGAAAAACGCGCGTTCTGACCAACCGCTACGTCTATATTGCCAAAGTGCTGGGCGTGCCCGCCGAACATATCCTGTCCGTCACCTTCACCAACAAGGCGGCATGGGAAATGCGCAAGCGCATCCGCGCCGCACTGCCCGACGAGGACGGCGGCTGGATCCTCACCTTTCACAGGCCTGCCACAAAATTCTGCAGTCGGACATTTCCTGCCTTGCCTATCCCGCAAACTTTATCGTCCTGGACGAGGAAGACCAGAAAGGCATTTTGCAGCGTATTTTCGACGAAAACGGACTTACTTTAAAAAACTTTTCTTTCCGGCGCTGTCTGGACGCATTGGAAGTGTACAAATCGCAGAATGCCTACGTGCCCTACCTCACCGATCCTGCACGCAAAGAGATCGCACCGGGGCTTGCCGACGCAGACGACAAAGGCTCCATGTCCTTTGTCATCCTGAAATATCTGCAAAACCAGCGCAAAAACTTTTATCTGGATTTCAACGATCTCATCCAGTTTGTGCTGTACCTCTTCCAGACGCGCGAGGACATTGCGCAGAAATGGCAGAGAAAGTTTGAATACATTCAGATCGACGAGTTTCAGGACGTTTCCGCCGAGCAATACCAGTTGGCAAGCGTGCTTTCCGCCCATCACAAAAACCTGTTTATCGTGGGCGATCCCGACCAGACCATCTACTCGTGGCGGGGCGCCAGCGTGGGATATTTCCTCAATTTTGACAAGCGGTTTGAAGGGACGCAGACCATTGTCCTGAACAAAAATTATCGCTCCACCCCCGAGATCTTAGGAGTGAGCAATTCACTGATCTCCCACAACACGGCACGGCTGAAAAAACAGCTGGATGCCGTACGAAAAAGCGGCGCCATGCCTTGCTATTTTCACGCAAGATCGCGCGCGGAAGAAAGCGAATGGATCGCCTCAACCATCGAAGAACTGCATGAAAAAGGCACGTCCCTGCGCGACATAGCGATTTTATATCGCGGAAATTATATGTCCCGCCCCATTGAGGAAGCGCTCCTCAAAAAGAACATTCCCTACGCCGTGTACAGCGGTGTGGGTTTTTACCAGCGCAAGGAAGTCAAGGACGCGCTCGCGTATCTGCGGTTTTTGGTCAGCGGAGACGAACTCTCCTTTCTGCGCATCGTAAACGTTCCGCCGCGCGGCATCGGAAAGACGCGGCTTGCCGTGATGCAACAATGCGCCGCGACGCTCGGATGGCTCGGCGCCCTGGCAGAATGTTCCCCGCGCGCCAATTTCCGCTCCACCAAGGCGGCGCAGCTTTTGCAGGCGCTGGACGAAGCGGAGGAATTTGCAAAATCGCACGACGCGGCGGATACGCTGGATTTCCTCCTGCAAAAGAGCGGATACGAGGAATACATCATGCTGTGCGGCAACCAGGACAGGTTGGACAACCTCAACGAACTCAAAGCCTCCCTGCGCGAATTTCTGGACGAGGCGCAGGAAGAAGTGAGCATCGGGGATTACCTCAACAGCGTTTCCCTGCTCTCCTCCGCGGACAGGCAGGACAGCGAAAACAGCGTGCGGCTGATGACCGTGCACACGGCAAAGGGGCTGGAATTTCCCGTCGTGTTCGTGTGCTGCATGAACGAGGGAATGTTCCCCTCCCGCAAGATCCGCTCCAAAGAAGAAATGGAAGAAGAACGGCGCGTAGCGTACGTTGCCATGACGCGCGCGGAAGACCTGCTGTTCCTTTCAGACGCGGAAGGTTACGAGGCGCAGGCGGGCGGGAGCCTGTATTCCTCTCGCTTCCTCTTCAACATCGACGACAACCTGCTGGAAAAGAAAGGCGTATTTTCCGAGTCACACACGCGGCGTTCCAAAGAATACATCCGCGAACAGGAATTTGAAATGGGAGTTTCCGCAGCGCCGCCCAATATCCGCGTTTTTGCCGCGGGCGACGGCGTTCGGCACCCGCACTTTGGTGCGGGGAAGATCGTAAGCATTCAGGACGGGGAATACCTCGTCGCCTTTGAAAACGGAAAGACGCGCTCCGTTTCCGTCGCATCCGACGTTCTGATCCCCCTCTATCGCTAAAAAAAAATACGTACACAGATACTCCCGTTTTTGTTCCGGAAAATCCCTTTCCGCTTGACAATTTTCGCGCGCAAAGATATAATTATTTTTGTAATTTCACAAAAATTCCGCACCGTGCAGCCGGTTTTACGCTGCGGCGGCACCGTGCGGCAGAGGGGAAAAATGATCGTATTCATTCTCACCATCGTTTTGGGCTGGACGGGTTTTTATCGCTTTTACAAAAGACAGTATTTCCGCGGGATCCTGTACCTGTTCACTCTCGGTTTATTCTACATAGGCTGGATCATCGACATTGTCTGTGCCCTGCGGGACTGGATAAGCAAACCTTCCGTACAGTCCGCACCCGCCGCACCTGTCATACAGTACAATCGCCCCGCCCTTCCCGCAACGGAAGCGGACGAACTGATGAAATACAAGCGCCTTTTAGACAGCGGCGCCATCACCAAAGCGGAATACGAAGAAAAGAAAGACCAGCTCCTCAACAAGGAAAAGCCGGAAAACAAATTTACCGTTTGCCCCTACTGCGGCACCAAAAACGACAAGTCGGCAGCAAAATGTTCCGCCTGCGGTGCCTTCCTTGAAAGGTAGACCTCACCCTGCGAAAGATCTCTTCTTTTGCAGGTTTTTGCTTTTAAACAGACAAAGACGCGGCGCTTTCCGAACGGAAAGCGCCGCGCCTTTATTCTGTCAGAATTCTTTTTTTTCGTAGATCTTCAGAGAAAGAAAAAAGGAACCGATCAGCAAGAGCAACGTAACGGCCGCCACGATCCCCGCAACGGGCGCAGCAGGAGAAATTCTCTCCCCCAAAAAGCCCATACCCGCCGCAAACAGTGCCACCAACACGACCACAAAGACGACGGTCATTGTTCTGCCGCGCTCGACGCCGTACCTGAACACGAGGGGCAAAACCACGGACAAAATAATAAATTGCATACAGACAGGGAACCAAAATTCTATCCACGTTATGCCTTTTTCAAAACAAATCAGAAAGACGGCGAGATATGCCAGCGAGCTGAACAAGGCAAACACAATGCCCAAAAGATACTTTTCCGCAACCATCGTTTTAGCGCCGAGTCCGCTTGCCGCGGCAAACCTCTGCCAGTTTTCCCGCTCCTCGTACGCAAGCGCGGTGAGCGGCACGGAAATGGTGACAAGCAGACCGATGGAAGCACTGAACGTGAGATTGCGAACGGACAGCGAAACGACAAAAAACATTGCGATCATCCCGACATACCAGGCGATCTGTTTACGGATATTGTAAAAATCTTTGATCAGAAGTCCGAACATAACCGTTCCCCCTTTGCATAAAAAAGCATGATCTCATCCAGGCCCGCCCTGTTTCCGCAAAATCCCTGCGGCAGACAGTCTTTGCGTACCAGCACGTCCGCGCCGTATTCGCGCAGAAGCACACGCTCCACCCGTGCGGGATCCAGCTCCTTCAAAGCGGATTTTTCGCAGGAAAACACAACAAATTTTTCCAAAAGCGCGTCCTTTTCCTCGTCAAAAAGCACCCGTCCCTCATGAATGTACACGATATAATCGCATAGCTTTTCCAGATCGGAAGTAATATGCGAGGAAATGAGTATCGCCCTTTTTCCGTCCTGCATATAATCGTATAAAATTTCTAAGATCTCGTCGCGCACGACGGGATCCAGCCCGCTCGTCGGTTCATCCAGAAGGAGCAGCTTGCTCTCATACGAGAGAGCGACCGCTATGGCGGCCTTCATGCGCATCCCCTTGGAAAAATCTTTGACCGCCTTCTTTTCGGGAAGGGAAAACTTCCTGCACAGATCAAAAAAACGATCGCTGTTCCATTGCACAAAAATATGCGAAAAGACTTTGTCCAGCATGGAAATCCCCATTTCCAGCGGCAGACAGGTGACATCTTGTACAAAACCGATCTTTTGCTTTTCTTCCCTGCTCAGCTCCCCGATGGGCTTGCCCTGAAAAAGAATGCTCCCCTCGTCCGCACGCACAGCGCCCTGCACCGACTTCATGACCGTGCTTTTCCCTGCACCGTTTTCGCCGATCAGTCCGACCACAGCCCCCTGCGGCACGGAAAAAGAAACGTTGTCCAGAAGAAATCCGTCGTATTTTTTTGTCAAAGACCGTATCTGTAAACTTTGCATAGCTTATCTCCGAAAAGCCGCCTGCGCGGCTTTTAAAAACTCCTCTTCGCTCATTTCAAGGCGTTTGGCAAGCGCCGACGTCTCCGAAAGTTTTTGTTCCAGTTCGGCAAGATTTTTTTCCCGCACAAACTGCTTGTTGCGCTCAGCCACAAAACTCCCCTTGCCTACGACCGAGTAAATGTACCCGTCCCGTTCCAGATCGGCATAGGCGCGGGAAGTAGTGATGACGCTGATCCGCAGATCTTTTGCAAGCCCGCGGATGGTGGGCAGCGCCTCTCCCTCCTTCAGACTTCCTTCCAGGATGAGATTTTTGATCTGATCGTAGATCTGCTCGTACAGCGCCTTTCCCGAAAGGTTGGATAAAAACAGATTCATGATTTCCTCTCATAAATTGTATATATTGATTATATACAATATATTTTTATTTGTCAAGCACCTGACAAATAAATTTTTATCGGGCGCGACGAAAAAAAGGTCGGAAACAAACAGCGCCTCCCTTGCACAAATGCGCAAGGGAGGCGCTGTATATTTCTTGTTTGTCAAGGCTTATAATTTCTCAGAGCGCTCAGCATGATGTCGTAATTTTCCTTCGAAAGGCCGATGGAGTGATATTCTTCCATATAACCGATAAAACCGCCCCTGCCCGTGCCGAGCGAGCGAACCAGCCTGTCGGTGTACGACTCGATCTGCTGTTTGTCCCCGAAAATTGCAACCGTCTGCAGATCTACGGGACAGTTGAAGCAAACTTTTCCGCGAAATTCGGAAAGTTTATCCAGCCCCATCACGTCCGGCTGATTGAAATTAAAGATGTCTACGCCGATCTCGATGAGATCGGGAATAATGTCGTAGACATAGCCGCAGCTGTGGAAATACACCTGTTTTCCCGCCTCGTGGATGATGTCAAACTGACGTTTGTAACGGGGTTTAAAAAATTCCCGCCAGAGTTTGGGGTCAATCATCAGCGAAAACTGCATCCCCCAATCGTCGTAAAAAGATACGGCATCAATGTCCTTTGCAACGCACTGACGGATGAGATCTTCCTCATATCCGAACACCATATCCGCCAGTTTTTCCAGATTTTCCCGTTCCAGATAGAAGTCTTCCAATGTGTTTTCAAATCCGCGCAGGAAAGTCATGATGCCGAACCCCGTAATACCCAGCCCGGCTATGACATATTTGTCGCCGAATTTTTTGAGAAACTCGTCTATACCGCGCAGGCGGGAAGGATCCTTTCCGTCGGGCGGGACGTAGGAAGAAAACTGCGACCAATCCGTAATGACGGCCGCTTTGGGCTGTCCCATCGTGTCGTCCAGTTTTTCCCAAACAAATCCCCACTCCGACTCGTTCGCCTCTTTCGGGCGGAAACTTTCCGCAGGCATCGTGTAAAAACTGATGATGTCCGATTTGTCCACATCCTTGTTGAACAGATAAATGGGCAATCTGTCAAAGCCGCGGTTGGCAATGACATCCCTGACCAGCTGTTTCCCCGTCATATGTTCTCTCGTATAATAATGTTGTTTGGATTTGACCGTTCTACGGGTCAACAACATTACTTTGGTTATATTGTTTGGAAAGGGTGCGGGGAAAACTTTTTCA
>CASFBD010000061.1:0-11451 GCA_949292885.1 uncultured Bacillota bacterium
GGGAATGACGCGCCGCGTGATGACGTTCGTGTTGGGATCGAGTGCGTTGTAAAAGGTCATGATGTCGCACTCGTTGTCGCCGCAGTAGGTGATCAGGCTGCAATGGTTGCGCAGTTTTACGGCAACCGCCTTCACTTCGTCTGCGATCTGTTCCAAAAATTCTTTTTGGTGCGGATATTGCGAACACGCCATGGCAAAATCCTGCCATACCATCAGACCGTGCTCGTCGCAATAGTCAAAAAATGCGTGGTCTTCGTACACGTTTCCGCCCCAGCAGCGCACGGCATTGCAGCCCAGATCACTGATCTCTTTGAGAATGGGCAGGACGCGCTCTTTGTCGCGGGAATGGAAGACGTCCGCCGGTACCCAGTTTGTGCCTTTCACGAGTACGGGAACATGGTTGATTTTGATGTTGAAATATCCGTCGGGGCCGCCCGTCTGCGAATAGTCGATCTCAACCAGGCGGATGCCGAAGCGCAGGCTTTGCGACGCAAGGACGTTTTCCTCTGCGTCCACAATGTCCACGGTCACGTCGTACAGCCAAGGTTTTCCGTATCCGACGGGGTTCCACAGTTTCAGGTTTTTGTCCACGCCGATACGCGTCGTTCCGCTGTTGAACCGCAGTGCGGTGCGGTAGGAAAATTCGCTGTCTTCGCAAACGCCTTTGACGCGCAGAAACACCTTTCCGAACGCGGAAACGGGCATTTTAACGTTGTAATTGAACCATACGAGAGCGGAGGAAGACGCGAGATGAACGTGCGTTGTCGCAAAATACAGGGAACGTATTTCAAAATCGTCTTCCACGATCAGGTTGACGTCTCTCCAAAGCCCGCGCGAGAGGGCGCGCGGCATGATGTCCCATCCGAACACGTGGGGCGCCTTGCGCAGCCAGGCGCTCTCCTGGTTGACGGGCAGTGCCTGGATATAGGGCGGAAATTCCTTGCCCGCCGCATAGCAGATGTCTGAGGCAAGCTTTACGAACAGTTTGTTTTTGCCCGGCTTTGCAAACTCGTTGACGGCAAAGCGGTGTTCGACAAGCATATCTTTGCTTTCCCCGATCTTGTGACCGTTGAGAAAGTATGTAGCCACGGTGTCCGCCCCGCAAAATTCGAGAAAGCAGGGTTTTTTCAGCTGTTCTTCGGTCAGGGTGAAATCCCTTTCGTACCAGAAATCCCAGCTTTCATACGCGCAGGTTTTAAGAATGTTCTGCGAGTAAAACAGGTCTTTCGGCAGATACCCGTGTTCGGACAGCGCAAATTCCACGTTTCCCGGCACGTTCGCCGTGATCTTCTTTACGCAGTCTGCTTTCAGCTGTTCGGGCGTGTCTGCAGAGTACGCGGCCGCATCGTAAAAATACAGGTTGTATTTTCCGTTTAAAGAAATGCTTTTCATGAGTTATTCTCTCCCTTTGCGTGCAAGATAATTTCGTGCGGATTTGATAGAATGATAGCATACTGCAGGAGTATTGTCAATGCGGAAAAATGCGGACAAAATTGGAATATATGCGGACAAAATATTTAAAATTGTCAATAAATGTGCTAAAAAGGGAGATTTTTAGTAAAATTTTGCACAAAAAATCGGTTTGTCCGAAAACTTGTCCGTATATTTGCGTATTTTGTCCGTACGAAAGGGGATTGAAAAAGAAGAAACGCTGTGATACCATGAAAACAAAGGATCGGAAGGGCTTATGAAAGACAAAAAGGTTACGATAAGAGACATTGCCGAGCGGTTGAATATCGGTAAGACGGCGGTTGCCCTTGCGCTTGCGGATAAGTACGGCGTGAGCGAGGAAACAAAGGCACAGATCGTTCTTACGGCACACGAGATGGGCTACGATTTTGCCAAGGTGAAGAAAAAACGCAACAGCATCACCATCGTTCTGAAAGACAAATCTTTTCTCACGACGGAGTTCTGGCAGGACATCATCAAGGGGGTGGAGAAGGAATCCTCATCCCTGGGGTACGTCACGGAGATCTTTGCGCTTGATAAAAATAATTCCGTGGACAATTTCCCTTTCACGTTTTTGCAGGGCAACAGCGTGGGGCTCATCTTTATCGACAGCTATTTTGACGAAAATTATGAAAAACTGCGCAACCTGCGCATTCCCGTCGTGCTCATCGATCCGCGCAATTATATGGGGGCGGATCTGACGCAGATCCGCGCAGACAATTTTTTGGGCGGATACATGGCTTGCGAATATCTCTGGCGGCACGGTCACAGACATCTGTGCTATATAGGGAACATCCTGCACGGAAACAGCGTGCGCAGCCGCTGGATGGGGTTCCGCGACCGCTTCGATCAGCTGAGTGCGGGGGAGGAAGGCTCGCTCCTCTCTATCATCCGGGCGGACAGGCGGGACAAAGACTATATGCACAACGAGGAAGATCTGATCAAGGCGTTTGAACAGGGGAACAGGCCGAGCGGGATCTTCTGCTGCAACGACATGGTCGCCCTGCGCACCATGAGCGTGCTGGAAGAGCGGTTCGGGCTGAAAGCCCCGCGCGATTATTCCATCGTCGGATTTGACGACATCCTGCAATCGGGGCAGAACGACCCGCCGCTGACCACGTTCAGCGTCAACCGTGAGGAGATGGGCAGAATGTCCGTCATGCTCCTGAAAGAGGAGATCGAAAACAAATCTTTGCAGAAAAAAGATATACAGATTTATGCCACTCTCATCGAGAGGGGAACCGTAAGGAGGATCGAAACATGATGACAGAAAAAGAGAGAGTGATCCGCACTCTTACCTTTGACCATCCGGATATGCTGCCCGTGCAGTCCTGGGCGCTGGATTCCGTGGAACTCAAATACGGCAAGCGCTTTACGCAGATGCGCGACAAGTACTGCAACGGGCTGGCTTTCCCCGATTACGACAACCCTCTCAGCGACTGGCAGAGGACGCTGGTAGGCGATTACACGGACGCGTGGGGGATAGGCTGGCGCAACTACAAGGCGGGCATTTACGGCGAGGCAAAGTTCCATCCGCTGGAAAACGACGCCGCCATAGATACGTATAAGTCACCCAAAGACCGCATCTGGGAAAATTTTGACCAGATCGTGCAGAGCTGTAAGGAGAAAAAGGACAAATTCCTCCTTTCGCATTGGGCGATCGACCTGTTTGAACGGATGCAGCATCTGCGCGGCGTGGAACAGCTGTTCATCGACATCATGGAGGAAAGCAACGAGTTTTTCAAGATCCGCGACATCGTGTACGACTTTTACGAAGAATGGCTCAAGCGCTGGCTCGCCACCGACGTGGACGGCGTTGTGTTCTCCGATGACTGGGGAACGCAGATCTCCACGCTCATTTCCCCCGTCAAGTTCAAAACGCTGTTCCTGCCCATGTATCGTGAACTGATGGGCCGCATCAAACGCGCGGGCAAGTATGTGTTCATGCACAGCGACGGCTACATCGTCAATTTCATGCCCGACCTGATCGAGGCGGGCGTAGACGCCTTCAACGTACAGGTTTGGTGCATGAATGTGGACGAACTTTCCGAAAAGTTCCGCGGCAAAATAACTTTCTGGGGGGAGCTGAACAGGCAGAAAGAACTTCCCTTCGGCACGGTGGAGGACATCCGCAGGTGCGTGAACATCATGAAAGACAAATTTATGTACAACGGAGGCGGCCTGATCGGCGTATCCGCGCCCGGTGACGAATGTCCGTTTGAAAACATAGAAGCGGGGCTTCGGCTCTGGAACAACGACTGAAAGGAACGGAAAAGGGGGAAATGAATACGAACCGCTGCAAAAAGATCCTTCAAAGCGAGAATCTGAAAGGGTATCTCTTCATCCTGCCGTGGCTGATCGGGTTTTTTGTGTTTACCATTTATCCGATCGTCATGTCCTTTACGATGTCTTTTTTCGACTGGGACCTGTTCGGGGAGCGCACCTTTATCGGATTCGGAAACTATGTTGAGATTTTTTCCAATGAAATTTTTCACATCTGTCTTTCCAATACGCTGTTGTATGCGTTTTTCTCCACGCTGATTTCCGTGCTGTTCGGCATACTGACGGCATACATATTGCTTTCTGCAAGCTGGCTGAACCTTGCCCTGCGCACGATCATTTATCTGCCCAGCCTGGTCATCGGCATTGCCTTTTCCATGATGATGGCGCCCATTTTCGACGCTTCCGAGTTCGGGCTGATCAACCAGTTTTTCAAACTGTTCGGCTGGGAAACGCAGACGTGGCTCTCCGAACCGGGGAAGGCGGTCTGGGTACTCATCTTTATGTCCCTGTGGGGGCTGGGCGGGCCCATGATCATCTTTACGGCGGCATTCAAGAACATCGACAATTCCGTCATCGAAGCCGCCAAGATCGACGGTGCTTCCCGCTTTATGACGCTTGTCAAGATCAATTTGCCCATTATTTTCCCCATCATCGTCTATCAGCTGTTCATGAGCCTGATCGGCGGCGTGCAGGTATTCGACCTGGCGCTGGGGCTTGCCACCGCATCCGGAACGGCAACGCACGGCATGGGCAATCAGAACGCGCTGGGAACGCTGGCTTACTATCTGTACCGCACCGGATTCGGCGGCGCAGATGCCGCCATGGGCAAGGCGTCCGCCATCGGCTGGATCATCTTCTTTATCACGGCGGTGTTCAGCGTGTTTATCCTCATCTTCATCAAGAAGAGCAAGTATTACACAAAAAATTAAGGAGGGGGAAACCGTGGAACAGACAAAATCAAGCTCCCTCCGCAGGGAACGCGTGCTCAGCCACATTGCGGACTGCTGGTGGCTTTGGATCCTGAAAGCGGTGATCGTGCTGCTGGTTTTGTGCATCATCGTCCCGTTTTTCTGGATGATCACTTCTTCGGTAAAGACCACACAGGAATACCTTACCAGCCCCATTGTCTGGTTTTCACGGGATCCGCAGTGGAGCAATTACGCGGAAGTGATGGTGGATCTGCAATTTTACCGCTATATCATCAACAGTCTGATCCTGGCGGCGCTTTCCGTTCTTTTAAGCGTGTTTTCCTCCGCATTTGTGGCGTTCGGGTTTTCGCGCTTTAACTTTAAAGGTTCGTCCGTGTGGTTCGGGATCATGATCGCTACCATGATGCTGCCCGGTCAGGTGACGGTGGTGCCGCAGTTCCTGCTGTTCAAGGAGATCGGCTGGACAAAGAACTTTCTCCCGCTGGTGGTGCCGCAGATCTGCGGCGCGGCAGGCAACGTTTTGCTCATCACGCAGTTTATGAAGGGGATTCCGCACGAGATCGACGATGCTGCAAAGGTAGACGGTGCAGGCAGCCTGACCATCTTTCTGCGCATCATGCTGCCGCAGATCGTGCCCATCCTCATCGTCACGGGGCTGTTTACCTTCCTCGGCAGCTGGAAGGACTCGTTCGGCCCCCTCATCTACCTGCGCGACGAATCGCTTTACACCGTTCCGCTGGCGCTGATGACTTTTATCTCTCCCGAAAATCCCAACCGCGGGATCCTGTTTACGGGACTTACCATTGCGCTTGTGCCGACCATCATCGTGTATGTGCTCGGCCAGAAATATCTGGAAAACGGCATTGTGATTGCCGATCTGAAATAAGGAGGTTTGCATGAAAAAACTACTCTCACTGTTGATGAGTGCGGCAATGCTGGCAGGCGGCGCGTCCGTGTTTGCAGGCTGCGGCAGAGACGTGCCTGACAACGTTCTCGTCGTTTCGCGCTGGGCAAGCGTTTACGAACGCAGTGCTTTTGAGGAATGGGGAAAGCTGTTCGAGGCGGAAAATCCCGGCATCGAGATCCAGTGGAACTTCAACGACTACTCCAACTACTTTACCAAGCTCCGCTACGACCTCCTGGACGACGCGGCGGCAGACGTGGTGTTCCTCTCCACCTGGGGTTGGGGCCCTTACCGCGACAGCAACGTGTTTGTCGACCTCGATTCCGTGGATTCCCTCAAAGACGTCATTGCGGGCGTAAACGAGGGCGCAAACAAACAGTTTATGAAAGGGGAGGAACGCCTGGGCGTTTCCGTCGGGATCACCACCCGCCGCATCGCCGTGGACACGGCGACGTTCGAGGGTTCCGCGTACGATCTTTCCGAATTGCAGACGCGCACTTCCTGTTTTGAACCGGAAGAAATGATCTCCATTCTGGGCGGCGTCGCGCAGGAAAACGGCAAAAAATATGCGCTGAAAATGGACTCTTCGGAAGCGGCGTTCCTGCTGACGGCAAGTGCGGGCGCGCCCATCGTCAACAACGCAACCAAGACGGTGGACGTGGACTGCGAGGCGGGTAAAGCCGCTGTCCGCGACCTCGTTCTTCTGTTCCAGAGCGGATACGTGGTTCCTTTCGGACAGGACACCAATTCCAGCGCGAGCGGTACCTTTGACGAGGCAATGCTTGTGCAGGGAGAGCAGACGGTGCTCACATCCTATACGGGGCCGTGGGGCTTTTCCACACTGCAGAATGCAGGCAAGGACATCGTAACTCTTCCCGCGTTCAAAGCGACGGGCGGAGAGGACACCATGCTGGTCACCTATAACAATCTTTGCGTCCCCAAGGCGAGCGAAAAGAAGGATATGGCATACAAATTCATCGAATGGGCGCTCTCGTACGAGGCACAGGTGGAGTTTGCCAAGTTCTCCGATCTTCCCTCAAATACGCAGGCATACGAATATGTGACGGGCGGAACCAGCGAGGAATTCCCCACCGACCTGTTCGGATCTTTTGCCGTGGGATCGGATAATCTCTATTACATGGACGGCATGACGGACGAGTTTGCCAGCGCTTTTTCTGCGGCGATGTCCAATCTTCTCAACGAATCTTATAAGACGGGCGTCGGGTATTATGACGTCGATGAAGCAAAGCTCGACGCGGCGATCGACCGCTTCTGTGCGGCTCTGAAAGACGCGGAAGATAAATTATAATCAAGGAAGGGGAAAAATGAGAATACGCAGCATTCTGATCGCTTCCTGCGCACTCCTGCTCGGCGTCAGCGCCGTGCTGGGAGGCTGCGCGGGCGGGGAAACCAACCAACCGTGGACGGAAAGCGCCCTGGCGCAGGAGATCCGCGGGGAAGAAAAGAACAAAGTTGTCAAGGTCAATGCGGACAGTGCGGCGCAGCTGAACGGCGTTTCCGCCCCGCAGAACGCAAAGACGGGCGAACGTGCGGAATTTTCCGTCGACATCTCCGGCCTGACGGGAAACGTGTACGATTACGAGGAAGTGGACGTGTACGGCGAGTTCGTAGCGCCTTCGGGGGAAGTGCTCACCGTTCCCGCTTTCTACTATAAGGACTATGATCTTTCCCTGCAGGAGTACGACTACGAGGCGGAATACGAGCTTGCGGACTGGTACGGCAACGCCGTCGGCGTGTTCGACGCGGGCGACGGGCAGACGCCCGGCCGCGGCGTGGTCAAGATCAGCCCGCTTGCGGAACACGCCTACATCACGCAGAAAGCTATCCGCATGGGCGGCGTGGACCTGCTGAGCAACGAAATCTTCTTTTACGTCAAAAATGCAGGCACGGAACCGGTCAGCGGGTATTATGTCGGGTTCTATTCCGATTCCACCGGCGTGGCGGCGCAGTATTCTATGGATGAGATCACCGTCACAAACGAATGGACAAAAGTCACCATTCCTTACGAAGATTTTTCTTTCAGCAAGGACGGGGAGGAAGTTCCCGCAAGCAGCGCTCTGCTTGCCAATATGACGGCGATCAAGTTTTACTCCATCGACGAGGCGCCGCAGGGCAGCATCCTGGTCAAGGATTTCGGCGTGCAGCGTTCGGGCGGCTCTTTCCCCACCGTCATAGACGAGTTTGAGGTGGAAGCGCTCTCCCAGTACATAGACACGGACGTGTACAACGGCTACGAAGTGCTTACCGAATCTTCCGAGCAGCCCTCTTTCCGCATCCGTTTCAACGCAGACGAGGCGGGTGAGTACACATACCGCGTCACTCTCAAGGAAAAGGGGAGCATCACGGCAAAATATACTTCTTCCTTTACAGTTGCGGAAAATTCCGAAGAGCAGAAAGGAACGGTGAAGGTCGAGCCTACGCTCAAACGAAATTTCGTCTACGAAAACGGCGATCCGTTCCTCGCCATAGGCGAAAACGTGGGTTGGTATACTGCCACGGAAAAGAAAGTGTACGAATATTACGATATTTTCGAGCATATGTCCGACGTCGGAATGAACTGGGCGCGCGTGTTCATGCTCGATTACCAGTTTGCGCTGTTCAACTACGAGAGCGGCACCGTCAACTTCGATGCGCGCCAGGACCAGGCGTTCCGCCTGGATAAGGTCATCGAAAAGGCGGAACAGGAGGGCATTTACATTGCGCTCGTGTTCCTGGTGCACGGTCAGTTTGTGGAAGAGACCAGCGTCAACGACACCTGGCAGAGCTGGAATTCCAACCCCTTCAACGTGGATTGCGATGGGTATCTGGAAAAACCGTGGGACTTCTTTACCAGCGAACGCGCCAAGGCAGACTTCAAAAAACTCGCCCGTTACATTGTAGCGCGCTGGGGATACAGCGACCACATCTTCGCGTGGGAACTGTGGAACGAGGTCAATCACCTCGCGGACTATGAGGAAAATTCGGAGGACAGCTGCGCATGGCACAGCGAGATGGCAACCTACATCAAGGGCATCGATGCGTTTGATCACATGGTCACATCCAGCGTGGGCGTGCCCCTCTCCAACGATCCGCTGCATTCCGTTCCGGAACTGGATTACAACAACATTCACGCCTATTCTTTCAACAACTATTCTTCCGCGCTCATCGACGATTATCTCGAACCCATGTGGAAGGAATACAACAAGCCCGTCCTTATCAGCGAGATCGGCGCGGGCGGCGAAAATGCCGACCAGTGCATGAACCTCGATCCCAACATGGTGTACATCAAACAGTCTATCTGGTCGGGCAGTTTCTCGGGCGCGGGCGGCGGTTTCACCTGGTGGTGGGAAAAAATAGACGCCCTCAACGCTTACGACGTCTATCAGCCCATCCGGACGTATTTTGCGGAAGTGGACGACGACTTCGTCACCCTGCCCTCCATCGCGGAAGGGGATTATGCGGTCACGACGGGGCTGGGCCAGTCCGTCACGGACGAGTTTGTGCGCGTCGTCGGCATGAAGAATTCCCAAAAGGCGTACGCATACCTGTTCGACATGAACTACAATAAGGATAAGTACGGCGATTCCACCACGCTGTTCACCCAAACGGTACTTACCTTCAACGGCATGGAGGAGGGAAGTTACACCGTCAAGGTGTTCGACGTGCAAAACGGCGCTTTCCTCACCTCGGAAACGGTGGGCGCGCAGGGCGGCAAAGTCACCGTAAACGTGGGCAGCTGGCGCATGGACGTCGCTGTCCTCGTCGAAAAGAATTAAAGGGGGAAACAGAATATGACAAAGGTCAGACGCACCATCTTGCTCGCGGTGCTTGTCCTGCTGATGGCGCTCAGCTTTACGGTTGCCGCCTGCAATGCAGGGGATAAGATCTCTCTTCTCTCCCCAAAGGACGGGGCGACGGGCGTTTCCACTCTCCCCACCATCACGTGGACGCAGGACGACAATGCGGAATGGTACGAACTGAAAATTTCCGAACAGGAAGATTTTTCCACATATGTCGTCTACGAAGCGCCCCTGTACGGGACGAGTTATCAGGTAAAATCCGACCTGAAAAACAGTACGAAATATTACCTGAAGATCAAGGCGTGCGCGCCTTCTTACGGCGCGGAAATTCAGTCCTCTTTTACGACAAAGGCGTTCGAGCCGGACGAGGACAGAAATGTTGCCGTGGACGAAACGATCTTCTCTTTCGATTATAAAGACCAGGCAGAGCTTGAATCCGTCTGGACAAGGCACGGCGGCGGCGATCCCGTTGAAATGACGCTTGTGGACAGTCCCGTGGAAAACGGCGGCAAAGCGGTCAAGATCGATTATTTCAGCGACAATTCGGGCGGCGAAAGCCGCCAGGGCTGGACGCAGGCTTATGCGAAACTGGACGATGACAAATATGTCTGGGATCTGCGCGAGGGCATCAAATTCTACCTCGAATCGGACGGTTCTGGCATGACCTTCCGCCTGCTGTTCGTGGAGCGCATCGACGATTACTTCTATATCGATATCCGCATGAACACGGAATACAAGGGCTACGTCACCGTACCTTTTGAGGATTTCATGCTGGATACGGACAACTCTTTCGGCGGCGGCGAAATGACGCTGGATGCCGTCAAAAAGCTGGCGATCTGCACGGTAGGATACAAGAACGGCAGTTACCTCATCGACGACATTTCTATCGTGACCGAATGCGAAAACACGACGTATCTCGTGGAGAAAGGGGAGAACAATTCTCTCGTTTACGACGATTTCACTTCGTATGCGGACACGGCGGCTTTGCAGGAAGTGTGGATACAGCACGCGGAATCCGCCAACGGCAACCCCACGCTGGAAACAGATTATCTCGGCCATGCCGCGATGAAAATAGAAAAGGGTACAGCCATCGTTTACGCGACAAAGACAGCCCCCCTCGACTTCTATAACGCGCTGAAAGTGACGTACTACACCCTTTCCGCGTACAACCTCGAAGTGGCGAGCTACATTGCCAACCAAGGCGATTTCAGCGGCAAGCTGGCGCTGGAAGCGTGCACGGACGACAATTATAAGACGGCGATCCTGCGCATCGGCGGGGGCGTCGCAACGGAAACGTGGAATCTGCAATTCAAATCGGTTGCGGCGGATACATACATTTCCAAAGTGGAATTTATCGAGGACGATTCCGCACCCGAGCTCAATTATACGGCGACCAAAGACAGCATCACCATCGAAGCGGTTGCAGGCGCAGAGTACAGCATTGACGGCGGCGTGACCTGGAATACCTCTAACGTATTTGAAAATCTGGAACTCGGCACCTATACGCTTGCCATCCGTTACAAGGCGACGGATTCCTTTGCGGCATCTCAGACGGCGACAAAAGAAGTTTCTCTTTCCGAGATCACTTTCGGCGCGCCCTTCATGGACGACATGGTCTTGCAGAGGAACAAATCGGTCAGTGTCTGGGCGTATGGCAATCCGGAAACGGAGTACACCCTCACGTTTGCGGGGCAGAGCGTCAAGCAGGTTTCGGATGCGGACGGATACGTCGAATTTACTCTCGCGCCCATGCAGGCGAGCACGGAGGGCCGCACGCTGGAAATTTCGGGCGACGGTTCCGTTTCTTCCATTGAAAACGTGCTGGTCGGAGAAGTGTGGATCGCGGCGGGACAGTCGAATATGCAGATGGCGATGGCGACCACCGATTACACGGAAGAGGACATCGCACAGGCACAGAGCGGGCTTATCCGCCTGTTCATACAGGACATGACCACGGCGGACACGCCGCAGACGACTTTCCGCGGCGGCGACTGGTTTGTTGCAAACGAAGTCAATGCCAAAGACTATTCGGCGCTGGGCTATCTGTTCGGAGCAAATTTGTACGCCGCTCTCGGTGAAAACGTTC